>JBAYYP010000015.1:0-35576 GCA_041672955.1 Arcobacteraceae bacterium
GCTAAACCCTTCTAAAATTTTAATTACTCTTTGTTTTTCAATTGAATCCACAATTTTACACTCCCCTATGCCTTTGGGTAAAATAAATTTTATTTTATTATTGTGCGATTTTTTATCCAAAAAGAAATGGTCATAAAACGCTTGTGTATCGTCTATTTTATACGCAGTTGGAATATTATATTTTTCAAGTAAAGCTTTAACTCTTCTAGCTTCATCTTGGCTCATTAAGTCCATTTCAACCGCTAAGGCATTTGCCATAACCATTCCAATTCCCACAGCTTCTCCATGTAAATATTGGCTGTAATTGGTCTCATTTTCAATAACATGCCCAAAGGTGTGTCCGTAGTTTAAAGCAGCACGAATGCCTTGTTCTTTCTCGTCTTGCCCAACCACCCACGCTTTTGTTTGAACCGACTTACAAATAGCCTCTTGAATATTTTTTGAATCGTATAAATCGTTTTCTTCAAGCCATTGGAAAAATTCAAAGTTAAAAGTAACTGCCATTTTAACAATTTCAGCCACCCCTGCCCCAAACTCACGCTTAGGCAAAGTAGTTAGAAAATAAGGATCAATATTCACTTCAATAGGCTGATGAAAAGTTCCCACTAAATTTTTACCAAATTTATTGTTAACCCCTGTTTTCCCACCAACACTTGCATCTACTTGTGCTAAAAGCGTTGTTGGAACTTGAATAAAATCAATCCCACGCTGATAAATGGAAGCTGCAAAGCCTGTCATGTCGCCAATGACTCCTCCACCAAAAGCAATTAAGACAGATTTTCTGTCCAATCTATTTTCAAAACAATGATTTAAAATAATTTCAATCGTTTCCATTGTTTTATATTTTTCGCCATCAAAAAGAGTAACAACACTTATGTCATTGCCTTTTAAGTGTTGCATTAAATACTCTAAATGCAATTTACTTACCGTAGAATTAGTAACAACCACCACTTTTGTATCAAAGGCTAAGGTTTTAAGTGTATCAATATTAATATCATAGG
The DNA here is from genome assembly GCA_041672955.1 of Arcobacteraceae bacterium. GTDB lineage: Bacteria > Campylobacterota > Campylobacteria > Campylobacterales > Arcobacteraceae > Marinarcus. The sequence continues at coordinate 1,002 of JBAYYP010000015.1, forward strand.
TTATATTATGTGGCAATTCGATTTTTACAGTCATTTTTTTATCCATTGTTGTTATTTAAGGGCTTATTGTAGCAAAAACAAGCTAAAAATTATTAAATCAAAAACAGCATTAGCTTGACAAAATATTCAAAAAATCATATAATCGCCACAATTTACTAAAGATATTAGTAAAAAACAAAGATGAGGAACAAACATATGTCAAAAGAACTTTCAAAAAAAGCAATTAAAAAAATTGTTAAAAAAGCAATTAAAAAAGCAGGTCTAGATAAAAAAGAGACAAAAACTTTATCTAAAAAAGTAACTAAAATGGTAATGAAAAAAAAACCAGAAGACAAAAAATGTGCGAAGAAAAACGCTAAAAAAGCAATTAATAAACTGCTTCCATAATCTTCCATCACATCTTCAAATTTTCCTTTAATCTGTTATAGCTTATCCAAATTTTAAGAAGTTAAACTCTCCAAAGATTTAATATCTTTTTTTATATATTAAATCTAAACTTTGAGTTGTTTCCTCAAAACCCAATTCTACATTCCACAGTTTTGCAAGTTCTCTCATTAAAACTATTTGCCCACCTTGAGCTTTGTTTTTTAATACAATTTTACTTTTTTCTGAAATATTTTTTCCTATAAGAGTTTCTATATATTGAGTTTTAGCATCATATTGAAAATATATACTATCAACCCCTAACTCTCTTGCATAATCTTTTGACAGTTCATTTAATAAAAATAGTGAAGCTTGAGATTGACGACTTTGTTCATTTTTTGAAGTATTCGAAAAATTTGTTCCGAAAATCAAATAAGACAATATATCTTTTTGATTCATTACGGGACTTGAATTTAGATTAATTCTAGGGTTATTTAAAGATCCACTTATTAAAATATTTATATAAATATCTTCTACCTTTGTTGAGGCTTTAATATCTAAGATAGGATTATCTGGCAAGCCGCTAAGGTAAACACTTGAATTCTCTATTTTATAAGTTTGCCCAAGTTCAATAAAAATTCCTTCTATTTCAGTAATAGACCCATATATTTTAATCTCTTTGGAGTACTCTTTTTTTATATTTAATATAGTATTCATTTTTAAATCAATATTTTTGACACTGTATTGTATATCATTTGAAGTTATTGTAAGTGCTAGTGAAATGTTGTCAAAAAAATAATCGCTTGAATCTGATTTGCTTTTTTTTGAAACAATAATAATATCTTTATCTTTGCTAATACTTATGGCGGGAATATTATAAATTATTTTTAGTTTATTAGCTTTTATATCTCCTTGTACAAAAATCTTATCACCTTCTTCTATATAGATATTTATATTTGAGTTTAAAATACCACTTCCATATAATTTATGACCCATAGATAAATTTTTTGTCTCTATTGCTAAAACAATGTTTTTATCTTTTTTTGAAGTTTTTATTAAAATATTATCGAAATTAAAACTTCCAACAAAATTCTCAAGATTGAAAAAAGCTTGATTTAAAAGAGAAAAACTTTTTTGTAGGTTTATATCATAAAATTCACCTACATTAAAATTTAATTTATCTAAAAAGATGCTTTTATCTTTTAAGTTTCCTTCTATTTCTATCTTTTCTATTTGTTCATTCTCTATTTTTATTTTAGGGCTATTTAATTTGAAACTAACATTATCTAAAGAGTTTGAAGCCATTTGTAATTCTAAATTTAATGAACCATGAAGTCCCAATATTGGTAGTTGTATAATTTTTACAAGCTCTTTTTCTAGATTTTCAAGTTCTCTTATATTTGCCTTTATTTTTATAAAATCATCTTCTTTATCTATAGCAACTTGAAATGAACTATTTTTTATTGACACTTCAACATTCTCTTTATTTGTTCTTATATTCGAATCTATTTTAAAAGAGTCATTTAAAATCAAAGCTACATTTAATAAAAGATTTTCTTTATATTCACCTTTTATTTTCCCTCTTATTTTTGAAATTTGCACTGTTTTATCAAGTTCATAAAAATTATTAGGATTTAAATCTTTAATATCCATATCAAAAATAAATTCCTTTAAATCAGGACTTTTTAATTGTAAATTAACTAATTTTGAGTTTAAATCAACATTTAAAGAGCCTTTATTGTAAAAACTGTTTATATCTATATCTCCAACTGGGTTTAGATTAAAATCTTTATAATTTAAGTTTTGTATTAAAGATTTTGCACGTATTGATAGCTCATCTATTTTTTCTAAATTTAGTTTTACTTCTACTTTTGATTTTTTATTTGCCAGATTTGATATAAGATTAAAATCCGCCAAAATATCTATATCTTTATGATTTATTTTAGCAATTCCATCAACTATTACATTTTCTATTTCTATAAGGTTTTCATCTAATTTTATAGAATTCTCCTCTAGTTTGGAAAAGAATTTAATTTTTTTTAAATCTCCACTTAATTTTGTTTTTAAAACTAAATCTTTTTCTAAAAACTCATAACTGCTCTTTTTTATAGTTGTTTGTACATCTATATCGAAAATCAAACTCTCTACATTATTATTTTGCATAGACACATTTGCTTTGATATTTGAAGAAATTTCATTATATTTTAAATGGGCACTTAACTGCGTAATTGCAAGATTTAAACTCTTTAGGTCATAGTTTCCAAAAAGTTTAATATCTTTTATATCTACAATTTGGTTATCTTGTTCTATTTTTAAAGCATCATTTTTTATTACAAACTCAACTTTGTCTAAATCACCTTTTGCCTCAAGGTTAAAAGTAGTTTCAATAAACCTTTTTAAATCTATTTTTGATTTCAGACTATAACTGTTTTTATCTATATTTATATTTGCTTCAAGATTTGCAATATTTGATTTGATTTTTGTAAAAATTTCTGCACTGACAAAATCTTTCAAATCTGAACTTATATTTTTTGATTTTAATAAAAGTTCATCAATTTTTTGCTCTTCATAGACAAAATCATATAAACTTGCCTCAAAATTTCCAATAAAAAGAGTAAAAGGTAGTTCAAACTTTTCCTCGTCTTTCTCTGGAGCCTGTTTTAAATATTCATAGAATTTACGTTGAAAGCTTATTTTCTCTATTTTTAAATCATAAATATAAATCTCTTTTAGAAGCAGTGGCAAAAGATTAGGCTTTATAAAAACTGCTTCAATCTTTACCATATCATCATAGTTTAAATCTACTATTTTTATTCCTGAATATAAAGAGCCTTCAACTTTACTATATTTAATTGGAACTTCTTTACTTATATACTCAAATATTTTTGATGTTACAAGATTCGAGTTTATTAAAGTTAACAAAGTTATCCCAAATAAAATAATTAGGGTAAAAAATATAATTTTTAAGCTTTTCAAAATACCTGCCCTATTCCTACGTGAAAGACAAATCCACCATCATCAAGAGGAAAACCTAAATCAACTCTTAGTGGTCCAATAGGTGTATAATATCTAACTCCCACGCCATAAGAGTTATAAAACTTTTCATTAAATTTATTAGTTTCAAGACTTAGCATGGTAGAGTCAAAAAAAGTTACAATTCCAAAATCTTCTTTTATGGCATATTCAAACTCAACACTACTATCAATCATTGATAACCCACCGTAAGGATTATCGTCATAATCTTTTTTCCCAACTTTTTCATAAGCATATCCACGGTTACTGTAATCCCCACCTGCAAAAAAGTGTTTAAATATTGGCAAATCTTTATTTAGCGTTCCAATAGTTGTTTTAAAAGAGCTTGTAAATTTATCAAAAGTTTTTATATATCTAGCTTGAGTCAAAGTTTTTATATAGTCAATCTCACTAGCTATTACTTTTGTTCCATTTTCTATATAAAAGGAGAGATAATATCCATTTTTTGGATTCAAAACATCATCTCTTCTATCCATTACCGTCTCATAGAAAAATGAATTTAATAAATAACTTCCACTTTGATACTCTTTTAAATCTGATTGTAAAGTGGAGTGTTCAAGCAAAACTCCAACTGTGTGAGACAAGCCAAAAAAATCTTTTGATAAAGAGAGTTTCTCCTCTATTTTCTTTTGAGAATAACTAGTATAATCCATATTCTCATAAGATATATCGTTATTTAAAGATATGTCATCTTTTATAAAATAGGGATTATATAAGTTATTATAAATTTCAAATCCATCTTGAGTTACTTTTGTTCCTATTGTAAAACTTTTTAAGTTTCCTAAAAAATTATCATTTTTATATTGAGCTTTAAACCTTGCTTTTGTATTAGTATCATAACCAATACCATAAGAAATTTCTCGATAATCTCCTTGAATTAAATTTATATTTATAGGAATATCATCTGTATTTGTATCTAAATTTGGCTCTATGTGTATATATTTATAAATACCAAAATTGTAAAGGTTTTCATACGTTTTATCAATTAAGCTTGAATTATAGTTTTGTCCTTTTATAAACTCAATATTTTTTTCTAAAAAAGAGGTATCTATTTTGGCATTATTTAAAATATTTATATCACCAAATTTCTGAATACTATTTTTTATAACTGTATATTCTATATTTACTTTATACTCATCAATATCCACATAAGCTTTTGCATGAAGTACCGCTTTTGCATAACCTGTATTTGCTAAATATTTATATATATATTTTTTAGAATTTGTAAAATTTGAAGCAATAAACCCATCATTTACTTTTAATTCAATAATATTTTCATATTCATCTTCAATTGCAATAGTTGCTATTTTTATTTGTTCATTTTTTTTGATATTAAAAGTTACTTTATCTTCTTCTATTTTATAAGAGATTAATGAGTTGTAAAAGCCTAAACTTTGTGCATAATCAGTTAATAAATTTTCACAAATTTTTATATCGCTTTCTTTAAATAAAGGTTTTTCTTTCCAGAATTTATAAATAGCTGGATATGAAATATCACAAACTTTTTCTAAATTCGACTTAGAAAAATCCCCTAAAATTAAATCAATCTCTCCATTAAAATCGATAGTTTTAATCTCTTTGGCAAAACAATTTAAAGATACGAATAATATAATTAAAAATATTTTTAACAATTTTCTTCTTTATTTCGAATTTTATTTACCTATGAATAAGATTTTAATCTATTTGTGCTGAAGTTAAACCAAAGATTTAATCTTTGGCTTAAAAGCTTATTTTAACCATTTAAATGGAATTGCATCTTTAAATTGTGCAGACGACTCCCCCGCATATGCAGGATAATCAGTAAGGTCAAGTTTTCTAACTTTAGCACCCTCTTTTAAATCTAGCTTTGCAATATCTACCCAAAAAATAGATGGCGAAGTTGCTGAATCAAAATAGTACTGAAGTGATTTTTGATCAGATACTGTTCTCCATAAAGTTGAAGCAACATTTGGCTCACTTTGGCTACTTATTCCTCTTGGAACACTTACATTTCTAATAATACTAAATGCCGTTGAAACAGCTTCTCTTTTTGTAGTTGCAGGTGCTATGGTATTGGTATAATAACTGGCTCTTGCAAACCTATCTGCTGCTCTATATGTTCCTGGAAGCATCTGTTTTCCATCAACTAATTTCCAATATCCAGCAATTGCCAATTGTTGTTCAAACACAGGAGAGTTTGTCATAGTTTTATACTCTTTTGAGTGATGAATAACCATCTTCCCTTTTATAAACTCTACAATTGCTGAATCCCCTTTGGCATCTGAAATTGATAAATGTAAACTGGCTTTCTCACCTTTTGGCATAGATGGAGCAATTATTTGAAAATATGGTGGTTTTTCTAAAGACTCAACCGCTTCTTTTACACTTGAAAAATTATCTAATACATATTGAGTAATAGCAGCTATTGACATAGTTGGATTTGAAGATGTTCCATAATCAGACTCTACTAGATAAAGTAAGTTTGCAACTAATCCTTTTTCATTCATTCCATCATTTGTAGCAGCTTCGTAACCAGCAGTTACTATGCTTCCATATTTTGATTTCCACTTAATAGAGTTTTCATCAATTCCTCCATCTTTATTCATTCCTCTTGGAAAAACCCAAAGAGAAGTTGGAATATCTTCTTTCCAATCCATACTTCGTGCTGTTATAAATCTTGAATCTGTACCTTCATATATCACACGAGAACAAGCATCTGCCTCAACTGTAAAACTTTGAAACATTAAAAATGAAGTAACAATAGCTACTTTTATTTTTGTCATATTTTCTCCTTATTATTTTCTTGCGTATATAATTCTAAATTAATGTGCGTTAAATAGACTCCTTAGAACATCACTCATGTATCCTAAAAGAACTTATTTGAGTGGTTTTAAAGATTTTCTTTAATTTAGAATAATATTATTTTATCATAAAAAATAAGTACAAAATCCGACAGATTTAAGATAATTTTTTAATAAAATGGCATAATAATATATTGATAGTTAATGTCTCAACAGCTTTTTAGCTCAAACAAGTTTGAGCTGCCGAAGATTTTATTTAGTTTTTGTTACTTTAGAAACTTTAAATTTATTTAAGCAATAGAATTTATATTGCTTAATCTTCCATCACATCTTCAAACTTACCCTTAATCTCTTTAAATTTATCCAAGTTTTTGAAAAATAGATCTATCAAAAGAGGGTCAAAATGTTTTCCTCTCTCTTTTTTAAAAAATTCAAGCACTCTTTCTATTTCCCACGCTTTTTTATAAATTCTGTCATGGCCCAAAGCATCAAATACATCAGCAACGGCAGTAATTCTTCCAAAAATATGAATCTGCTCTTTTTCTAAACCTCGTGGGTAACCTGAACCATCCCATTTTTCATGATGTTCATACGCCACAATGGCAGCTGTTTTTAATATCTCTCTTTCTGAATTTTTTAAAATATTATAACCCAAAGTAGTATGGCTTTTAATTACCTCAAACTCTTCAGGAGTTAACTTGCCTGCTTTATTTAAAATAGAATCAGGAATTCCAACTTTTCCAATATCGTGCATTGGGCTTGCCATAAATAAAATATTTGCTTCTTCAGCACTCAATCCATACAGTTGCGCTAAAAGTTTTGAGTAATACGCCACTCTTTTTACATGGTTTCCTGTCTCTTTACTTCTGGTTTCTCCAATCTCACCCATTTTATAAATAATTTCTCTTTGCGTGGAATCAAGCTCTAAATGCAGTTGCATAACTTGCGTTAAATCTGTACGAATAGAGATATATTCAATAACTTCATTATTGGAGTTTAAAATAGGATTAATAATAGCCTTAACCCAATATATACCTCCATCTTTTTTAAGGTTTTTAACTTCTCCTCGCCACGGTTTTTTCTCCTCTTTAATAGTGTGCCACATTTGTCTAAAAACTTCTTTTGGCGTATCGGGGTGTCGTATAATATTATGTGATTTACCCAATAACTCATCTTCTTCATACCCAGAAATAAGGCAAAACTCACTGTTTACATAAGTGATATTTCCTTTGGGGTCGGTTTTAGAAACAATAAAACTTGTATCAACCGTAGCTTTATACTGTTCAAGAAGTTGCAACGACTCTTCGTACGATTGTTCCAATTGATTGGTTGAAAACAGAATTTTTTTAGATAATAATCTCATTAAAAAAGCTACCGACAATAAAATAGTCCCTAACGAGATAAACAGCATACTTAAACTGTAAATGGTAGCGTTTATTTTACGGTCAATTGAAGAGGTAAGTTTATTAAAAATTTCTTTTTCTATAATATTTAATAAATTAATAGAAGAGGAAGCTTGTTCAAACCAAAACAAAGAATCTGTTCTATATGTTCTGTCATTTAATACATTATGGATAATCTCAAAAGTAGTAATAACACTAGCTTGAGAATAAGTTTCATGGTAAAACTTCAATAAATGAGCCGAAGCAATGGTTTGAAAGTTAGCACTGTTGGTGTTATATACTTCAAGATACGCAGATAATCGTTGCATTGTTTCAAACTTTGTTGTATTAATAAAGGCATCACTAAGAAGTGCTCTTATTTTTCCCAAAGACTCTTTAGAGTGCAGCAAATAGTCATAAGCCCTTATATAGGTGCTGTTCTCTTTGTCTTCCATAATTGAGGGAAGCTCTTTTATTCTGTTTTGAAAGTGCGAAACTATTTCAGAATAAAAATCTATAATTTTGTCACTATTAACGATAAAAGTATCAATAGAGTGTCGATAAAGCATAATATCTTTAAAAGTATCTGTAAAAAGATTTTTATCTTTTTGTTGCGTAGCTTCAAGCATATATTTATAATCTGAAATGGCTTGATTTGAATTATTTCTAGACGCCAAAAGTAATATTTTAATTTCATTGTTATTTCGCGAAACATAAGTAGAAGAAAGCCCTCTTTCTATTTGAATATAATGTATAATTCTGGAAATTGCCTTTGCTTCCGTAATATTTTTCTTTATATCTTCAAGTTTCTCTTTTTTTTCAAATACATTCATAATGATAATTACAAAAAGAATTAAAATAAAAGTAATAGGAAGAAACGATAAAAAAAGTAATTTAGATTTTAAATGTAATTGCATAGGCAATAAACTCCTTAAAAAGATACTTAAGAACTATTTAAAAATAGTAGTTTTCAGCAATAAAGCCATTGTATAACAATTAAATCTACAGTTGTATTGACCTACGTCAATTTAAACAGTCACTCTTAAAGAAAACAAAAATTTGAAAAAAATTGTTACAAAAGGTCAAAATATTTAAAATTGTTATACGCTTTAAAGAATAATTATTATTATTTTTTCTTATTTGTTACTTTTATAACTCTTTATATAATTATTTGAATTCATTTACAACTCTTTTTCTGATAAAATAAGTACTATTTTTAATAATCACAATAACAACTATTTTAGGAACACTATGAAATCACTGCACACCTCCGATTGGCATCTTGGACAAAATTTTATGGGAAAAAGCAGAGAAGACGAACACAAAGCGTTTTTTTCTTGGCTTTTAGAAACCCTTAAAGAAAAAGAAATAGACCTGCTTTTAGTTTCAGGAGATATTTTTGATACAGGAACGCCACCCAATTATGCACTTGAACTTTACTATAACTTTTTAAAAGAGCTTTCACATATTAAAACCTTAATTACTACTGTTATAACTGCTGGGAATCATGATTCAATTTCAACGCTTAAAGCTCCAAAACAGCTTTTGGAAGTTTTAAATATTCATGTGATTACAAGTGGTGATGAAGATGAAGATGTCACTATTCCCCTATATAAAAATGATGATTTAAAAGCTGTTGTTTGTGCTGTTCCTTTTTTAAGAGACAGCGTGATACGAAAATCATTAAGTGGAAAAACAATAAGTGAAAAAGAAAAATTAGCAAACAGTGGAATTAAAGCTTATTATGAGAATTGCTACTCAAAAGCACTTGAACTAAAAAAAGATAAAGATATTCCTATTATTTCTATGGGACATTTAACAACGGTTGGAAGCCGAACAAGTCAAAGTGAACGAGATATTTATATAGGTGGAACTCTTGATATTGGTGGTGATTATTTAGCTTCTATGTTTGATTATGTGGCTTTAGGGCATCTTCATATCAATCAAATTGTTGGAAATAATGAACATGTAAGATATTCAGGTTCTCCCATTCCTCTTAGTTTTTCTGAATTAAAAAACACTCAAAAGGTAAATCTTGTAACGCTTAATAAAACAGACAAGGAAACCAAAGTAGCTGTAGAAGAGTTAGCCGTTCCCATAACTCAAAAACTCATCGTTTTAAAAGGCACTTGTGAAACTTTAAAAAGTGAACTCAAAAGTATAGAAGATAAAACGTCTTGGATAGAAGTGCATATAAATGATGACAACCCCATGTTTGCCAACAGTGAAATAAGAGAACTGGCTTCAAGCTTAGAGCTTACTCTTTTAGCTGTAAAAATAGACAAAAGCCCAAAACAACTTCAAGCCAAAGAGTTACACGCCATAAGTTTAGATGAACTAAGCGTTGAAGATGTCTTTTTAAAAAGGTTAACGCAAGAAGAACTTGAAGATAAAGAGCTAGAAGATGATCTTATACGTAACTTTAACCAAATCCTTTCAAAGGTGCGTGTTTCGTGAAAATATTAAAAGTAAAATCACTCAATATTAACTCCTTAAAAGGTGAGTTTAAAATAGACTTTGTAGAGTTTTTAAAAGATGAATCGCTTTTTGCCATAACGGGACCCACGGGTTCAGGAAAAAGCACTATTCTAGATATTATTACCTGTGCTTTGTATGGAAGAACGGCCAGACTTACAAATGCAAATGAACTTATGAGCAGAAACACGGGGGAGTGCTTTTGTGAAGTTGAGTTTGAAGTAAAAGGCAAAATGTACAGAAGTTCTTGGGGCGTAAACCGAGCAAGAAAAAGTGCCGAAGGTAAGTTTCAATCTGCAAAAATGGAAATAGTCGAAGTTGAGTCAACAAAGGTATTAGAGTCCTATTTATCTAGAGTTCCAAAAGTAGTAGAAGAGTTATCGGGGCTTGATTTTGATAGATTTATCCAATCCATGATGTTAGCTCAAGGCTCGTTTGATGCCTTTTTAAAAGCAAGAGAGAACGAACGCTCAACCTTACTTGAAAATATTACGGGAACGCAAATCTATAAACAAATATCGTTAAGCATTTACGAAACCTATTCCACACATAAAAAAGCCATTGAACTCGATGAAAACTCATTAGGAAGTATAGAACTGCTCCAAAACCAAGCCGTAGAAGAAAAAACAATAACATTAAAAACAGCAATTACTCAAAAACAAGAGTTAGATAAAAAAGAAATTGAGCTTAAAAAAATAGCTTCCTATGTAGAAAATTTACACAAGTTAGAAACAGACAGCATAAAACTTGCACATGAGTTTGAACAAATATCAAAAGAAAAAGAGAGCAAAAAAGAGGATTTTTTAAAGCTAGAATTAGCCAATAAAGCCATACAAATACAACCTCTAAATCAAGAAAAAAATCAAATTCTTCAAACAATACACGAAGAACACACCAAACTAGAAACAGTAAAAAAAGAGTTTGAAGCATTAACAAAAACTTTACACATAAAAACACAAGAGTCTGTATTAGTTAAAAATGAGCTTGAAAAAGAGAAACTCACCTTTGCACAAAACAGTTTAAAAATAAAAGAGTTAAGAGCCTTAGAGACACAAATAAACTCTAAAAAAGAGTCCATTGAACAGATAAATACAAAACTACTCAACCAACTTAATGCTTTAGCAAATGTTTTTGAAGCAGATGCCACTGCTCTTTTAAACGATGAAACTTTAATACAAACATATTTTGCAAACCAAACCAAACAGATGCAAATAATTGCCGAGGAACTTAAAACAGTTCAAGAAGAGTACAAAACAATAGAAGAAAAAACAACAACTACTTCACAAAAAGAGAGTGTGTCAAGAGCAAAATTAAAACAACAAGAAGAGCTTTTAAAGTCATTTGATGAGTTTAAAACCCTCTTACAAACCATAGAAAATGAAAAAAAATTAACAGCTGAACTGACTTCTTTAATAGAAAACAATTCTACTTTAAATGCAGAAAAATCAAAGTACATCAACCAAATCCAACAAACGCTTCAAGTTTTAAAACAAACCCGTGAAAAAGAGCTTTTAATTATTAAATATGAAGAGGCTAGAGCCAGTTTAAAAGAAGGTGAAGAGTGCTTTTTATGTGGTTCAAAAGAACACCCCTATATCAACCACACACTTATTTTTAATACAGATGAAACCACACAAAAAATAACAACCCAAGACTCTTTGTTAATCCAAGAAAATGAGCAGTTAAAGCAAAGTGAAATACACTTAGCCAAACTAAAAGCAAAGCAAGAAGCCTCTGTTTTAGAGCTTCAAAAACAAGAAACAGCAAAAACACACATAACCGGGTTTTTTAAAAGTTGTAACTTTACCTTTACTGAAAATTCAAAAATAGACTTAACTGAACAAAAAGAGCAAATAGAAAAAGAGCTTTTAGAGATTGTTTATTTAAGAGACAAAAAAGACCAACTCTCTTTAAAAAAAGAGCAGTTACAACAACAATATAACAACGCTTTACACAAAGAAGTAAAAGTAAACACCCTAATGACAGCAATCCAAGAGCTTAAAAAAGAGCAAAGTGCCATAAAAGAAGAGATAAAAAAACTCCAAGCAGATGCTAAAACAGTTTTAGATATTCCCAACACAGATGCCTTTGAACAAACCATAACTAAAGAGTTTCATGCCGTTCAAGAAAAAGAGAACGCATTACAAAATGAACTGATAAAACTCAACTCAAACAATGCTTTTTTAACCCAACAAATAGAGGCTCTATCGTTAAAACAAACAACCGACAACGCCAAACTAAAAGCACTCAAAGAGAAGTTTGAAAAAGCGTTAAGTGAGTACAGTTTTAGTTCAAAGGAAGCGTTTGAGAAAGCACTTTTAACCAAAGAAGAGTTTGTGCCTTTAACAAAAATATGCAAAGAGTTAGAAGAGAAATATTCACAAACAGTAACGCTAAAAAATGATACAACAAAAAAACTACACGCACACAAAGAGCTAAATCTCTCCAACAAAGATCTAGAAAAAGTAAACGAAGAGCTTCAAGCCTTACAAACAACTATTGATGAACTTCAAAAAAACATAGGAAGCGCAGAAAAAGAGCTGGAAATAAACGCGCAAAATATCAAAAAGCACGAAGATAAAATCAAAGAGCTACAAAAGAAAAAAGAAGCCTTTAAAGTATGGGTAAAACTAAACGAAATGATAGGTTCCGCCACGGGCGACAAGTTCGCCAAATTTGCCCAAGGAATCACGCTAGACCAGTTAATTTATCTCGCCAATAAACACCTAAATATCTTAAGCCCAAGATACGAACTCCAAAGAAGCCTAGACTCAGGTAAACTCCTAGAAATAGAGATAATTGACGGTTTTCAAGGCGATGTCATAAGAAGTGTAAACACCCTATCAGGAGGTGAGAGTTTCATTGTAAGTCTCTCCTTAGCGTTAGGACTTTCAAGTTTAGCCAGTCAAAAAATCAGCATAGATTCACTTTTCTTAGATGAAGGGTTTGGAACTCTAGACAGCAACAGCCTAGAACTAGCATTAAATGCCTTAAATCAACTCCAAAGCACGGGAAAAATGATTGGTGTAATTTCCCATGTGGAAGCCTTGAAAGAGAGAATTCCATTGCAGATTAGAGTTGAGCCTAAAGGTGATGGGACGAGTGTTGTTACGATTAATTAAAGTTCTTTTTGGGAATGTTTTACATGAATAAATTACTAATAAATGAAGAAGTAAAATTTGAAAATTGTTATGGAATAAAAAAATTAAATCATACATTTAATTTTACAACTAACAATAATATAAATGTAATATATGCAAAATGGCTTATCGAACACTTCTTTTACAAAAGTGTTTAAAAAGTTTCAGCAATATTTGGTTTCATATCTCTATGATAAAATAAAATTATTGACATGGGTAGATTAAAAAATAGAAAATTAGGACAAAAGCGAAAATGAAGATAGTTAGGTATACTGTCCCCAGAATATATTTGATGATCAAGATGTGCACTTGGATTTATCTTCTAGTGTTGTTCCCAGTGCTAAGGTTATACATAAGAGTATAGAAAAGTTTAAGAACTAATATAAAAATATAAAGGAAACAAAATGCCAGATGAAAATACAAATAATGAACTAGAAAGTAATACACAAGAAACACAAAATACTCCCGTACATTACCACTTAACTTCAAGAATGTTTTTAGATGAAGAACATGCTTGTAATGGTGACAAACCTATTATTGGAAATTTTATAAATCCAGCTATAAATCCAACTACAGAGATAGCTAGAATAATAATTTCTTCGAATCATTTAGCCGAAGGAAAATATGAAGAAAAGGATGGATATTATTTAAAGGATAATAATAATTTAAAATATGATTATTACTCAGATAATGCCGAAAGAAAGATCTACACAATAAAAGACAATGGAAAGATAAAGAAATTTATATATGGTATTAAAATGCCTACTGGTGAGCTTACTTTTGTTAGTTTTGACAATAAAGGGAATATTGATAAGACAAAATCTGGAGATACTTTTAGTATATTTTCAAAAAAAAATCAATATTATCATGGTGGCTCATATAGAACATATAATGAACAGCAAATACAAGAGAAATTTTCTTTTACTCTTTTTTATGCTAGAAATACTATTGTAGAGGAGTCACAAGTAGAAGTAGATACTCTTCTAACTGGATTAGGACAAATACAAAATAAAATCGGAGTTCTTAATACTGTTGATGATAAAAGAAGAGGGAAAATTTATTGTTATAATCATTATGATAATACAGGTAAACACTATCTTTTTAGATTCCCATTTCATGAATTAATAGCTTTAAAAAAAGATGATTCAATTAAAGAAACAATTAAAGAAATACTTGAAGCCTTAAAAATAGAAGATAGTGATAAAACTTTCTTTTCTAAAGAACAATCAAAAATAGTGCCTACTATGATAATTTTAAAATATGCTCGAAGAATGTATGAGCAAATAATGAAATTGAAACAAGATAAAGACTTGTGGGGAAAAATCGAAGCTGCTTCAAAAGATGCTGATTCTAATAAGAAATGGCACTTTTGTGATAATGAGTCTATACTATTTTTAAAAAAGAGTATTAAAGATCTTCAAGATGTACAAAAGAATCTTAGCTATCCAGGTTTATGGGCAATAAAAGATTATTTTGAGAGTAAAGAAATTGATATATTTAAAAAACAATTTAAAGACAAAGGTCAATCTTTTACTTATGAAAACTTTTTAAAGCTGTGTAGTGGAGTAGATGTATGTGAATTTGAATTAAATGAATTAACCTTTTTCGACGAAAATACAAAAACGTATAAAATCTTTAATAATTTTCTAAATAAGTTTACTATAAATACTCTTATAAAATATCCCATATATAATTCACTTACTATCGAAAGAGTTATTAAACACTTATATAATAAAAAGATTATGAAATTAGCTGATATCAATAAAAACCCATATTTACTTTTCGAAAAATATATTCAAAACGATGATGCTCCTTTACTTTTAGATGATATTGATTGGGGACAAAAAATAATTAAAAAAGATGCTTTACCAAAAGATGCTTTTCAAAAAGACAATCCATTTAGATTAAGAGCTATTGTTTGTGAATATATAAAAAAACAAGAAAAACAAACTGGACATGTTTGGGTTAGCTATGAAGATGCACAAGAGTATTTAGTAAATAGACTTATTGAACTTGATGGAGGTATAGAGAAATTTATTACAATAGAAGATTTTACAAAATATAATATAAATTCTCTTAAATTTGCTATTAACTCAGAAAAAGACTTTACTTTAAATTTTGATGCAAAACTTATAAGAGAAAAGAACTTTAGAGCTATTTTTAAATTTGAAGAGAAATTGAAGTTTTTAACTCTTAAAGAGTTTGCTATCAGAGAAACATATATTAAAGGAGAGATTGAGGAGTTAATCGAAAAATCTTTATCTAAAAAAGAAGAAGTTTTACAAAAACAACTAGAATTTGAAAGAGAAAATCCTAATAATAAATATAGAGAGAGTGAATTTTCTTTAATAAAAATGAAAACCCTTGATTTTGTGTTTATTTCAGGTGTTGCAGGAAGTGGAAAATCTCATACTCTTTGTCATTATCTTGATTATTTATGTTCTCAAGAAACAGTTCCAGACTTTCAAGTATTAACTCCTAGTGGAAAAGCAGCAAATGTTTTGAAAAATAAGATAAAAGATGATAAAGAAACATTTCCTAAGATATATAGCCATTTATTCCTAAATACCGAAACATCTGATAATAAAGACAAAAAAATTTCAACAGCAGATCGCTATATAGTGGATAACGAAATATATTGGAATAAGAACCTTTTTGCAAGGTTCTATAATACAGCAAAAAATGATAAGGAAATAGATGTACTAATTATAGATGAAATTTCTATGATTACTTTAGATACTTTATACTATATTTTGAAAACCAAAAAACCAAATAAGCTTATAATATTAGGAGATATTAAACAGTTACCACCTATTGGTTATGGTGCTTTATCAAAAAATATTTATAATCACCTTTTTTTAGAGAGTAGCTTTCATAACATTTGCCTTGCTAAAATGGAGACTTCTCATAGAGCAGACGACAGTTCACTGTTTATAAAACACTCTTTGACTTTAAGAGATAAAGAAAAGCAATTAGAAGAGACAAATCTAAAAAAAGAAAGTAATAATTTTAAACTCTGTTCTTATTCTAGTGATGCAGAAAAGAAAATAGAAGATAAACTAAAAGCTATTTATAAGTTAGAGAATGAGAATATAGAAAATTTTAAAACAAATATTATAGCTTTGAATGAAAAAATTCAAATATTAACTCCAAATAGAATTGGAGATAGTGGAACGAATGCTATAAATAAGATTTTTACTGATACCTTAGGTACTGATAAATTAGGTTATAAATTTATTTATAATATAAATGATAAAAAGACAGGTTTATCAAACGGTACTATGGGATATATTACAGGATCAGACGAAAAAATAGTTTTTGATGACCAAAAAATAAAATTTAATGAAAATAATCTAAATGGTGAATATGACTACGGATTTGCAATAACTGTTCATAAATCTCAAGGAAGTGGTTTTCCTATTGTGATATTGGTATTACCTGAAAAGAACAACTCTTTAATCACAAGAGAATTAATCTACACAGCACTAACTCGACCTGAACAGAAGATGTATATTTTATATCATGAAAAAAATATTCAAGCTCTAACAATGCTTCCTTCAATTGCGCATAGAAATATGAATATATTTGAGCAAGATAAGTACCTGTGGGAAAAATCTTCTATTGATTATCCTATAAATTATAATGGCATAGAGTATAGAAGAAAACAGGATTTATATTGTGCTTTAATGTTGGAATATTCTAATTTAACTACAACATATCATAAAAATGGTGCTTTTGTTTGGGAAGAAGGGGAAGAAGGGGAAGAAGATAGATTATTAATGCCAAAACTCTATGAAAAAGAAGTTCAAGATACTAAGTCATTTAAATATCTTAAAAGTATAGATTTAAGTAAAATTTATACTAATTTTGAATTTAAAATTGGTGCAAATGATCCAGCAAAAAGAAATAATGAAAATAAAGAAGATGTTATTTCTGATAAAGATGACGCTATTGAAATAACTACTCATAATGGTCTTAAAACTAGGTCTTGGTCAGAAGCAATTTTGATGCTAATTTTTGATAATCTTAAAATCCCTTACTTTTACGAAGTTGAACTAAGAAGAGAAGGTGAAGTTAATACATATAAGTTAACTTATCCTAAGCCAACAGATAAAGCTTATAGAATTCCTGATTTTACTATCGTAGCACCAGAACCTATTGTTGAATTTAGTGAAGAAAAGAAAGAAACTCCAATAGTTATAGATAATGTAAAATGTATTATTGAGCATTTAGGAAAGCTAAATGATGCTGAGTATCTAATACAGTGGAAAGAAAAAATTAAAGAATATTATAATAAATATAAATTTGACATAATTGCTCCATTAAGTTCATTATCTAAAGAAAATGGAATCTTTTATGTATCAGCAAAGTGGGAAAATGTTAATGATAACCCAACAGTTATGACTGTTATAACTGATAAAAACATATGTTTTACAACAGATGAAGAAGATTTTAATGAAATCCCAACTCTAATTGAAAATTTAAAACTTTTAAAAGAATTATACTCTCTTCCTCAATAAATCAATAAAAAATAACACAAGATAGGTAAAAAGACCTATCTTGATAAAATTTCTTTAAAAAACTTCCAAAAAACAAATTCTTCCGTAATGCGACACCTGAATATCCACGTAGCAATCTATAATTCAACTGTTCCTTTGTTTAGCATCTATAACAAGCCCTGCTAAACATAAATTAAAGACTGGAACATTTTTTTGTTCCCCCTCTATGTAATAATTTCACTATACAAATTAAACACAGGAGTTAAAAATGAGTTTTATGCCAAATGTTATTTATAAAAAAGACGATAAAGAAGTTGTGAGTGATTTACTTACAAAAATGTTAGATGATAGAGTTATTATGCTTATGACACCTGTTAATAATATTGCAATGACAAGTATAATTTCACAACTATTGTTCTTAAATGCAAAAAATAGTAAAAAACCAATACATCTATATATTAGCTCTCCAGGTGGAAGTGTTTTAGATGGATATGGAATTATTGATACTATGAATTTAATTGAAGCTCCTGTTTATACATATACAATAGGATTAGCAGCTTCTATGGGAGCATTAATATTTTTAAATGGTGAAAAAAGATATATGCTTCCACACTCAGAACTTATGCTTCACCAACCATTGGGTGGAGTTAGTGGACAAGCTAGTGATATTGAAATAACTGCAAATAGAATTATTAAAATGAAAAAAAGTATAAATGAGATGATTGCAAATAGATGTAATCTGGCTTTAATTGATGTTGAGAAATTAACAGATAGAGATAGATACTTTGATGCTAATGATGCTTTGGAGTACGGTTTAGCTGATGAAATAATCACAAGAATTGAATTTAAAAAAGCTAGTTAAAACCTAGCTAAAAATCTATTATCAAAAGTATAAAAATTAAATTAATCTAAATTTCTAGGAGAAAACATGTTCGCAACTATTGGATTTATGCCATCAAAAGTAAAAAAAAGTACGGTAAAAGTAAGAAAAGAAAAAGAGTTGATTGTTCCTAAAGAGTATACACATAGTTGTGCTGTTGGACAAACAGGTTGTGGAAAAACAACATCTTATATCTATCCAAATCTAAATGAGAGAATTTCACAAAATGATGGAATATTAGTAATGGATTATAAAGGTAAAGAGCATAATGCTGTAAAAGCATTAGCAAAAAGACACAATAGATTAGATGATGTAGTAGAAATTGGTAAACCATGGGGTGAATCAATAAACATCATTAAATACATGAGTGAAGCAAACTTGGAAGATTTTATTGTAAGTGTTTTAGGACTTAATGATGGTAAAAATGATTACTGGAGTAGCGCAGGAACTAATCTTAGTATTGCTTGTTTAAAAATAATTGGAAGAGTTGAAAATCTTATAAAAGGTATAAATAAACTTGAGAATAAAGATTCAATTATATTTAATTGTTTTAGAACATCTTTAAATAAAAGTGCAAAAGATTTAGGATATTTAAAAGGTATTCCAACTCTTAGAAATTTGAAATCTTTATATGAAATAACAGCGTCACTGGATAGTATAAAATTATTCGCTTCAAATTTAGATACGCTTTGTTTGCATATAGAAAAAGGTATTGGAGATACTATACTTCAAGATGATTGTGATTTAGAGCTTGAAGAAATAGACAGTAAATATAAAGATGTTTTAGAATCACTTTGTATTTTAGAAGATAGTATTAAAAAATATTTCCCAATATTAGATACATTTTTAAAAGACAAAGCATCAATAAGTTTTACATCAGTATTAACTGCTGTAAATAAACCATTGGCTGCTTATGCGACAAAGGATTATTTAAATAATGATAACTTTGATGTGGTAGATGCTTTAAATAACTCAAAAATAGTAGTAATTAATACTCAAGAGCTATCAGAAATGGTATTTGCAAATTATAGTTATTCTATATTTAAAGAGCTTCAAAAAAGAGTTACAAATACTTCTGTTTGTGATATAGCTGTTTTTATAGATGAAGCACAAAGAGTTGTTTCTGAACAATTTGATTTACCTATTGATGTATTAAGAGAAGCAAGAGTTGAACTATTTTTATCTTATCAAAATGAAGATTTAATGATTTCAAAATTAGGCTTGCCGAAATACCAATCGTTATATAAAAATCTTGCAAAGAGATATATATTTAAAAATAATGAGTTAGGTTTGTCAAAACTAAAAAGCTTTGAGTATCATGATTTAAGTAAAAAAGATAGTAATAAAGTTAGATTATCAAAAGCACTATTTTTAGATGCTAAAGAGCTATTTGATGTAGAACTAGAGTATCAAACAAAATTTGAACTGCACTCTAAATATGAGATTGATAAAAAATATGAAAATATGATTTTAATTTCAGATGTTTCATTGTTTGAGCAGTTTCAAGTAGCACTAAGAGATAGTGAAAATAATACGCATATTGTAAATGTTTCAAAAGAGATTGATAAAAGTAGATATAACAAACTTTTTGAAAGTGTTTGTGAAGGTAAAGATGGTTTGGATAGTGTTTCTATTAAGTATGGAAAACCAAACCAAAAAGTAAAAACAAATCAAGAAATTATAGATCAGTTTTTAGCTTCATAGTGTAGATATTAAATTATCAAAAATAATAATAAAAATATAGTAAAAAACACAATAAAAGGATTCATAAATGTTACAAGTACTTAAACAAATAAGAGATAATTTGCAAATTATCTCTGTTCCTCACTTTCCACTTGAAGGAGAAGATTATTGCATAGATAACTCTTTAAAAGTGCAAGCAATATCTGAGGTTTTAAATAAATTAGGCATAGATTATGTGGTTGATGATAGATACGGAATAATTGTCGCAAAAGATATAAATAAATTAAAAGTTTCTCATCAAAACAGATTAAATAAAGCCATAAAAAAAAGATTAGAAAGTGTTGATTTAATTTTAACTTCTCATATTGATATGATTTCAAAATTCAATAATTTTGAAGTATTAAATAAGTTTAAAGAAGAAATATCAAAACTAAATAATGAAAATGAGAGTATTTCAGGACCTTTAGATAATACAATCACAAATGCTATTTTATTAGCTCTTCTAAAATCAAGAAAAGAAGCTTGTAGTGATAACTTAGATGACGTAATGGTTATTTTTTCTATAGGTGAAGAGATGCTTAAAGAAAGAGGTTTTAAAGAAAATGGTGGAATTAAGAACTTTATGAAAAAATTCAATGGTGATATTAATGATAATGTAAAATTTATAAATCTTGATGTTTCAGCAAATGAATACCATGAATATAGAAATGATACAGATATAGCAGTTTTGATTGAGTATGACGATAATAGCTATCCACATAAAGTTGATAAAAGTGGAAAATATTCTAAATTAGACTTTTTCAAAGATGGAGATATTTTGGCTAATGTTTTATTTTGTGATTATGGTGAAGATGGCACAAGTGATGATTTAGAAGAAGTTACAGCATATGAAGAGACATTTGGAATAACTTTAGGTTTAAACACATACGGAACTATTCATTCTAAATCAAATAGTACATCTATAAAAAATATCAATGTTTATTTTAATCAATTAAATAAATTCTTTGAAAATAAGCTATTCAGACCAAATCTTTAAATTTAATTAGGGAAGTATAATAGTATATTTCCCTAAAAAACAGATCTTACATCAATAGAATATGATAAAATTATAAATTAAAATAAGAGGTATTTATGGCAACTAAATTATACTTAGACGATATTAGAAATTTACCAGATGAAAGTTACACTCTTGTAAGAAGTTACAATGAAGCTCTTACTTATATAAAAGAAAATGGCATTCCTGCATTTATATCATTTGATCATGATTTAGGTGTTGATGAAAATGAAAAATTACTTCCAACAGGATATGATTTTGCAAAATATTTAGTTGAAATGGATATGAATAATATTCTTTCATTTCCAAAAGATTTCTCTTTTTATGTGCATAGTGCAAATCCTGTAGGAAAACAAAATATAGAAAGCTATTTAAATGGCTACTTGAAATTTAAAAACGAAAAAAGGGTTTAAAAATGCCATATGAAAATGAAGAGAAAATAAAATATACTCCAGAAACTAGAATAAAAGAGATATTACAACAAATTATTGCAGAAAATGGTTTAACAAAAGAGCAGCTAATAGACTATTATAAAAATGAATTTGGATACAACTTTAATGCTAAAAATGTGAAAATGATGTTTAAAAGAGATATCAAAGATTTAGTAAGTTATAAAATACTTTGGTTTAATGAAGTAGAAAATTCAAAGCTTTTTACAATTAATAGAAATTTTGGTTTTGATTTTGAAAAGACGGCTTTTTCTCTTTCTGGTATTTATACAATATTCTTTTTTGGTTTTAAAAAGGATATTATTGGTAAAGATGATGTTTTATCTGTTATTAACCCTAGAATTTTTGATTATGTTGGAGAGTATGAATTAGATTTAGATTAATTTTTATTTCTTAATAAATTTCATATTCATACATAGTCATTTATCACAAAGTAAAATAATCTAGTAACTTCCCCAACATATATTCAACAAAAGATAATTTTTATTAAAAGTTATTCATATATGTTTAAACAAATAAATCATCTTATAAAAATAGATAAGATATGATAAAGACTTTACTGTTAAAAATATAAACTCCTACACAAGGCAAAATAAATATGAAAGATTTGACTCTATTTTTTAAAATTGATAAGTTCTTAGACAACTTTAAAGCTCCAAAGACAGTAAAAATATATGATTATGAAAATGATAGATCAGCAACACTAAATAAATTTTTATTCACCGAAGAAAAAATTATCATAAAAGATCAAAAAAAAGAGAGCGATATCCAAGATCTTGAAAAAAGATTGCATGAACTAGGTAAAAGTTTAGATGATGTGAACAAAGGAATGTTTAAACATATAAAAAAAGATATGCATGAGGCGGGTGTTGCTTATGTAGAGGGGGTTAATCGAATTGAAAAAGAAACCAAAGTTAAAATAAGAGATGTTCGGTTTAAAGAGGGATTTAGCAACACTTTGTTTAAAGAGGTGAAGTATAAAAACTTGAATAGCCTATCTAATAGTGACCTTGAAGCCTATGAAGAACTAGGTGTCTCATTATCAAAAGGAATTTTAGAAGAGGAGATTGTATCTTTAAAAGATAGGTTAGATAACAATATAATAACCATGGAGGAGTATAAAGAGGAGTATAAAAAACTAGAAGAGAGCTCTTTTATCACAGAGGTTTCTGAATCATATTTAGAACCTTTATTAAAAACTTTTTTCAACAAAATCAAGCCCAATGCTTTAATAAAAGATTTAGATTGGCTCCATGAAAGATTTATCTTTATGTCAGAGGATCCAAGAAGAAGGATAAATGACAAAGAGGATAGCTCTTTGTTTGGTTCAGCCATAATATACAAGAGAAATTATGCTGGAATGAAGGATTTTATTCCAAATTTAAAAGAACAAAACTTTAGTATTGTTGAAGGTCTAGCATCTAGTCTATTCACTCAAGCCGGAATGGTTGTTGATAGAACCTTTGATTATTCAAATCCAAAGCACAAGCCAAAAAATGGTCCAAATACGATAATAGAACCAATATACGGTAAAGGGTTTCCTAAAGAGCGTGCCTCGGTCCTTCTTACTGGTGGAGTTGCTCATCTATTTAGGGATCATCCTGTTTATTTATTACACTTAAATCATCTCTATCAAGATAGGTTTTGGATTGGAACTAAAGAGAACAGAGAGCAATTAGCCACTGGTTATAAAACAAATGGTTTTTCCGACAATATTGTAAAGCGTTCTAAAATTTTAAACGTAAGAGATAAGCCTATTTTTGATATTCAAAACTATGAAGAAGTTGAGTCTATGAATTTATCAAGAGATGAAAAGTTTGATTTGTTTCTAAAGATATTACATATAATTGATTCGAACCCAATAAAAGATAGATTAACTCCAAATCAATACCTCAATGAAAAAGACTCGAAACCCTTAAATTTTTCAAAAGCTAGTGTATTTGATGTATTAGAATATTTCAAAGAATCTAATGAAATAAATGGATCGAAGATTGAAGATTCAAATGGTAACATTAAAATAAAAAGACAAAATATTGTTAAAAGACTTGAAACTATGCATCAGCCCGTTGCTATAGGTAGAGATCACCATAAATTGGATCTAAACAAGCACTTTTATTTAGTGCATAGTCTGTACAGTCATATATATAAAAAGTTTGACTTTGATAGAGAAATTCAAAGCAAAGCTATATTAAAAAACTATTGGGATAAGCTTGTTAAACCTTGGTTAGATATCGAAGAGAGTAGAAGCTCATTCTTTAATAGTGTTAGGTACCTTATTGAAGAAGATCTTGAATCATTGGGTTCAGAGAAAAATAGATTTTTTTCTGAACAAAAAAGAGAAGTTGTTGAACATATCGATTCTTTGTTTAATAGATATTCAATAGAGGCTAGAAAAACAAGTCATTTTAAAGCAGAAATTGAACCAGAGATACTTGCAAGAGAGGTAATAGAAGCGGTTCAAAGAGCTATTTTAAAGGCTGATTATAAGATTCAAAAAGAGATTGATAACAAATATTATAGTTACGATCTTGATTGGAAAAATAAATCCGCTATAAACCAAAAAGACATAGAAGATGTTTTTGAAAGAACAAATATTAACAACCACTATGCTAATTCTGTAAAAGAGTCTATTGATGAAATAAGTGGATATTATAAGTACCAAATGGCAGTAGCTGGAGAGCAAGGTAAAAAAATACTTGATGCCTCTATTCTTTTTGCAATCCAAAAGTTTTCAAACATTCGATTATACCCAGAGTCAATGAACCCAACTGATCTTTTTATCAAGAACACAAAGATTCACTTAGATTATATGATAGAGAAATACAAAGATCCTAACTATATGTTGAGAAAGCAAGCCCCTTATTTTCCATCCATTAGACACTTAGTTGAGAATTGGGGTATTGATTTAGAAAAAGATGAGTTACACCCTTTATATAATGAGGTAAAAAGAGATGAATTAATTGAAAAATTAGGTTCAAATGATGTATTTGAGGGAAAAGAAATTTCAAATAAACTCCCCAATTTAGGTTTGTACAATATAGAAAACAAACACATAAACCCTTTGAATAATATCGCATACCAATTGATGCAAAGAAAGGAAAAATCGTTTGGATGTATAGCTAACATTGACTTGAGTCAAGATAGTTCCGCTAGAGAACTTTATAGATATCACAATCTTGTAAAAGATGCTGAAACCTATAAAGAGCGTAAAGCATCTCTACTGGAAAACTTTGATAAAGTTGTAAAAGAAATGATAGACTCTAAAATAGATAATAATTTAGTGGAAAATATCATTGACAAAGAAAAAATGATAGAGACAATGAAAACAATGGTTATGATGTCTAAAAATTTTAAAAATAAAGATAGAATAATTGATTTATCTAGCCTTGGAGATATTTCAAAAGAGTTAGGTAAATTAGATGAGAAATTAAGTGGAATAAATGACATTACAAAGTCGGGAATGATTTTAAATTATATTTTTACCATGAATGAGTTGTATAAGAAAAATTCAGTTGATAAAAATGAATTGGTTGTTGATGTTCTTGACATTGACAAATCAAAAGCAATAGTATTACAAAATTTAATAGAGATCCAATCAACAACTCAAAATGGCATATTAAATGAGTTAAAAGATAATTACATTAAAGAAGCAATTCTCTTAAATGAAAATTTTAATACAAAATATGATAATAGTATAAAAGATAAATTCGAAGGTGTTGAGGTTCTTAATGGCAAGCATTTTCCTCTTTTCGTTGACTTGGATACATTCACGATATTTACCGTTGAATGGACAACCAGATATCCAACTTTAAATGTTGTGGTTTTACCAGATGTATTTGCCAAATTAGAGATTGACAACAATAAAGAGAGAAGAGAGACTTTGTTTGGAGTTGAGAGCAAAGTATTCAATGGCGACAAAATGGCTTATCCTAGAATAGAAGAGGTTATCAAAGAGATAGATGCCGACTTGCTGAATGAAGAGCATTATAAGCTTCATGATTTACAAAGGGGGAATATTATAGATAGAGTATCAACTATTGTTGCTACAATTCAATCTAACTATATGATACAATTGGAGCAAGATGTTGATAAGGCTTTGTTTGTTGATGTTGACCCTTTAATGCTAGAAGAACCAACGCCAAATGTGGGTGCAGTTCCCTTTATGAATAAACATGACCTTGTATTGCTTAGAAATAGTAGTGAAAAGAGCTTTGGGTTAATCGATGAGCAACTTCAGTATGTTGATAGATATAACTTCAAATACCAATCCTTGGATGCAAAAGATATCGATTTAACCCCTTATGGAGCTAAGCATATATACCAAGAGTCTGGCATAATCGAAACAGTTATGTTTAAGAAAGTTAATGGGTTTCCATTTACAACTCTATCTAAAGGTATTGTACCCTCGGCTTATAATGATGTGAAAAAATTTGAGAGTTTAAATCTTGTATATAGTAGCGAAGCATTAAAGATTGATGACTTGCCAGAAAAAAATAATCTTGCCTATCCTATAGATGCACTATCAAGAAACAAGATTGGACTAAAGAATAAAAAAGAGGAAAATATGGTACCTGCCTTCAAGAGAAGATTTTTGAATAACCCTATGGCATATAAAGATGGTTTTGCAGATTTGAAGTTATTTGAAACAAAAGTAGAACTTGAAGCTTACAAAGATAGGCACAATGCCATAATGAGTAAGGGTGAAAAGAATAGATTAAGAGGTATTTAATAGTTAAAATATAATGTAAAATACTAGGACTAATTAATGGTGTCATATTTACAAATTCAGAATTTTATATTAAAAGACAAAGACAAAAAAATCGTTGGTATAATCACCAATGATTTTAGATCGTTTTGTGTTGGAAAAAAAATAAAGGTTTTAAACCCATTATCAGATGGTTTTCATAATGGCATAATAAACGATAAAAAGGTTTTTTCAATAAAGGTTTTTAACGAATATCTCGATCTAGACAAAAGATTGATTAAATTATTTAATAGTAGTCACTCTTGTACAAATCATTTCTTTCAAGCTATTGAAGATCCAATCGTTACGAACTTTATCATTGTAAACTTTGATAACATTTACGAATTTTTAAAATTTAAAAATATTAGTGTGGCCAAAGAGTTTGATGGGTTGCGATCAAATACCAGTTTCGCGTCAGCTGAGTATAGTCAACTTCTATCCTTTATAGAAGAATTCTTTATAAATAATGAGACACATTACTATTATCATAAAATTATTAATATTGAAAATGTATTTGATAAATTCATAGAGTATCTTACAAAAGAGTATAACAAAGATTCTAATTTAGATTTGGATCCTTCGTTTATTTCAGATTTGAAAAACAACTTAGACATCAGAGGTAAATATAGAGATTTGCTCTTCAAGGATAATATAATGGAGAGCATGTTTAATATACTAAATGAAGAGACTAATAATGAAATAATTTTTCATAGATTAAAGAAGAGATACTATAAAAGTTTTCAAATGGAGATTTATCCAAGTTTGGATTTTAATTTAATAGAAAATTACAACGAGAGTGAATTATTTCACAATAATATGTTGGTTTATTTGACAAAATAGAAAAGTAAATATAATTAAGAATAAAAAGGATAGATATGATTAATGTGGTAGATTTTTTAAATAAAACACAAGAGCAAAGGTTTTTAGACTATGAAGATCTTAGGCATGATGAAATTGGTGTGAATATATTTGATCAAATGGATGTAAACCAATACATCTTGCTCAAAAATGAAGTTATTGATTTCTCAAACAAAGAGCAATTAGACGCTTTTGAATCTTTAGTTGGCAACGACCGAATGAAAGAGTTTGAACTCCAAATAAAAGACCAAGTTGGTCAATCAGTCAAAGAAGTATCTAAATAAATTCCGGGGACAGTTTACCTAATTAAAAGTGTTTAAGAAGTTTCAGTAATATGGAGTCAAAATATACTAAGTGATTAAAGGCTAACTGGTGGGTTTACACAGTTTATTTTACAGTCTCGTTGATTTGTAGACTAACGATTGAAGATAGCCAAAAAATTGCCGCTAGGTAATTTTTTGGCTACTCTGTTTTGTTGTATCTGAACTTATTTTAATGCTTTTAACTTATGGAAAATATTTATAAATTTCTTTTCTATGCTTCACTGTTTCAACAATTATGCAATCGTTCTCTTTCTTGATACCAACTCTATAATTGCCGAATCTTATTTTGAAGTAGTTTTTGTAACCTGTCATCTTCTCAACTTTTCCAATATCATTCAAATTTAAAAAATTTGGTAAATCTTCAAAAACGAACTCTTCAATTGTTTTTGCATATTCTGTTGGTAGTTTTGAAAGTTCTTTTAAAAACTTTTTTCTATATTCAACTTCCATGGTTGTTTAAGAATCTTTTTTTATGGAAGCATAATATGCTTTTGCATCTTTCAAGGATAATTTTTCATCATCTTGATTTTCATCCATAAATTTAAAAAGTGCATAGTTTTCTAATGTTTCAGTAATCTTTTCATAAGTTTTTATATCTAGTTGAACTGCTATTTTTTGGTTATGATTATCGACTATATAGTTTGGTTGGAGTTGCATAAACTATCCTTATAATTGAACTAAAATTATTATAGCAAAACTCAAGTGAGTTTCACATGAGTTTTGCTTTTAGCTGAATAAATAAAAATTCCGGGGACAGTTTACCTAATTACAAAAGTGTTTAAGAAGTTTCAGCAATATTTGGTCTCATATTTCTATGATAAAATAAAATTATTGACATGGGTAGATTAAAAAATAGCAAATCAGAACAAAAACAACAAATGAAGATAGTTAGGTATTCTGTCCCCTGAATTCCATTGACATGGGTAGATTAAAAAAATAGCAAATCAGAACAAAAACAACAAATGAAGATAGTTAGGTATTCTGTCCCCTGAATTCCTGCTTTGCTAGAGTAAGAAATCTTCTAAGTTGTTTTTTCCATACTCAATAGAAAGATTTGTATCTTTTATCTGCTTAGCAATACTCGCCATAATAGTTTTAACACCATTAGTTTTCTCTGGATCTGTTAATGGAAGAAGCCTGACAGTCAGGCTTGATTTTTTTTGTGAGAGCTGTATAAAAAAAGCTTGATTTACTCCGCCCTCAATAGCTAAAGACTCAATAAGTGCACTTTGAGCGCTTGCATTTATATACTTATCCATTACTTTTAAAATCCCGCCCTCAACTTTGTTACTAAAAGGCTGGACTGCTTCAAAAGCTTCTTTAGTTGAGTTTATATTTTCTAGTACAATATGTGGCATGATAAATCTCCTGGTTTTTATTTACAAAGATTATATAATTTATTTTGCACTTTTAGTAGCAGATATTTGTCAGTTTATCTATAAAACTGTAGTCATATTTTTGCCATTTTGCTTACTTTCATATAGAGCATTATCAACTCTCTTAAAAAGCGTATCTTGTGTATCACTAGGAAGTATTTGTGCAAGACCTATACTTATAGTAATATTTCTGGATTCTATATGAAGTTCTTTTTCTACAACTTTGCGTAACTTTTCAGCTATATCCTTACTAGCCTCAATATCTTCTTCTATAAGGACAATAAATTCTTCTCCTCCCCAGCGAAAAATCATATCATTTTGGCGTAAGTTCTTACGAAGTAATTTTGCTAAATTTTGTAGCACTACGTCACCCTTATCATGCCCATAATTATCATTTACAAATTTAAAATTATCAATATCAAGCAACAAGATACAAAATGATTTTTTCTCTATTTCTTGATTTGAAAATATTTTACTTAGTGTTTCATTGAGCTTTAAACGATTGTCAAGTCCTGTTAAAGTGTCTTTGTAAGCTTTTTCTTTATATGCTTCACTTTTACTTACTAGCTTTGTAATATCTTGTGACATACTCACAAAAAACTGGATATATCCATCTGTGTTTTTTATAGGAGTGATTGTCTTTTGTTCCATAAAAAAATCATCTTTTTTATCTTTATTTATAAAAACACCATGAAAAGATTCGCCCCTTGAAATCGTCTCCCAAACCTCTTTATTGAACTCTTGACTCTGCTTGCCAGACTTCAATATATTTACATTTTTAGATAAGATTTCACCCTCTGTATAACCATATTTTTGTAAAAAAGCTTCATTTACATATACAACAATGCCCAGCAGATCTGTTACTAAAACTACTTGATCTACTTGGTTGATAACTGAGGAGAGAAGTTGCACTTGATTTTGATCCCATATCGATTGAGTTACCTCTTTTTGATAAGAGATATAAGCTATTGTTTCATTTTGTGGGTTTTTAAGAGCAAAAATACACCAGCGTACAATGTATTGAGTTGAATTTTTTTTATAGTTGATATTTTGCCCTACATAATTTCCTTTAATAAGAAGTTGCTCTTTTAACTCACTAATCATTTCTCGATTTGTCAGAGGACCTTGCAAAATTCGTGGCGATTTACCAATCAAATCGGCCTCTGTATATCCAGTCATTTTTTTAAATGATTCGTTTACATATAAAAAATGCTCATCCGCAGAAGCTGTAGTTATAACAACAGAATCGATACTATGTTCAAAAGTATCTAAAAAACTTTTAACCCATATCTCGTCTAAAAAATCTCTAGATTCAACTATCATTTGACATCCTTATTTTATCTACTCAACTGTCGAACATAGATTTCACTAAATCTACAAACTAAACATGAATAATAAAGTCCATAAGTAGGGACTTTATAGTATAAATTTGTTACCACAACATCAATATACAAGGCTAATTTATGGAACTTACAGATTATATAGGAACTGCTATGAATAGCATATTAAAGAATCCAATTTAATAAATATTCCGGGGACAGTACACCAACTATCTTAAATTTAAATTCCAGGGACAGTTTACCTAATTATAATCAAAGCCGAAATATAATATAATAACAAATGGCAAGAATAAAAAGAATAATAATCCCAAATACACCACATCATATAACACAAAGAGGTGTTAGGTCTATGAATATCTTTTTTAAGCATGAGGATTATGAATATTATAAAGAGTTACTTTTTACTCAATCAAAATTAAATGATGTAAAAATTATATCTTATTGTCTTATGACAAATCATGTACATATAATAGCAATACCAAAACATAAAGATTCACTAGCTAAAGCTATTGGGGAAACACATAGACTATACACCAGAAAAATAAACTTTGAACAAAAAGTAAAAGGGCATCTTTTTCAAGAAAGATTTTTTTCTACTCCTTTAGATGATGAATATTTGCTAAATGCTTTAAGATATGTGGAACAAAATCCAGTAAAAGCTTTAATGGTTAAATACCCATGGGATTATAGCTACTCAAGTGCAAAATATAGATTGAATTTAATAGAAGAAGATAAACTACTTTCAAACTATGAACCAATAAATAATATTATAAACTATAGGGAATTTCTTGAAGAAAATACCCAAACAGAATTTCTTGAAGAAAAAACAAGAACAGGTAAACCATGTGGAGATGAAAGTTTCTATGATAAAATAAAATTATTGACAGGTATAGATTATAAAAATAGAAAATCAGGACCCAAAGGGAAAAATGAAGATAGTTAAGTATACTGTCCCAGCAATGGTAATGGTGGAATGGCGACCCCAGAAAGATTCGAACTTTCGTCATCAAGAGGAAATCTTGAGGTCCTTGGCCACTAGACGACAGGGTCTTGTAAAGAGGTGATTATATTAAAAGAACTTTTTACTTACGCTTAAGAACGCAAAAATATTTTGAAATCTTCTTTTTCATACACCTCAAAAGACTCATTTGCTACTTCAATACTATTTTTTTGCTCATATTGAAACGTAATGCTTTTTTGTAATGTATTTTTATTCTTTTCTTCTTCTGGTTTTGTTTCTGTTAATTTTTCTAAGCTTTTTAAATCTTTAATTAAATACTCATCATCGAACAAATCGCTTTTTAGGAACTCTAGTTTTGTGGTTAATTGATTAATTAAATTTAAATCGTTAAATTGCTTTGGAATATTTTCACTGGGATTTGCTTGTAATAGTTTTATAAAGTCGATTAGAACAATTACATCTAACGTGTTACAAGTAAGCTTTAGGTCTTCATTGTATACTTCTATTGCTATATTATTCTTTGTTTCATCAATAAAAACCCAATCGCCATAGTCAACTTTTATTTCACCATATTTTTCAACTGTTTTTTGTTCTTTTACTGTTAAGTTTTTATCTTTTATGGAAATTTTTATACTCATAGTTACTCTTTAGTTACTTGAAAACAGTGCAAATTTTTTATTTAGAACCGTTTCAAAGTGGTTGGATTTTGTTTTTAACTCTTCATGCAGTTGTTGAACATTTTGCGAAGCTTTGTATTTTATTTCTATAAAGGTTATGTAACTGTCATTATATGCAATTAAATCAATTTGTTTCTCTTTATTGTTCCACCAACTCCCCAATTTTAAAGGAGTATATTCAAAAAAAGTTTCAAAGTTTTCTTCAATTGCTTGTGTCATATGCTGTTTAAATGCTTCTGGCAATAAAGTTTCTTTTAACTCTTTTTGAATGTGGTTTAAAAAAATATTAATGGCATTAGCATTAATTAAATGTGTATTGAAACACAAACTCTTAAACCAAAATTTCAAAAAATTATCTTCAATATGGTACCGCCCAAATTTGCTCTTTTCAAACGCTTCATTAATAGGTACCGTTTTACTTATAATCATCATGTCGGTTAGCTTTTGAAGGTATCTAGTAAGGTAAGAGGACTTAACCTCTAATGCCTGTGCAATTTCACCTATTTTACATTTGCCTTCTGCAATGGCTCTTAAAATTGAAGCATAGGTAGCCGTTTCACTTAACTCTTCTTTTAGGTACTGCATAGCATCTTTTGCTATTTGATTGTTTTTGTGGAAAAAAATATCTTTTAGGTTCTCTTCAAAACTTTTTTGTTCATTGTATTGTTTTAAGTAGTGTAGATTTGTTCCAAAAATAGCAAAAAGTTTTAGCTGCTCTTCATTCTTAATTGTGGGAAGAACTGTTTTAATTGCTTCGTATTTAAAAGATTTAAGAAAAATAGTTTCAGAAGCTTTTTTATATACAAATATTTCTTCTTTTAAAGAAGAATGAACAGAAGTTGCAAAAATTATCTGTATATTTTTATCTTTTAAACAACTGCTCCAACGAATAAAAAAAATATCTAGACACGTTTTTTGAATCTTAGATAATAAATGAAAGTCATCAAACACTATTACTGTTTTTTTTCTAAACTCTATTGTGTTTATAAAGAGTAAAAAAGCATCAAAAGTTTCTATTTTTTCTTTTTTTATTGAGTAATATTTTACTATTTGTTCTGCAAACTTTTCAAATAATAACTGGGGTAATATTTCAATACAAGAAAAAAAGAAGTTCTCTTTATTTTTAGTATATTCTTGAAGTAGTGTTGTTTTTCCGATTTGTTTTTGTCCGAATAGAAATAAAAAACTTGAAGTGGGTTTGATAAAATCTTTTTCTAGAATATCTAATTCGACAACTCTTTTTAAAATCATATCATACCTTCGTATCGATTTTTAAACTTACCTTAACTTTTTAATTTTAGTACATGAAAGCTTAATAAGCCGTGAAGATGGTGCTTCAAAAAATCCATTTTTATCTTCTATTATAATATCGGCACACTCTTTTGCAAATGTTTCATTAAATTTTTGTTGCGTTAAATTGGCAGAGGTAGAGTACATTATTTTGAATTTCTTAATAAAATCATGGTGAGAGCAAGAAGGAGAAATGACTCTAAAAGAGGTTTGATTGGGGTAAATAAAGGTGCTATTTTTTGAGTTTCTCACCAATTTTTTAAACTTATGTGGCACACGAATATGCTCTTTTAATGTTTTAAAACTATCAACTACTTGAAGGATTTTTTGTGCTTGTGGGCGTTGTTTAATGTCCGTGAGTTTTTTATGCTCACTGCATAAAAAACCCACTGTTGTGTCAGTTTGAACTAAATATATTAAAGAGGCGTCCATTAGTCATTTAAAAAGTCTTGGATAGCTTTTACGCTTTTAACATTTCCTCGTTTTATCTCTTCAATAGCTTGAACCGCTGGAATAGCCGCTGCAACTGTTGTAAAATAAGGAACTTTCATTCGCAACACTGAGCGTCTAATATCTTTGCCATCGTCTTTACTGGCTTCTTTATCGTCCGTTGTATTAATTGCCATAGCAATGTCACCATTGGTTAAAAGGTCGACAATATTTGGTCGCCCTTCACTTACTTTTAAAACTTTTTCGCAGGCAATTCCTGAGTTCTTTAAAATACTATGAGTTCCTCCTGTAGCTACAAGAGTAAACCCTTGTTTAACTAATCCACTAGCAATTATAGGAGCAAACTCTTTATCTAAATCACACAATGAAATAAAGACTTTTCCGCTTGTTGGTAGGTCATTTTTCGCAGCACTTTGAGATTTAGCAAATGCAATTCCAAAATTAGATGCAATTCCCATAACTTCACCTGTTGATTTCATTTCAGGTCCTAAAAGTAAATCGGCACCGCTTAATTTATTAAATGGAAAAACCGCTTCTTTTACTGCAACATGGTTTTTTAATTTTGGTTTTAAAACGCCATTATTTTCTTGAACAATATCTTTGTCATATACTTTTAAAGCATCTCTTAATGTCTGTCCAAACATAACTCTAGTAGCCACTTTTGCTAAAGGCATTCCTGTAGCTTTTGAAACAAATGGAACCGTTCTTGAAGCTCTAGGATTTACTTCAATTAAGTAAATCTCCCCTTTATGAATAGCATATTGAACGTTCATAAGTCCAACCACTCCAAGGTTTAATGCCATATTTTTTGTTTTGGT
>JBAYYP010000016.1:0-34388 GCA_041672955.1 Arcobacteraceae bacterium
AGACACTTTTTAAGCACTTTTAAATAAATTCTGCAGGTAATCTGCAGGTGAAGCCCACTTGACACTGGTTTTAGCACTTAACTATACTCCCAAATAGCACTGATACATTCATATCCTAATTTACACCACTAAAAGTGTAAAAATAAGTACTAAAACCAAAGTACTACAAGTATTGCTCTATGAAGAGGTATGAGTGAAGCAATATCGGGGTCAGACCCCTAAATGCAAGAGATGAAGCTACATCATATCAAAGAGTTACTAAATGATGGAGCCACAAAGCTACAGCTACCAAAAACAAAAAGTGAACGCAAACTCTTCGCAACTGATGCATTCCAAAAGCAGCTACTCAAACTCTTTGAAATCAAAGATGATAGCGACCTTGAATCTAATGTAATTGTAAAAAGAGGTAACTTTAGCAAAAAAAATATTAGGGTCAGACCCCTAAATGCAACTTTTCTGAAACTTTCCTTAAACTCCATTTTCTCTTTCTGTTTTTTTCTTGTTTTTTTCTTTGAAAACACTACTTTTCAATATTTCACTGGAATTTGATTTTTTAATCTTTTTTATAGTATTCTGGTCATGGCAAAAATAGATAGAATAAAAGAGTTTATAAATTATTTAAAAGTATTGCTAGTACTGTTACTAGCGACTAATATAGGTTTAATTGGTTGGGTAGCAAATAATTATAAACTTGCAGATAGTATTTTAATTTATTTAGCAATGATTACAGTTTTGATAATTTTGGCAATTGCTATATTGATAAATAAAAAAATTATAAAAGACATAAAGTCTTTAGAGGATTTATGATGGAATATTTGATTGCGATGGTAGCGTTGTCATTTCTTGCTACACTTATATATATTGCTAAGGATGCGGTCTCTTCCCACTAAAAAAAATATCGGGATCAGTCGCTACCTAAAAACTCTGAAATATCGGTGTCAGACCCCAAAATGCAACTTTTCTTAACTTCACCTTAAATTCTATTTTCCTTTTTTTTTTAAAACACTACTTTTCAATATTTCATTGCAAAAAGGGTGTCAGCACTCATTCACTCATTCACCTTTGTTGGGATTCATAGAGATGCAGTGTAGCAAAAAAGATTAAAAAAAAAGGTGCTATAAGTGAAGTTGCTAGTAAGTTTTGTGTTAGTAGAAGTACGCTTTTGAAGAATATAATATTACGAGGGTTATGAAAGCTGGGTAGGGTTACCCTGCTTTTATTTAGTTTCTAAATGTGTAAATTCGTATGCTGAATACACTAAAGTACCAATAACTATGAATGATACTAATACTACTGCTATAGTTTCCATTACAAATCCTTTATCTCTTGTGTTTTATGTTTTATTTTTTTTATAACCATAATGACTGTAATTATAAGAATTACTTCAGATGCACATCCAATCCAAAATAAGACATCATAAGTTTTTTGTCTATACCGTTTCCAATAGCAACCATAACGGCAATCATTACTGTAAAGAAAACTCTAAGTGTTGTTAGATATTCTTTTACTTCATCTATCTTAGCCATTGATGCTCCATCTTTTTTATAATCCTTCATTATATCATAAATAGAATCAATATCAGAATATCGGGGTCAGTCGCTACCTAAAAACTCCGAAATACTTAAAGATTTGAACTAAACTATAAATATCATAGAGATATGAGACCCCAAAATGCAACTCAGTAGAGATGATGTTCTTGAAGAGATAAAAAAGAAGTGTAGCGATGCTATAGCAAAGATATTATCTACTAATTGACACACTTTATCTAAAAAGTTGGCTATGAGTTCCAATTCGAGCAAGAGTAATTACTTCATTATTAACAGCATAAATAAGAAGAGTATCACCACCAAGATGAAACTCTCTAAAATTTCTCCATTCACCTTTGAGAAGATGGTCTTTAGCTTCAGGAGGAAGCGGAGTCTCTTCTTGTAAGCAATGAAGATATGCTATTAGCTTTTCAAACTGGGTGTCAGAAAGACGCAACGATGCATAATCTTTTAAAAATGCTTTATGTCGTTTTAGTTTAGCCATTGTGCTTTAAATCATCTAAAGATAAATCATCTACATTGATACCTGCTTGAATTTCTCGTAACACAAGCTGAGTAGCTTCATTTGGAATTTCAATATCAAACGGGATACCTTGACGAAGACGAACTTGATTTAAAAAGAGATTGACAGCTTCACCTAAAGTAAGACCTAATTCATTAAAAATCTTTTGGGCTTCTTGCTTTACAGTCGGGTCAAGTTTTATACTGGTAGTTTGTCTCATAATTAAACTCCTTATTGAAAAATAATACTATAGTATTATACAATTAGTGCGGTAATAAGTCAAGTTGCTTTACATCGAATATAAATGCTTGAAATCATTAACCACATAAACAAGCCTAGTTTATAAGGTTACCCACAATACAGGGCTTTACAGCACCTCAAATCACACTACGAAAAAATTACCCCATAAAACACCCCAATACAAGGACAAACTATAAGGAAAAGGACATGAAAGCAAACAAGAAGAAAAAGCCAACACTCAAACGCATAAAAGAGTCAGTCACCGAATTTGAGTATAAAAAACTACTCAACGCTGTAAGAGGAAATGAATCTATGCGACGTAGCACAAAAGATAATATCAGGGTCAGACCCCAAAATGCGTTAAATTCATTCTATAATATCTCTTTGCACACCTCTACCACTACGAAGCTCTTTAAGAGAGGTAGTAAGGTGTTCTTTATTTTTTGGAGATGCAAAAAGATAACTTGTTTCTCTCATTGAAGAATATTCTTCAAATGGTATCATTACAACTTTTTGACCATTTTCTTTGTGCATTATTACTGCTTCACTATCTTGATAAACGGTGTTGAAAACTGCATCTAAATTTATAGATGCTTCTTTAAAGTTTACAATTTGCATAAACTCTCCTTTTTCAATTTTAATTACTATAGCAAATTATAACAAATAAGTCTCTGAGCCGCCCAGCTATAACACTAAGCCAATGGTAGATCAACGCTATTTAGGTATATTGCAAAGATGAAGAGAGCGAGTTAGAGTGGGAATATCAACTCTGGCACTATTTTATTTTTTTGTTATAGGGTTTTTTCTAAATGTTTAAATGTTAATATCTTAATATTCAAACGATGCTCTTATGAATGCAGCTAGTCATGCTGGGAAGTTGTTGAAGTAGGGATGTAGATAAATACACTAATTTGATTTTTGAATGTATATATGCTATCATTATCTTTATGAAAATAGTAATAGATACAAGTGTATGGATCTCAGCACGTATTAAAAAAGATAGTAAGGCAAGAGAACTGCTAAGATTGGTTTTTCAAGCAAAGCTTTATCCGCAAATGAGCGGATCTCTTTTTAGAGAGTATGAGGATGTTATGAATAGAAAAAAGATTCAAAACCTAACATCTCTAAGCCAACTTGAACAGAACGAACTCTTTGAAGCGTATCTTTCAACTTGTAAATGGAATGAAATTTACTATATGTGGAGACCTAACTTAAAAGATGAAAATGATAATTTTGTAGTAGAGTTAGCAGTTGCTAGCGGTGCAGAAGCTATCATCACTTACAATATTAGGGATTTCAAAAATGCAGAGCTAATCTTTAAACACAAGATTATTACACCAGAAGATTTTATAAAGGAGATGCTATGAGTACAGTTACATTAAGAATACCAGATTCTAAACATGACAGATTAAAACAATATGCAAAAGAGCAAGGCATTAGTTTAAATAAACTGTTTGAAGAGTTTGCAACAGTAGCACTCGCACAGTTTGATGCGAAAACAAGATTTGAAATAAAAGCTTCAAAAGGCAGTGCTGAAAAAGGATTGCAGCTTTTAGATAAACTAGATAGAGAGCTTTAGATTTCTATCTAACTGTAAAAAAACTCTCAGTGGTTTGTTGTAAAGAGATGAGTTTATTTAAAGAACTGATTGTTTGTTCGAAGATGAAGTGATATTTGAGTAAAATTAAAGTATAAATTCTATTGTGATATAATAACGACAATAAAAGTCAAAGGTTAATTATGAAAATTATACAGCTACAAGTTGAAGATGATATCTACGATGAGATAAAAAGCAAAGGCATAGATATTAACCATAAGCTTCAAGATTTTTTATATGACTTGATAGATGATGGTTATCCAGCCATATCTGAAGACGAAGCCAAACAAAGAGTATCAGATGCTGTAGATAGATATAGAAATGGCACAGGAAATTATACTTCTGTAAAAGATTATGAAATCAAGATGGAAAAATTTATGGATAGTTTAAGTTCAAAACATGACAATCATTAGAGATGATAGGTATATAGAAAATCTTCAAAATATGTTAGATAATATTGCTAAAGATAGTATTACAAGAGCAGATAAATTTCGCATCAATCTTGATAAAAAGATTAATAACTTACCCAATATGCCCTTCAAATTTAGACAATCAAATTATTACGATGATAAAAACATAAGAGACTTGATATTTAAAGGCTATACCTTTCCCTACCTTGTGGATATGGAAAAAGAGTTGATTGTAGTTTTGGATATTTTTAAATATAGTTATAGAAAAGTAATTAAGTAATATCGGGGTCACTCCCCAAAATGTTTTTAAATAGGTTGTTTTGTTATTACATAGTTTATGATTGATATTTTTCCCACTCAAAGTTACTTATATTTTTATCATTAGTGTCAAAGTCAATACCAACAAGATATATATCTTTGTTGTGATTAAGATACTTTTCATAGTACCTTTTTTCTTTGATTTGTTTTAGTGCATTTTGTTTATTATCTACTTTGAACTCTATTATGTAAATTGCATTATCCATTATGATAGTTAAATCAATTCTACCTTTATTGGTTACATCTTCACCGATGATATGAAACCCTAATGATTGAAGATAGATAAATATTATACTTGCATAAAACCCTTCAAAATTAGCTAAATCATTTTTAGTATAATTATTATATGGAATAGCTGCAAACATAGAGTATAGGGAACTTTTAAATTTGTCCATATCTTTTTCTAAAAGGCTTTTGTATATTGCTGTTTTGTTTGGTATTACATTTTTATCTTTGTAAAAATCTACTATGATTATATCACTAAGTGATCGTTTCACCTCTTTGTTTGGTATTTTTAGTAGATATTCTGGTGATCCAAATATTGAAGTTTCTACTTTGTCTATAGTTAAATAGCCAGTTTGATACAAAATCACTTCAAAGTCAAGATTATTTATGTCAAAGCTACTTAATAGTTTTTCATCTACTCTTAGATTTGTAAGAGCTGGTAAGAAGTAGTTGTTTTTTTCTATTAATTTTATTAGAAATGAAGGAGTTCCAGTTTCAAACCAGTAATTACCATATTTATGTTTTTTTGAAATAAATAATAAAATATCAAAAGGATTGTACATATCACTTCCTAAGAAGTTGTAGCCATTGTACCAACTCTTTAGCTCTTTCATATCTACACCATCTAAATAGGGCTTAAAAGTAGTCTCTACATCATTTTGAGGATAACCACAAATATCACCATAATCTTCATCAAGGCTAATATCTACTAAGTTATTTAATCCACTAAATAATGAAGTCTTAGTAAACTTACTCACCCCTGTAAGAAAGGCAAATTTTATAAACTCGTCACTCCCTTTTATAACACTATAAAGATTTACTAATCCATCTCTTATCTCTTTTGCAATATCTGGATTATCTATATTATCTAAGATTGGTTTATCATACTCATCTACTAGGATTACTACATTTTGTCCGTATTTTTTATGGCACTCTTGAATAAGTGTATCGAAGCATCCAGCGACACTGTCTTTATCTTTACACTCTACTTTTAATCTCTCTTGATTCTGTCTAAGAGTTCTAAATATCGTTTCATCAAGCTCTTCTCTGCTTTCTATTTTCCCTTTAGCAAAGTTAATATGAATAACAGGATAAGAAATATTCCAATTCCATTTATCTTCAATAGCTAAGCCTTTAAAGTGTTCTTTTTTTGCTTCAAAGATGTTTCTAAGTGTATCAAGGAATAAAGACTTTCCAAATCTTCTAGGGCGTGCAAGAAACGCATAACGATAATTTTCTATAAGTTTGTGAGCTATATCTGTTTTATCAACATAGATATAATCATCCTTTCTGATATCGCTAAAAGTTTGAATACCAATAGGTAGTTTTTTTAGTTGCATCTTATCCCTCTTTGAATTTAAAGCGTTCTAATTATCTTTAATTATACAATAAATTCACTTGAAAGGGACTAACCCTTATTATAATTATATTACAGCTGCTGAATCTAAGCATTAAAACTAGCTGAAAATGTCAAACACTTACATTAGCTAAAATGACACAAAGATATGCCCACCTTAAAACGATTCCCTTATGAAAGCAGCTAGTATGGCTGGGAAGTTGTTGATGTAAAAGTATGGTATAGTATGGCAAATAAGAGGAGTTGAAAATGACTAAAAAAATAACAATTACTTTAGAAGAAAACTTAATAGAAGAATTAGCAGAAATTGCAGCTCTTACAGGTAAGAAAAAAGCACAAGTAGTAAGAGAAGCACTTCAAGATTACTTTGATATACAAGCAGTTACTAAAACAGTAACTGATTATAAAATGGGAACATTAAAAACAGTATCACACAGTGATGTAAGAGATTCACTTGGGCTTTAATATAGAGTATGACCCAAAAGCAATAAAACAATTAAAGAAATTAGACAAGTCTATAGCTTCAGAATTACTAGATTGTATAGAACAGTATTGTAATACTCCAATGCCAACAAAGACAAAAAAATTAAAAACACCATTCGATGGTGCATATCGTCTAAGATGTGGTGATTATAGAGTAGTATTTTATCAAGAAGATGATGTGATGCTTATATCTAAGATTGCAAATAGGAAGCAGGTCTATTTGTAAAAATACCTCTTAATGTATGAAAACAAAACAAAGACAAACAAGCCTAGCAGTACTCTCTAAGTCCATCAGAAGCGATATTTGTGTATAATATAACACAAAAAGCATAAATAGTTAATAAAGGCTAATAATGAAATTACAAAAACTTCCAATAGGTATAGAAACATTTAGTGAAATAATAGAAGAAGACTATGTATATGTTGATAAAACAGGGATAGCTTTTGAACTTTTAGATAACTATAAATATGCTTTTCTCTCCCGCCCTAGAAGATTTGGAAAGTCTTTGTTCCTTGATACACTCAAAAATATCTTTGAGGGCAATAAAGAGCTATTTAAAGGGCTTGCTATAGAAGATAAATGGGATTGGGAAACTAGCTACCCAGTTATCCATATTAACTTTGCAAAAGGAAAAGTAGAGAGCAGAGAAGAGCTTGATGCAGCTATCATTAGAACTTTAAAAGAAAATCAAGATAGATTAGGCGTAAAGTGTGAAGAAAAAAATAGTGTGGCTGGATGCTTTAGAGAATTAATAGTTAAAGCAAATGAGAAATATAATCAAAAAGTAGTAATACTAGTAGATGAATACGATAAGCCAATCCTTGATAATATTGAAAAGACTGAAATAGCAAAAGAGATAAGAAACGGACTTGTAAACCTATACAGCGTTATAAAAGGAAGTGATGCACTTCTTAAGTTTGCATTTTTAACAGGAGTAAGTAAGTTCACAAAGACATCTATTTTTAGTGGGCTTAATAATATTACAGATATT
The DNA here is from genome assembly GCA_041672955.1 of Arcobacteraceae bacterium. Taxonomy (GTDB): domain Bacteria; phylum Campylobacterota; class Campylobacteria; order Campylobacterales; family Arcobacteraceae; genus Marinarcus. The sequence goes on from JBAYYP010000016.1 coordinate 7,672, forward strand.
AGTTTGCATAAGAAATATGGTGACATTTGTGGATATTCTCAAAACGATGTAGAAACTACCTTTAAGCCCTATTTAGAGGGTGTAGGCATGGCAGAGCTAAAGGGCTGGTACAATGGCTACAACTTCTTAGGAAGTGATATGTATAACCCATTTGATATACTTCAATTTATAGATAATGACTTCAATTATAAAAACTACTGGTTCGCAACAGGTACACCAACATTCCTGATGAAGCTTATCCAAAATAATAATTACTTTCTACCAAATCTAGCAAATCTACAAGTAGATGAAAAGATACTCGATAGCTTTGATATAGAGAACCTTGATTTAGAAGTGATACTCTACCAAAGCGGATACTTAACTATAGATAAAGTAACAAACCAACCAAGAGGTGGATTGCTTTATCATCTTAAAGTTCCTAATAAAGAAGTGGCACAATCCTTGAGTGATTTTATTATTGATTTTATGGCATCTTCTGATACAACTAAAAGACTTAGTATCCAAAACAATATCTATGAAGCACTAGACAATGCAGATATGAATCAGTTTCAATCTTCTATCACTTCAATGTTTGCAACAATTCCACATCAAAACTACATAAACAACAAGATAGAGCAGTATGAGGGCTTTTATGCAAGTGTAATTTTTATCTACTTACAATCATTAGGCTTTCAAATTATAGGTGAAGATTCAAAGAGTGAAGGAAGAATAGATTTAACTATTATTATGGATAAGAAAATCTATATCATAGAGTTTAAGATGGATGGCAAAGGCGATGCCCTACAGCAGATAAAAGATAAAAACTACGCTCTAGGATATACCAATAGAAATAAAGAAATATACCTAGTAGGAATAGACTTTAACACTAAAGATAGAAACATATCAAAGTTTGAATGGGAACACTACAAAGCAAAGTAAGAGAGTTGTTAAGATTTGTTTTTCAAACATAAACTCTCTCCACAAATAAGTGAAACTCTCTTTAGATTGAAGTAGATGCGATTGCGTTTAAAAACTAGAGTTTCCTCTAGTTTCTAAGCCACAAACATAATTTTTGCAAGAATTACTATTAAAATACCACTCAATAAAACAAATTTATGAAAATGTTTCATAATAGGATGCGGAGTTTTTTTAAGAACTTTATTTACAATTGAGTAAACAACTCCAGAGGCAATCATAAGTGCTAAAAAGACTTTAAAAAGCAACAGCAGTTGCAGCTTTGTGTTAAAAACTCCAAGTTCAGAATTTATGTAACTAGCAAGCATATATCCACCACTTAAAATCAAAATTAAAACACTAAGTGGAAAAATCATTCTGGCTCTTGATGAAATTACAGTCATAACCTTTTCCTGTTCTTGTCCCGTTAAAACTTTTTTTATTACAGGAAGCACAAACAAATCTGCAAATACAAAACCTAAAAAAATAATTGCACAAAATAGATGAACAATTAACACAATTGAATATTCCATAATAAATAATCCTTTTTCTTTGTTGATAAGTATAATCAATATAGTAACAAAAAATATTGACTATAATCAATTATGATTAAAATCGAAGTCAGCCCCAAAATATTATTTATTATTACCTTTTTTGGATATATGATATAATTTCCTATGACAACTTTTCTCAACAATTACCTTGACACAAGATACCAAACCAACAGCAATGATTTTTATAATGGCGTAGTAAAAGTCTCGTACAACGGATATTTTGCTACGGGAACTCTTCTTTATGATGGGAAGTCTATTTTGACATCAGCGCATCTTTTTAATACATCTATACCACAAAATAGTGCCGTAAGAATAGAAACCTCCACTGCTACAAGAACCTATTGTGCTACATACACAATATATGAAAATTACGACCCTTTTAATGCAAATGGCGATTTTGCGATTGTAAAACTCTCAGAATCTGCACTCTTTGACGCTCAGAGATATACACTTTATAGACAAAACGATGAAAGCTGCGGGAACTCTAATATTATATCCCAATGAGACCCAAGCTGTTATACCTGTAGAAATCATTGGGGACAATATTTATGAAGAAAATGAGTATTTTTATTTAGATATTTTCAATAACAGCCATGGCACTTTTAGAGACGATGCCGTTATGCTAACTGCAATGAGAACAATAATAAATGATGATTTCTTTCTTTAATATCGGAGTCACCCTCTCCTTAAAATGCAACTTTTCTAAATAAAAGAGATAAGAAACATCCACCCTAAAATTACTAAAGGTCCTATGATTGCAGTTATAATACCAATAATTAAAAAGTCTTTACTGCTTACTTTATTACTGGCATAAACAATTGCATTGGGTGGAGTTGAAACGGGCAAACTCATAGCAAAAGAAGCACTTAAAGCTACTGCAATAACGGCTAAGGTGCTTCCCTCTACAGAAATTGTCATAGCAATAGCCACAACAATTGGTAACATAATATTTGCAGCTGCTGTGTTACTCATGAAGTTTGAAATAACCACCACCATATAAGCAAACACCACAATAACCATAAAAATACTCATATTTTCAACTGAAATAAGTGAAGCAAACCATAAATCAAGTCCTGTTTTTGAAACAGCTAAACCAAGACTTAGCCCACCTATGATTAAAATAATTACATCCCAACGAATTTTACAAATATCATCTGAATCTATAATTCCAAAAAGAGTAAACCCAATAATAGGAATAAGAGATATTACCGTTGTAGGAATATTATGCAAAGGACCTGTTAACCACATAAGAATAGTCAAAGAAAAAATAGCAATGGTTACCACTTTTTTCCAACTAGGAATAGTGGGAATTTTAGAAAATTTTACAGTTGAATCATCGAAATGGTCTACTTCTTTTATACTTCTTAGATTTATAAAAGGCTCATTTGAAGGATAAAGTTTTATTATAACCAACCGCAATATCAGTACAACTATAAGAGCAGGTACTAAAGCATAGCCCATCCAGCCTATAAAAGAGGGTGCATTTGCGCCTAAAATACCAACTGCAATAGCATTGGGAGGTGTTCCAATAATAGTAGCCATACCTCCTAGGTTTGCTCCAATTACAACAGAAAGAAGCATTGCTTTCGAAAAAGGGTTCGATGGCTTTATATGCAGCATTAAAGGAGTTAAAACGGTCATCATCATAGCTGCTGTTGCGGTGTTTGAAATAAACATAGATAAAACAAATGTTATGGCAATTAATCCAGAGATTATATTTTTAGGACGTCCGCCTACAAAAAATAACACACTTTTAGCAAGCCATAAATCCAGTTTGGTTTTAGAAGCAGCACTGGCCATTATGAACCCTGCTAAAAAGAGAAATATCAAAGGTGAAGACCACGGTTTTAAATAATATTCCCACTCTTTAGAACCACTTGAAAAATTAAAGTCACTAAAGCCTAAAAGAACTATCTCTAAAGCTATTACTAAAAGTGAGACAGCAAAGGCAGGAATAGCTTCACTAACCCACAGACCAGCTGCAAAAACAAGTATAAAAAGAGTAAAAACTCCCTCTTTACTTAGAGTATACTCTGGTATAAAAGCAACACTTAAAGCTATTAACAAAGAGATTAAAACCATTGCAAAAGAGCTTTGCAAAGAGATTTTATACAAACCACCAAAAAAAGTTTTCAAATATCTACGGGTATCTAGCATATCTCTCCAATCATTAAAAATGAAATTATAACTCTTTTTAAAAATAAATCAACTAATTGAAACTGAAAACTAAAATAGTAAGTTAAGTATTTACTTAAAACACCACACACAATTGTTATTATAATGGTATTTTTTAAACATATCTTAATAAATAACTTCTTATAATATCTAATGCCTAGAAAAGAACGAATAACGGAACCTGGATTTTACCATGTCATTAGCCGTGGTGTAGAGCGTAGAAATGTTTTTTTAGAAGAGGAAGATTTCAACAAATTCTTAAGCATTCTTAAAGAACAATACGATAATTACGAAATTGCCCTACATGCATATTGTCTTATGACAAACCATTATCATCTTTTAATTGAAACAAAAAAACATAATATTTCAGAAGCAATGAAAAAATTAAACTCTTTTTACGCTGTTTATTTTAATAAAAAACATAAACGATCAGGTCATTTATGGCAAGGCAGATTTGCCTCTTTTTATCTGTACGACGATGTACATTTTTGGTATGTAGCAAAATATATTGAAAGAAACCCTATTCAAGCAAAAATGGTAAAACAAATTGATCACTATAAATACCAATCCTTTTTTCAATGGAAATATAAGCTTGAAAACTACGAACTTATAAAAAATTCTACCATTCACGACATGACACTAAAAGAGTATGAAGAGTTTATTGTTTCAGAAATACAAGAGGAAATTTTAGAAAAAATCTATATGAGTCCAGCCCTTATACGAAAAGACGGAGAGACCAAAATACTTTATAAAAGGTTAGAAACTTTCTTTGAAGAGGACAAAGCATTCAATAAAGATGAAAATATTAAAAAAGCGTATGAATATGGCTACACAAAAGCACAAATAGCAGATTTTATGCAATTAAGTCATGCTGCTATTTCAAATATATGCCAAAATTGAGGTATTAAACTGCTTCTTAAGAGAATGAACACTTTACCTACATTATTCAGTTGATATTCAATTTATTTCTATTATTGTACAATTTTGTTCATATTACATAAATAACAACTAAAATAAACACTAAGGCACCCCTTGATTCTATGCGATATTGGCAACACTTCATTTGATTTTTTGATTAATGAAAAGCACCATAAACTCTTTTTTTCTGACCCTTTTCCTATTTTAAATGCACCTCTTTATTATATTAGTGTAAATCAAAAAGCTACTGCGTTACTTTTAAAAAAATTTCCCAAAGCCGTTAATTTAGAGCAATATTTAAATTTCAAAACCTCTTATGTGGGTATGGGAGTTGACAGAAAAGTAGCCTGTTATGGTTGCAGTGAAGCTGTAATTGTAGATGCAGGAAGCGCAATTACAGTAGATATTATGGAAAACAGCGTTCATAAAGGTGGGCTAATTTTGCCAGGGCTTAAAAAGTTTCATGAAATCTATGCTCAAATCTCTCCTAAACTCGATTTTGATTTTACTCTAAAGCAAAACTTCGATAAAATACCTCAAAATACAAAAGATGCTATTACTTACTCCCTATTAAAAGCAACTATTTTACCTATAAAAGAGATTGCACAAGAGAAACAACTCCTTTTTACAGGTGGCGATGGGGAATTTTTAAGTTCATTTTTTAGTAACGCTTTTTTAAAAAAAGAGCTAATATTCGACAATATGAAAAGGATAATTCGTGCTAACAATTGCATTGCCTAAAGGAAGAGTTGCGGAGCAAACTTTAGAAAAATTTGAACAAGCCTTTGGCGAAAAGTTTGTTTTTGAAGACAGAAAACTTATACTTAAAAAAGCAGGATTTACATTTTTAAATGTGCGAAACCAAGATGTTCCAACCTATGTAATGTACGGTTCAGCCGACTTAGGAGTCGTTGGACTTGATGTCTTAGAAGAAAAAGAGTACGACCTAATCAAACTGCTAGATCTAGGACTAGGGCGTTGTAAAGTTGCCATTGGGCTAAAAGCGGGTGAAAAACTTGATTGGACGCAAAGCCGTTTAAAAGTGGCAACAAAACATGAAAAAATTGCCAAAAAGTTTTTTGAACAACGAGCAATGGCTGTTGAAATTATTAAACTCTATGGTTCAATAGAGTTAGCTCCTTTAGTGGGTTTAAGTGATTGCATTGTCGATATTGTTGAAACGGGTGCAACCATGAAGCAAAATGGGCTAGAAGTTGGCGAAACTATTATGGAAAGTTCTGTTCATCTAATTGCAAATAAGAACTCTTTTTATGCTAAAAAAGATTTGATTTTAGACTTACGACAAAAAATTGAAGCTACGCTGTAATGGGCTTAGAACTCTATGCTCACATTGAAGAGTATTTAGATTTTGAAGATGAAATCAGAAAACTTCACAAAGAGTTTTTAAACCTACTTTTTCCTAAAAATCCTACTACTGTTTTAGATATTGGGTGCGGTCAAGGTGCTTTTTTAACACATTTAAAATTTAATGACATCAAGGCTTTTGGAATTGACTTAAGCGTAGAACAGATAAAAGTTTGCAAAAACAAAGGCTTAAATGTCGAGTGTATGCCACTTAAAGAGGTTAAAGAAAAATTTGATTGTGCTACGGCTATTTTTGATGTTGTAAACTATATTTCCAGCAAGGAATTAGAGAGCTTTTTCAAAGAAGCGCATGTTGTTCTAAATCAAGGCGGTTATTTTATTTTTGATGTAAACTCGTTATTTGGATTTGAAGAAGTCGCCCAAGGCAGTTTAACTCTGAATTTTCAAGATAAGTTTATTGCCATTGACGCCACTTTTGAAAAAAATCAACTAAAAACCGATATCACTTTATTTACTCAAACTAAAGAGGATTTATATAAAAAAGAACACGACAGCGTGGTGCAGTATTACCATAAAACCGATATTCTTAAAAAATTATTGGAAAAAAGCCAATTTGAAGTTCAAGAGATTCTTAACTTTAACCTCCATGGATTTGAAGAGACCGATAAATTGATATTTGTTTGTCAAAAAAAATAATATCTCAAAGGATTTTCTATGCACTACCCAAGTTTTTATGAATCAATTGAAAAAATCAAGCTCCAAGACAAACTTTCTGAGTTCTTAGGTGCTTTTGAAAATGGTCTTATTGAGTTTTCTTTTTTAGATGTAGTTAAATCAGCAGGTCACTCTTGCCCTACCGTTTTAGGTGCATATTTAATGACTCTAGAAGGTTTACATGCTTTGTATCCCAATGAAGTGCCACAGCGAGGTGAGATTAAAGTAGAGTTTAAAGACAACTCTAAAGAGGGAGTTGCAGGCGTTATTGCAACTGTTATTAGCAACATTACAGGAGCTACTCAACTGCAAGGGTTTAAAGGAATAGCTGGTAACTTTGACAGACGACACCTAATGTTTTTTGAAGCACAAATTCAAGGAAATGTAAAATTTACAAGAAGAGACACTGGAAAAAGTGTTGAAGTTTCTTACAATCCAAGTGTAGTTGCACCTGATGTAAATATGCCAACCTTAATGCAAAAATGCATCTCTAAAACAGCCAACGAAGATGAACAAAAAGAGTTTGGAAGATTGTGGCAATTAAGAGTTGAAGCGATATACAACAATAAAGAACAAGTTCTTAGTATTAGCAGCGTTGAATAAAATTTAATATATAAAAAACACTCCCAAGCCAAATAGGGAGTGTTTAGCACTTTTATGCGTCAATATACGTAATAAAAATCAATCTAAATACAGAGAGCATCCTCTTATGAAATTTCCTTTTTAAGAATAAATTTGAGTTATTATCACAAAAAAGATATAATTAAATAATTTTTAAAAAGGACTACAATGAAAAACTATAAAAAGGCGTTTTCTTTGCTTGAAATGGTCTTTGCGGTGGTTATTATTGGAATAATTGCAAGTGTAGCTATGCCAAAGCTGTTTAATACTAAAAACGATGCATTGGTTTCTACTATTAAACAAGACTTAGTAACCGTTACGAGTGCTATTCAAGGGCAATATATGTTAAACAGAAAGGTTGAAAAAATAACCGATGTTGTAAGTGTTAATAACTCTATTTGGGAAATAGAAGATAAAACAATCGTATTTAAAGAGAAAGATTTATCATGTTTAGAAGTAAAACTAAGTGACTATGAATTAGAAGTAATTGTGAACAAAGAAGTAGGTGAAGTTTGTGAAAAACTATTTGATAAAGGTATGGTAAGCACTATTTATTATCTTAATTAAATAACAGTTAAGCAAAATAATTTTGAGAAAAAAGAAGTAAAATGAAAGAAAAATTTTTAAAAAAAGCTATTTTTATAGACCGCGATGGGGTTATAAATGTTGAAAAGGATTATCTTTACAAAGTTGAAAATTTTGAGTTTATTTCTGGAGTTTTTGAAGCGTTAAGAGCATTTCAAGAAAAAGGGTATTTGCTTTTTATTATTACCAATCAATCAGGTATTGGGCGAGGGTATTACAAACTTGAAGATTTTAAAGCTTTAACACTTTGGATGCTAGAAGAGTTTGAAAAAGAAAATATTCATATTGCACAAGTAGAATATTGCCCACATGCACCTACCCAACAATGCAAGTGCCGAAAACCAAATACAGGCATGATTGATAATATTTTAAAAAAACATTGCATAGACTTAGAAAACTCATGGTTAATAGGCGATAAAAGCTCCGATATTGAGTGTGCAAGAAACGCAAAAATAAAAAACACAATTCAAGTTAAATCAGGACACAGTTTTGATGAAAGTGCAAGTAAAGCCGATTTTGTGTGCGAAACTATTTTTGAAAGCATTGAAATAGTGGACAGTAAAAAGAGTTGATTGTAACTTTTCTATGAATTATTCATAGATTTAATCTTTTCTTTCATGTAAAAAAGAAGCAAATTTTGGTTTTTGGTTCTTTGTTAGGCCGTAGTATTTGAAAGTTACTATTGCACCAATTTTAGGTGGGTTTTGCCTTTGTGCTTTAGTAAAACCATTTCCTAAGTTAAATTTTACTTTACTGGGAAGCTCAATAACTAGGCTTTTTAAAAGAATATTGTTGTAATTTATGCCAATAACTATGCCTTCGGTATCTTGAAACTTTTTTACTTTTAATAGGTTTGATGTTCGACCACTTTCATAAGGAGTGTTTGGATTTTTAATCATAACTCCTTCTCCTTTTTTCTTTATAATATCGTCTAAAAAGTCATTGAGTTCTTGCGTGTTTATACATAATTTTTGTGGGATTATTTTAACTTGTGGATTTGTATTTTTTTTAAACCACCGTTGAGCTTTTTTTAGGCGTTCAGTAAAATTGCCTTTTGTGTGGGGAACTTCAAAGATGTTATAGGTTATTGCTTTCCATTTTTCATTTGAATCTTTACTTAATACAATGGATTGAATATTTTCAAAATCGTTTCTTGTTGTCCATAGTTCACCATCTAGTTCAAAAGGTGGAAAGTTTTTTGTAAACCATGAGGGGGCGAAAATAAGTTTGCCTTGTCGTGTTTGGAGTTTCTCACCATCCCAATAGGCACGAATACCGTCTAGTTTCTCACTCATAAGCCAGTTATTTATGTTTTGAGTACTATTGTAAGTTTGTGCCTTTTGTAAATTTAAAGCAAAAGAAAAAGTGGCTAATATGAGTAATAAAAATATTTTTTTCATCTAATACCTTTTAAAAGTCGTTTTAAAGCTATAATTGTACTCTAAACGTGATAATTATATATTGAGTTAAATTAATATTTTGAATAACTCTATAAATAAACTATTAAACCAATTTTAACTTCTAAATTTTAGCTTCTTAAAGTAAACATAAAACACCAACAACTAAACCATAATTACTATTTTCCAAAACTAACAAACTTCTAACTTTTTTTTGGCTAAAATCTTGCAAATTACAAATGTGGATAAAAAATGAAATACAATACAATCGATTTTAATGATAAAACAATTTTAATAACAGGTGGAGCTGGTTTTATTGGTTCTAACTTGGCTTTTTATTTTCAAGAAAACTTTCCTGCTGCTTTGGTGGTGGTATTGGACTGTTTTAGAAGTGGTCAAACTTTAAGTAATGGAAACCTTAAGAGTTTTGGACATTATAAGAACTTATTGGGTTTTAGAGGAGTTGTAATTAGTGGAGACATTAACGATAAAAAAATTTTACGAGAACTTGAAATCGAGTATAAGTTTGACTATATTTTCCACCAAGCAGCTATTTCTGACACCACGGCAACAGAACAAGATTTGATGATTAGAACCAATGTCAATGCGTATGAAAGTCTATTGCAACTAGCAATTAAACATGGAGCAAATATGGTGTATGCAAGTTCTGCTGCTACCTATGGAAATGCACCAAGTCCTCAAACAGTGGGTGTTGAAAACCCTGGTAATGTTTACGGGTTTTCAAAACTAATGATGGACAATATTTCGGCTAAATATATTGAAGCAGGAGTAGGTATTTTTATTGTGGGGCTACGATATTTCAATGTATATGGTCCACGAGAGTATTTTAAAAATAAAACTGCTTCTACTGTTATTCAATTTGGGCATCAAATACTAGCTGGGAAAACGCCAAAGCTGTTTGAAGGAAGCGACAAAATATTACGAGATTTTGTCTATATTGAAGATGTTATTCAAGCCAATATAAAAGCGTGTGAACCTAAACGAAGTGGCGTTTACAATGTAGGAACAGGAAAAGCTCGAAGCTTTCAAGACATTGCAGATATTTTGCAAAAAGAGCTTAATACTAATTTAGGAACGCACTATATTCCAAACCCATATGTGGAACAGTATCAGTTTCATACCGAAGCCAATATTAAACAAACTATGAAAATGCTTGATTATAAACCACAATTTGAAATGGAAGATGGTATTAAAGCGTATATTCCTGAAATTGTGCGAATGTATGAAACTGAAGCTGTTAAATTATAGAACAAATTGATAAAAGAAATTAGAAAGAAGCCAATGGAAAAAAACTCTCATCAAGCACTGCTTACCACTGCACAGTCACCCAATATTTTAGTAATTGGTGATTTAATGATTGACCACTATTTGTGGGGAAAATGTGAACGCATTTCACCTGAAGCACCCGTTCAAGTTGTTGACATACAAAAAGAGTCTACTGTTTTAGGAGGTGCTGGTAATGTTATTAGTAACCTTCTGTCTTTAGGAAGTCAAGTATGTGTGTTTAGTGTTATTGGTAAAGATGAGACGGCAAATGAACTTAAACAAATGCTTCAAAATGTGGGTGCAAAAAGTTTTTTAATTGAAGAAAAGAATAGAAAAACTTCTAAAAAAAGCCGAATTATGGCGTCGCACTCTCAAGTAGTTCGGTTTGACAATGAAAGCAAAGAAGAGATTGACCTTTATTCGCAAAAGCAACTTTTTGAGAGGTTTGAAATGTGCATTGACTCTTTTGATGTGGTTTTATTTTCAGACTATGGTAAAGGGGTTTTAACAGAAACTTTGTGTCAAAAGCTTATTGTGTGTGCCAATGCAAAGGGTAAAAAAGTTTTAGTTGACCCTAAAGGGAAAAACTACTCAAAATATAAAGGTGCTTACCTTTTAACGCCCAATAAAAAAGAGGCTCAAGAAGCTTGTGAGCTTGAAATAAAAGATGAGAGCAGCTTAAAAAAAGCACTTGAGAAACTCAAAGAAATTGCTACGTTAAATATTCCCATGATAACTCTAAGTGAAGAGGGAATTGCTTTTTTAGAAGATGGAAAAGTAACCATAAAACCAACTGTTGCACGAGAAGTTTACGATGTTACGGGTGCTGGAGATACTGTTTTAGCCTCTTTAGGATATGCACTTGCTTTAAATAATGATTTGGCTTCAAGTGTAGAGTTTGCAAATTTAGCAGCAGGTGTGGTTGTGGGTAAATTAGGAAGTGCAACAGCCAGTTTAGATGAGATTGAAGAGTATAAGTCAAGTCTGCATAAAAGCTCAATTGAGTTGCATATTAAAACAACACAAGAGATAGAAAAAATAGCAGCTAGATTAACACTTCAAAATAAAAAGATTGTCTTTACCAATGGTTGTTTCGATATTTTACACAAAGGGCATGTGAGCTATTTAAATGTGGCAAAAAGCTTTGGCGATGTCTTGATTTTAGGCTTAAACTCAGATGCAAGTGTTAAAAGACTTAAAGGTGAAAGCCGTCCAATAACTTGCGAAGAAGATCGTGCCTATATTTTAAGCGCATTAGAGTGTGTGGATTATGTGGTAATTTTTGATGAAGACACTCCTTATGAACTTATTTGTAAAATAAAACCCGATGTATTGGTTAAAGGAGCAGACTATGAAGGAAAAGCTGTTGTGGGAAGTGATATTGCTAAAGAGACTAAGCTAGTAGAGTTTGTAGATGGCAAAAGTACAACCAATACAATTAAAAAAATTAAGGAAGTAGGCGAATGAAAGAGGTTATACAAAGCGAATTTATCTCGCATTTAGAAACAATCCAAAAAGTTATAGAAACTATGCAAGGGGATTTAGAAAAAGCTTCAAAAATGGCAGTAGAGACGTTAAAAAATGGTAATAAAATATTGTTGTGTGGAAATGGTGGAAGTGCTGCCGATGCTCAACATATTGCTGCTGAGTTAACGGGCCGATATAAAACAGAAAGGCGAGGGCTTCCTGCAATTGCACTTACAACCGATACGAGCGCGTTAACGGCTATTGGAAACGACTATGGCTACGACAGAGTATTTGACAGACAAGTGGAGAGTTTAGCTCAAAAAGGCGATTTGCTTATAGGCATTAGTACCAGTGGAAACAGTGCAAATGTGATAAATGCATTTAAAGTAGCCAAAGAGCTAGGGTGTAAAACGTTAGGATTAAGCGGGCGAGATGGCGGAGCTATGAATGAGTGGTGCGATTTAAATGTGGTGGTGCCATCAGATAATACGCCAAGAATTCAAGAGATGCATATATTATTTGCACACACTATTTGTCAAATAATTGATAATGAGTTTACTAAATAGCAACTAAAAAAGAGGGAAAATGAGTATAGTTTTAAATGAAAATGATAAGAAATATTTGCTAAGTAGCATTCGTGATGTATTGGACTTTCCTAAAGCAGGGATTGTTTTTAAAGACATTACGACACTTTTAAATAACAAAAAAGCATTTGCTTTTTTAATGAATCATTTAGAAGAACGATACAAAAGTTATAACTTAGATTATGTTGCTGGAATTGACAGTCGTGGTTTTATTTTTGGAGCGGCATTAGCCAATAAGCTAGGCGTGGGGTTTGTTCCTATTCGAAAAAGAGGAAAACTTCCCAGTACAACAATTTGCGAAAAATATGAACTTGAATATGGGTTTGATGAGGTTGAAATTCACCTTGATGCTTTTAATAACCAAGAAGGTGCTAGAGTACTTTTAATAGACGACTTAATTGCTACCGGTGGTACTGCAGTTGCTTCTGCAAAACTTGTAAAAGACACCAAAGCAGAACTGGTAGAAGTTTGTTTTTTACTTAATTTGGTTTTTTTAGAAGGAAGCCAAAGAGTTGAGAAAATAGCTCCTGTGTATTCGGTGCTGGATATTTAATTGGTGATTAGTGGGGTGATGTGATTTTGTTGTGTTTTGGAACCTTAAACTTGTTTAAGGCTTATTAGAAAATAAGACAAACCGAAATAAATTTCGGTTTCGAAGAAGAAGTTAACACTAATCACCAACCACTATCAACTAAACACAAATATGAAGAGGAAAAATATGAATAATTTTTACATACCAACATCGAGTGAGTTTGATCCCGTTAATGGACATTTTGGAATTTTTGGGGGGCGATATGTTCCTGAAACACTTATGCCATCGCTTTTAGAATTGGAAGTTCAATATAATAAATACAGATTTGATAAAGAGTTTTGGAAAGAAGTTAATGCGTTATTAAAAGATTATGTAGGACGAGAAAACCCACTTTATTTGGCAAAAAATATTAGTGCTGAAATTGGGGCAACGATTTATTTAAAACGAGAAGATTTAAACCATACGGGTGCTCATAAAATTAATAACACTATTGCACAAGCAATTTTAGCCAAACGAATGGGAAAAACTAAAGTTATTGCAGAAACAGGTGCAGGGCAACACGGAGTTGCCACAGCAACCGTAGCTGCACTTTTAGGTTTAGAGTGTACCGTATTTATGGGCGCTAAAGATGTGAAACGACAAGAGTTAAATGTTTTTCGAATGAAGCTTTTAGGGGCTAAAGTAATTGCCGTTGAAAATGGAAGTAAAACGCTTAAAGATGCTATGAATGAAGCCATTCGTTACTGGGTGACAAACGCAAGGGATACATTTTATATTATAGGAACGGTTGCAGGTCCTCACCCTTATCCTATGATGGTTCGAGATTTTCAAGCTATTATTGGTTGGGAAGCAAGACGACAAATTTTAGAAAAAGAGGGAAAACTTCCTGATTATGTGGTTGCTTGTATTGGTGGTGGAAGTAACGCTATTGGAATTTTTTCACACTTTCTAAAAGACAAAGAGACTACTTGCATAGGAATAGAAGCAGGTGGATTAGGGCTTGACACAAATAAACACGGTTGCAGTTTAAGTAAAGGCACACCTGGAGTTTTACATGGTCAAATGAGTTATTTACTGCAAGATGAAGATGGACAAGTTTTAGAAGCACACAGTATGAGTGCAGGGCTTGATTACCCTGGAATTGGTCCTGAACACAGTTTTCATAAAGACAATAAAAGCGTGCAATATGACTCTATAACAGACGATGAAGCACTTGATGCATTTGTATGGTTAAGCCAAAAAGAGGGAATTATTCCTGCATTTGAAAGCTCTCATGCCATTGCGTATTTAAAAAAAGCTAAAGATAAATTAAAAGGAAAAACAGTTATCATAAATCTTTCTGGTCGAGGAGACAAAGATATGGTACAAGCACAACAACTCATAAAAATTTAACTAGGAGCATTATGTTAAAAAAAATAAAAAAACATTCTGGAAAAATTTTTGCCATTATTGTGGCAGTATTTGCTTTTTTTCTAGTTTACAATCTCTATTTAGCTCCAGGTGATGCTATTGATGAAAAATTTGTACATTTACTTAAAACACACGGATATATAATACTTTTTGCATGGAGTATTTTAGAAGGCGAAGCTGGGCTTATAATGGCTGGATTACTTTCTCATACGGGCGATATGAATATGTATATTGCTATTTTCGTAGCAGGTTTAGGCGGTTTTGCAGGGGATCAAATCTATTTTTATATAGGAAGATTTAATAAAGGGTATGTTCACAGAAAATTTAGAGGTCAAAGAAGAAAATTTGCTTTAGCACATATTTTGCTTAAAAAACACGGGTGGCCTATTATTTTTATGCAAAGATATATGTACGGAATGAGAACAATTATTCCAATTTCAATAGGACTTACACGATACGATGCAAAAAAATTTGCTTTTATTAACTTAATAAGTGCATGGTGTTGGGCTGCAATTACTATTGTTCCTGCTTGGTATTTTGGAGAAGAGATTTTAAAAGTAATTGTTTGGGCAAAAGAGCATTGGTTTTTAGCCTTGCCGGTTGCTGTTATTTTTGGTGGTGGAATAATATATTATTTTAATTATGTTACAAAAAAAAGAGAAAGGGAGATTAAATGAAAATTAGTTTAATAGAAAAAAATAGTGAGCTGAAATTTGATATTGAGATTATAGTATGGATGAAAAAAGAGTTTCAAGAGAGTAAAAGTAAAGATAAAAAACTTTTAAAAGAGTTGAATTTTAAAGCACAAGATGAAGAGATTGCTTTTTTACCTGAATCTAAAAAAATATTTGTAGGTTGCGAAAAACTAAACTATGACTCTTTGGCTATTGCTGTTTCAACTGCTGTTAAAAAGTTTCAAACAACTCAGTTTAAAACGGCTTTTGTAAGATTAATGGAAGATGAAAGTAAAAGTTTAAAAGCTTTTACACAAGGTGCTATTTTAGGTGCATATAAATTTACAAAATATAAAAAAGAAGAAGAAAATAAAACAAAACAAGAACTCACAATGGTGGCAATTACACCTTTAAAAGAGTTAATTGATATTTTCAATGAAGCTTCTATTGTAGCAAATAGTGTTAATAAAACAAGAGATTTTGTTAATACTACACCTGATGATTTTTATCCTAAAACAATGGCAAAAGAGGCTAAAAAAATAGCTAAAGCCAATGGTTTAGAGTGCTTTATTGCAGGTGATAAGTACTTAAAGAAAAATAAAATGATGAGTATGTATAGTGTTGGTCGGGCTTCTAGACACGAGTCACAACTTATTCATTTAAGCTATAAACCAAAAAATGCAAAACAAAAAGTTGTTTTAGTGGGTAAAGGTCTTACTTATGACAGTGGCGGGTTATCTTTAAAACCAAGTGATTTTATGGTTACTATGAAAAGTGATAAATCGGGTGGATGTGCAGTTTTAGGAATTATTGAAGCAGCAGCTCAACTAAAACTTCCTATAGAAATTCACGCCATTGTAGGTGCTGTTGAAAATATGATTGGTGGAGATGCTTTTAAACCAGATGATGTGCTAAAAGCTAAAAATGGTAAAACAATAGAAATACGAAACACAGATGCAGAAGGAAGACTGGTCTTAGCAGATTGCTTATGTTACGCTCAAGATGAAATTAAAGAGTTTGACTATATGTTTGACTTTGCAACGCTAACAGGTGCTAGTGTTGTAGGTGTGGGTGAATATACCACTTCTATTATGGGTAACAGTCAAATGTTAAAATGTAAAGCGGTAAGCAGTGCGTTAAAATCGGGTGAATATGCTACGAGTTTGCCATTTAACCGATTTTTAAGAAAAACAATAAAATCTGAAATTGCAGATGTTTGTAATATTGCGAATACTCGTTATGGTGGAGCAATTACGGCAGGTCTTTTTTTAGACCACTTTGTATATGAAGAGAATAAAGACAAATGGTTGCATTTTGATATTGCAGGACCTGCTTATGTAGAAAAAGCGTGGGGATATAACCCTCATGGAGGCAGTGGCGCAGGTGTTCGAATGGCTATTGAACTGCTTAAAGATTTAATAGAAACTAAGAAATAGATAAAAAGTTTTAAAATCAATTCAAACTAATGAATTGGTTTTAAAGTCTAAATTTTTCAAATAATTTTAATTTCTCTTTTTTAATTTTTACGGTTGCATGGCATAATCTGGCTCTAAACCGAAAGTAGAGTTTAAATTGAAAAACAATTCCCACAACTCCTAAAACAGAAAGATACATTAATAAATAAGATAAGTCGCTACTGAAATAATCAAAAATCATAGCAGTTAAACTTCCCCCTACGATAGCTCCTGAAATCATTAAAGAACGAATCATTAAGTAATCTTTTAAATGCACTGCCTCATCTTGCATAAAATCAACGGTATGAATTCTTGCTATTTCAAAAGTAATGCCTTGAAAAGTAAAAATGGTTAAAATAATATAGGTAAATGCAATAATAGATTGGCTAAAAGTAACATAACTCAAAATTTGAATAATATCTAAAACAATAGCAAACATATAGATATGATAGATTTTAATATTTTTAAACATAGGTTGAATAAAGCCATCTAATGCACCAATTAACATATACAAACTTATCATAAATACAGGTAAATAAGTACCTTCAAGTTTAGTAATAAAAGGAATAAGTGTCCAGTCTATATAGGTAATTAAAAATAAAGTTACAGATTGAATTCGTAAAAACCTACTTTTTTGCATCT
This sequence comes from Arcobacteraceae bacterium, assembly GCA_041672955.1. GTDB lineage: Bacteria > Campylobacterota > Campylobacteria > Campylobacterales > Arcobacteraceae > Marinarcus. The sequence goes on from JBAYYP010000016.1 coordinate 24,945, forward strand.
CTTTAAAAATGGAAGAGTAATTTCTAAAAGCCATGAATGTTTCCTACGAAAGTCAAGTGTAAAAAATATTTGGAAGTATACACCAGATATTTGCCTTTACATCAAGTTTTTAAACAGATATTTTGAATTTCTTTTATAGAAAATTCAAGTTTATTGTTAAAGGGAAATCAAATATAATAAAAAGATAAATAAAGAGTAAAAAAACTTAAACCTATATCACTATGGCACTAATTAATTTTATTTTAATTGTGTCGGAGTAATATAAATTTAAGTTTATATGGGGTACACTTCTAAATCTAAAATAAAAAGGAATGAATTGGCACGAAAAGTGAGAATTTTTGTAGAGGGATTGTCTCAACATATACTGCTTAAAAGTATTGAAGGGTTAATGCTTTTCAAAGATGAAGAAGATTATGATTATTTTAAAGCTACTTTAAAAGAGTCTTCTTTAAGTTACGAGTTGCCAATTCACGCCTATATTTTGATGCCTACATTTTTTGAATTTCTTTCAACACCACCCCAAAAAGATACTTTGTCAAGATTCATACAAAGCATTGCTCGAAAATATACTGCTTATTATAACAGCAAGTATAATCATATGGGAACTTTGTGGCAAGGACGATATAAATCTTCAATTGTACAAAATGAAAAATACCTTTTTGATGTTATGCGATATATTGAGCAACTTTGCTCAACTAAGAATATATATAACAGTATTCATAAAAATTTATACAATCAAAAAGACACTTTAGTAAGTTATAACTCTTTATATAAAGAGTTAGGGTACACAGATGATCAAAGAGTTCAAAAATATGCAACGTATTTAGATGCTATAGAAAATGTGGAACATAATAGGTTTATTCAAAATTGTTTAGAACAACAAATTCCAACTGCTAGTTTGGGATTTATTAAAAAATTAGAAGAAAAATTGGACATGGTGCTTCTTGCTAAAAGAGGTCGACCAAAAAAAGAAAACACTGAAAAAGGAAAAAAAATGTATAAAAATTTAGTTATCTTGGATAAAGAAAAACACAAAGATTTGAAGATTAATCCACTACAGGATTTAAATTTCGCAAAAAATAGTCACTTTATTCCTGTAATTGCAACTGAAGCTGCTTTAGTTGGAGCAACCTTTCCGATTGTTTTTACAGCAGAAGAAAACAGTTCGTTAGTCTCAATTCTTGCATTAGGAGGAGAGTGCTTAGCTATTAATGAAGAAGGAAAATGGATTACAAGTTATGTACCTTCATTTTTAAGAAAATACCCTTTTTCTTTAGCAAACACAAAAGAGAATCCTGAACAAAAAGTTATATTAATTGATGAAGATTCAAATTTATTTTCAAAAACAAAGGGAGAAGCTCTTTTTAATGAAGATAAAGAGAAAACACAAGCACTGGATAATGCAATAAATTATTTAACTTCGCATGAAAATCAAATAGTAATTACAAAAAATGTAGCAAAACTTATTTCAGACAGTGGAATATTAGAAGACAGAGAGATCTCAGTAGGTGAGGGAGAAGAGAAAAAAGTATTAGTAAATGGGTTTAAAGTAGTTGACAAAGAAAAATTAAATGCATTAAGCGACGATATTTTGGCGGACTGGGTGAGAAAAGGAATTATTAATTTAATTGAAGCTCATTTAAAATCACTTGAAAATATTCAAACATTGTTTGATATTACACAAGCTAGACAAAACTAAGAAACTTAAATATATAAGGATGCCTATGGCAAATAAAGCTCTAAACGGTAGAAAACTGGGAAAATCAGAGTTAAGAGAGGCAATATTCGCTTCAAAAAAAACATTTATTGTTGTTGGACTATTTAGTTTGTTTATTAATTTACTAATGCTTGTACCTCCTTTATACATGTTGCAATTGTACGACAGAGTATTAACAAGTAGAAGTGAAGAGACATTAGTTATGTTGACACTTCTTGTTGTTGTGTTATTTATAACAATGGCACTTTTAGAAATTGTTCGTTCGAAAATATTGGTTAAAGTAGGAAACAAATTAGATGAAATATTGAGTCAAAGAATTTTCAATACACTTTTTGAATTGGCCAATAAACATCCAGGTAAAGCTTCTTCTATGCCTTTGAATGATTTAACTCAAGTTCGACAATTTATGACGGGAAATGGGCTTTTTGCTTTTTTTGATGCACCTTGGATTCCTATTTATATTGCAGTCTTATTTTTCTTTCACCCAGTGTTTGGATATTTTGCTATATTTGCAGCTATTGTGTTGGTTATATTTACAATTATTAATGAGTATTCAACAAAAGAAAAGTTGGCAGAAGCCAATAAACTAAGTAGATCTTCAACTATTTATGTTGATTCGAATTTACGAAATGCTGAAATTATTAATGCCATGGGTATGAAAGAGAACATTAGAGGTATTTGGGAAAATAAATACTTTGGTTTTTTAAATGCACAAAATGAGGCAAGTAATAAAGCTGGAATTTGGTCTAACGTTTCTAAAAGTACAAGAATGTTATTTCAGTCTCTTATTCTAGGAATAGGGGGATATTTAGCCATACATATGGAAGTCAGTGCTGGTATGATGATTGCTGGTTCAATTATTATGGGAAGAGCTTTAGCTCCACTTGATTTAATTATTGGCAGCTGGAAAGGATTTAGTAGTGCAAGAAGCTCTTACGGAAGAATTAATTCACTATTAAATGATTTTCCAAAAAATAAAGAGTATATGCAACTGCCTGCACCTAAAGGTGAAATTTCACTAGAAAATGTTGTTGTTGTTCCTCCTGATTCAAAACTGCCTTCTATTAAAGGTGTTTCTATGAAAATAGATATAGGGGATGTTGTTGGAATAATAGGACCTAGTGCTGCTGGAAAATCTTCATTAGCAAGAGCAATATTGGGCTTATGGCCTTTAGTTCAAGGAAAAGTAAGATTAGATGGTGCAGATATTCATCAATGGAATAAAGATGATTTGGGACAATATATTGGTTATTTACCTCAAGATATAGAATTATTTGAAGGAACCATTAGCCAAAATATTGCTAGATTTCAAGAAATAGATTCAAATAAGGTAGTCGAAGCTGCACAAAAAGCAGGAGTCCACGATATGATTTTAAGACTTCCTGATGGATATGACACTTTAATTGGAGCAGGAGGAGCAACACTTTCAGGAGGGCAAAGACAAAGGATAGGATTTGCACGAGCTATTTATGACAACCCTGTTTTTGTTCTTTTAGATGAACCCAATTCAAATTTAGACGAACAAGGTGAAATGGCATTAATTGAAGCTGTTAAATCATTAAAAGAGAGTAATACAACGGTTATTATTATAACGCACAGACCAGGTATTTTACAAGTATGCAATAAATTAGCGGTTTTAAAACAAGGTGTTTTAGAACTTTACGGAAATAGCAATGATGTTTTAGCAAAGATTAACGCAGCAAATTTACAAGCACAAGCTAATAATAGAGCAGCACAACAAGCAACACAGCAGCCTGCTCAGCCAGTTTCAACGCCAAGAATATCACTTGGCAAGCCAAGCAACTAAGGACACAGCAAATGAATAAAAATATTAATATGCCATCAAGTGATGTAAAAAAAGTAGTTGGGTTTGGACTGGGAGTTGTTTTTGTAGTATTTGTACTAATTGGAGGCTGGATGGCATATGCACCATTGGCGGCTTCTTCTGTTGCTGTTGGAAAAGTTTCTGCAGATTTAAATAAAAAAACAATTCAGCACTTGGAGGGGGGAATTGTTGAAGCCATTTATGTTAAAGATGGAGATGCTGTAAAGACGGGAGATATTTTAATAAAGCTTCAAGATATACATATACAAGGGCAGTTATTTCAAATCAATAATCAAATTGAAGGTTTAGAATCTTTAGTTGCAAGTAAGAAAAAACGCTTAATATCTATTAAAGAAGAGATAGTAGAGTGGACTAAGTTGTTCAAAGAACAATTGGTCGATAAATTAAGAATCAGAGAATTACAAAGAGAAGAGAATACTATTGAAGGGGATATTGCTAATACACAAGCAGAAATAGCAAAACTTAAAGAACAAATTATTATTATAAAAGATGTTTTAAGCAGAACCAAAATTTTAGCTCCTACTGATGGTGTGATTGTTGGTTCTACAATTAATACAATAGGTGGGGTTATTGCACCTGGAAAACCGTTATTAGAGATTGTACCAGAAGACTCAAAACTGCTAGTAATTGCACAAGTGCAAATATCAGACATTGATAAAGTTAAAGTAGGACTTCTTGCAGATATTAGGTTTTCTGCTTTTAATTTAAAACAAGCACATGTTATTGAAGGGGAAGTTATACACGTTTCAGCAGACAGTTTTATAGATGAAGTAACAGGGGCTCCTTATTATGAAGCAAAAATTCAAGTAACCAATGCAGGAATAAAACAACTTTCAGAATATAAATTTAAGTTAGTAGCAGGAATGCCAGCTGAAGTTATGATTCAAATTGGAGAAAGAACGACTCTTAGCTATTTGGTTAAACCATTTACAGATATGTTAAGTAGGGGATTTAATGAAGAATAATATTTTAAAACTGTTTGTATTATTCTATATAAGTTCAATAACTTTAAATGCAGAAGTATTAACCTTTTCAAAAGCATATGAGTTAGGATTGGATAATTCAAATACGATTCAATCTTCTAATTACCAAAATGAGTCAAGAAAACAAAGAGTAGAGCAGGTAAAAGCAGAGTTATATCCACAAATATCTGCTTCGCTTTCATACAGCGATACTCGACATGAGTACAACAGATTAAGACAATATAAGGATTATTATATAACAGAAAAATCGACAGATTATAATATTTCTTTGAGTCAAGTAATTTATAATCCTGAAATTATGACACGAATAGAGTCTGAAAAAGTAAGAGTAAAACTCTCTGAAGTTGACAATTTAATTAAAAAGCAAGAGTTGGCACAAGTAGTTCTTAAAGCATATTTAGATGTGTTAAAATCAAAAAATAAGCTCACTTTAATAGAGTCATATGTGCAATACAATAGATTTCAATTTGACTTAATAGAGAAAAAATTCAAAATGAATTTAGCTACTAAAATGGACTATTTGCAAGCAAAGGTTGATTTGGATACTTCTAATTTAGAGTTAAACAAAGAACAAGGTCTTTTCAAAGTATATAAAATAAAATTAACCAATATTATTGGAAAAACAGATTTAATAATTCCAAATTTTAATCTTTTACAATCGAATTATGCTTTGTTAAAAGAGATGCAAAATATTGTAAGTAACAAAGAAAAATATATTACAAACTTAGAGATTCAACAAGCGCAATTTGGAATAGAAGTGACTAAGAAAGATATAGATAGTGCTTATTCTGGGCATTTACCCAAATTAAATTTTGATATGTCATACACAAAGTTTGATTCAACTGCCACTACACCAGATTATGAAAATACTCAAAGAGCAATGGTTACTTTACGAATTCCTTTGTATCAAGGAGGGTTAGTAGACGCTAAAATAAATGAAGCAAAATTAAATTATAAAGCTGCCAATGCAGATTATAATGAAGTAGAAAATGAAATTAAAGCAAGACATGATGAATTATTAACTATGTTTTCAACCTCTATTTACTCAGTTGGTTTGTATAAAGAGACTCTAGAAACAACGCAATTATATTTAGACTCTGTAATAATGGGAGTTGATAATGGTTTAAAAAGTATTGTAGATGTTCAAGATGCAAAATATAAATTAAATGAAGTGCAATATAAATATATTGAAAATGTCTACAATATGATGGATGCTTACATTGGATTGCTAATAGTTACTAACAATTTCGAAGAGTTACGATTGTTAGATAAAGTTTTTTTATAATGATGGATGCTCAGAGTTTTTAAACTTTGAGCATTTTCTGAAATTTATTTTTACTAAATATAAAAGTTCAATTTCATTTTTGTTATAACGGTTTAATTAAATAGGTAGAAAAATTAAGTATAATAAAACTATGCAATACATTAAAACTAATACCGCAAATTTTTTTTATACTGCCATTTTAATAATGATGGATGCCTTTGTATTATTTATCTCATATCAAATAGCATACAATATTAGAAAAAATATTTTTATTGAAAATTTCCCTATTTTTACACTATCTAATATTGATAAATATTATTGGATTATTTTAATAATACTTATTATTTTAATTGTTGAAAAGATATATTTTATTAGATATGATTTTTGGAGTGATACTAAAAGAGTATTAAAAGCTTTAACTATTACTTTTCTTACCGTATTTACAGTAATTTCTTTAACTAAAATGTCCGATGAATACTCACGAACATTCATATTGTTATTTTTCTTTATTTCAGCATTTTTAATTCCTTTTGTTAAAAGAGTATTGAAAAGATTTCTATTTCGATTCGATTTCTTTAAATTAAGAGTAAAAATTATTGCAAACTCCAATCAGTACGATGTATTATATGAAGAAATAAACAGCAATTGGTATTTTGGATTTTTTCCTTGTAATAATAAATACGACATGGTGTTAATCTCTTCAAAAAATTTTGAAATAGAAGAACTTCATAAGATTATTAGACGATATTCTAAAAAAACTAAAGATATTTATGTAATCCCTTATTTATACTATTTAGATTTTATGGATATGTCTATGGTGAACTATTTTAATATACGATTGTCTGCAATATATATTGAAAACAAACTTTTAAATAAGAAAAATATTTTTATTAAATTTATATTCGAAAAATTATTGGTTTTATGCATTTTCCCTTTTGCTCTTTTGTTGCATCTATTTTTGACAATATTAATTAAATATGACTCAAAAGGAAGTGTGCTTTTCAAGCAAAAAAGATTAGGAGAAAAAAAGCAAATATTTAGTTGTTATAAATACAGAACGATGTATGAAAATGGTGAACAAATATTAAAAAAATATTTAAAAGAAAATCCCGCTGAAATTGAACATTATCAAATATATCATAAATATAAAAATGACCCTCGCATAACAAAAATTGGAAAATATTTAAGAGCTTCTTCTTTAGATGAATTCCCTCAGTTTTACAATATTTTAAGAGGCGATATGAATTTAATTGGACCTAGACCTTATATGCTTAATGAAAGCGATAAAATAGGCAAATATAATGAAGACACAATATTAAAAGTAAAACCTGGATTAACAGGATTTTGGCAAGTATCTGGCAGAAATAAGCTAACTTTCCAAGACAGAATTGAGTTAGATATTTGGTATATACAAAATTGGTCACTGTGGATTGATTTTGTTATTTTTATGAAAACAATTAAAGTTGTGCTATCTAAAATCGGTGCAAAATAAGATTAAGTGTATTAAATGATTATTATAGATTTTGAAACCAATTCACCTAATGTTCACGATGTTATAGAAGTAGCTGCTGTAAAAGTGGAGTTTCACAATAAAGAGTGGGTGGCTAAAGAGTTGTTTCACCGCTATTATCTTTCGAGATTTCCTGTAAATAGGTATTCGTATGAGGTACATAAACTCACCCCTGAACTTATTTTAGAAGCTAGAATTGGGTGTGAATATGCCAGTTATTTTAAAGAAGATGAAGAGTTTGTTGATTTCTGCCAAGGAAGCAGCACTTTAATTGCACATAATATTAGTTTTGAATTACGCCATTTAAGAGATATTGTTAACTTTAAAAAAGCTTTTTGTACCATGAAAGAGAATAAACAAAGAGTTAAAGCTATTAATAAAAATGGTCAAATAAAAAACCCCACTTTAGATGAAGTGTGTTATTACTATGGCATTGATTTTGACGCTAATAAACATCACCGAGCTACGTATGATGTGAGTAAAACTTTTGAAATAATTAAAAGGATGGAGTTATGTCTACCATTAAATTAGAGTACCATGAAGAAGATCAAGGAAAGGTTCAAAAAAAATTTTTAACATTTTCACAAGAGCTTTTAAAAAAGCCGTATGTTCTTGAATCTTTGTTTGTTATTAAAGTAAACGGGGAATCCATGCAACCTAAAATTAATGACAACGCTTTAGTTGTAGCTGATTTATCGCAAAAAGAGTTTGAACAGAGTGCTATTTATTTAGTTTATTATGAAAACAATATGTGGATTAAACAAGCCAAAAAAGAAGAGGGCAAAGAGTTATTTGTCTCTATTAATCCGGCTTTTAAACATTTGGTGTATGCAAAAGAAGAAGTGCGAGTAATTGCAAAAGCGTTGTTAACGTTTACAACGCTTTAGATAAACTCTGAGAATTCATCATCTAAATACTCATTTGCTTTTTCTAAAAATTCTTCAAAGGTTACGCTGCCTGTTTTTTCAAACAGCACAATTTCTTCTCCGAAATCATTATGCACAAAATGATTGCTTTGAGAGACTGCTTTGCTATAAAGAGCTTGAATATCTTCAGCTGATTCTTGTTTATTGTATAAAAACCACTTACACGTGGACTCCTCGATTCGAATAAGTCCATAGGTTTTGGCTTCATCTACATAGTCTTGAATGGTGCCATTTTCAAAAGTGGCACCCACAATCATATCGTCTTCGTTTAAAATCGATTCCATTTTTTACCTTTTTCCAAATTTATGACCATCTCGCTTGGTTGTTTTTTTAGATTTTTTAGCTTTTGTTGCTGTTGGTGCAGTTTTGGGTCGCGGTTTTTTATCTTTTAAACCTTTTTTAACACTTAGTTTTGTAACAAATGTTTTTCTTGCTCGTGGCTCTTTTTCTGTGAGTTCAAAACCGTCTAAAGTTATTTTGGGAATAGAAATTATAAGTTCTTTTTCTATTTCTACCATCTGTTTGTACTCTTTAACGCACAATAAAGTTATGGCAATACCTTCGTTTCCAGCTCGTCCTGTTCGCCCAATTCTATGGGTATAATCGACTGTACTTTGAGGTAAATCATAATTAATTACATAAGGTAACTCTTCAATATCAATCCCACGAGCTGCAATGTCGGTTGCTACTAAGACTCTAATTTCATTGGCTTTAAATTTTCGTAAAGCTCTTGCACGAGCGGGTTGTTTTATATCTCCGTGAATTCCTAAAGCACTTAAACCATCTAAATTTAAGCTCTCAACTATTAAGTCTACGCTTGCTTTTGTATTGGTAAACACCAAGGCTTTTTGTATATTTTTTGAACCAATTAAATAAGAGAGCAGTTCTAGTTTTTTTTCATTGTCAACTTTTATAATTTGTTGTTCAATTAAGTCAACGCTTGAACGTTGCGATGAAACTTCAATTACTACGGGAGTATTTAAAAATGATTTTGCAAGTTTTTTAATATTTTGGTTAAGGGTTGCACTAAACATCATGGTTTGTCGGTTTGAGCTAATTAAAGGAAGAATTTTTTCAATATCTTGTAAAAACCCCATGTCTAACATGGTGTCTGCTTCATCTAACACTAAACTGTTAACGCTTTTTAAATCAATACTTTTTGTTTCACACAATTCAAGTAGTCGTCCAGGAGTTGCTA
>JBAYYP010000017.1:0-32223 GCA_041672955.1 Arcobacteraceae bacterium
TTCTTCGCTTGTTTTTTCTTCTCTTCTTTGTGCTTTTTGGCTGCTTTTTTTAGCACCAATCGAGCTTTTTTCTTTTTGCTAAGTTTAGGTCTTTTTTCATCCGTTTTTTTAGCTTTCTTTTTTTTAACTGCTCTTATTTCGGGCAGTTGTTCTTCTTTGTTCTCTTCTGTCATGGATTGTCCTTTAAAATAAGATTGAATTATAGCGTTTTTATAAGAAATAGTGATAAATAACAGTATAATTTAAAAAATAAAGCATAAAAAGATAAAATGACACTATATATAGACGGCGATGCCTTCCCTAATTTACTTAAACCCATTGTTTTAAAAGCCATAAATAAACTTCAAATAGAAACTTTAGTTATTGCAAACAAGAAAATTTTTATAGGGGAGAGTTCTTATATTAATTATATGATAGTAGATTCAAAAGAGAATGAAGCCGATGATAAAATTGTAGAGTTACTTAAAGCAAATGATTTAGTAATAACAGCAGATATTCCACTTGCCAATAGAGTGTTGGAAATAAATGCAGCGGCTATTGACCACAGAGGCACCGAATATTCGCACGATAACATCAAACAGTATTTAGCCATGAGAAACTTAATGCAAGAGATACGTGACAGCGGTGAGATGACTAAAGGACCTTCTGCTTTTACTTCTAAAGATGCACAAAATTTTGCTCATTCGTTTAACCATTTTTTACAAATTAACTATAAAAATTAAAAGGATACCCCATTATTTCAATCGATTTATCAACCAAAAAACAGTTTAAAAACTTCTGCCTAAATAACAAACTAACGGATATGGAAAAAGCTATTGAGTACTTTACTGTTTTTGGTGGCTTAAATATAAAAATTGACACCAATAAACCTTTACTTGAATTAATCCAAACTCATTTACTAAATAACTACAGAATGTTAAGAACAGAAATTGGCTTAATAAGTGGTGGATACAGAGTTGACCACGCTATATTAACAGGAGCTGCACTAGGAGATAGAAGAACGCAAACAGCCTTTAAGAAAGCGCATGTAAGTTTTGAAGAGGGAATGAAGTGCGTGGAAGGCTTATGCGAAAAAGGCATAGTTGAGCTTGAATCTTCACAACACTTTTTAACCCAACAAAGAGGCGATACTAAAGTAGCAAAAAAACTTCTTTTTACAGCTCCTTTTGTACGGTTCTGGTTTGCGTTTATCTCTCCTATTTATAAAGGCATTAAAGAGGGAAATTATGAAGAGTTTTATGCCTTATACGAAAACAGAAAAGCTCAATTTAGTGATTTCGTTTTTGAAGAGTTAGCATTAGAGTTTCTAATTGATTTTTATAAAGAGGATGCTTTAAAACAAATGGGAAAATATTGGGATGATAAAATTCAACTCGATTTAATTGCAAAAACTACTTCTGGAAAAATTATTGTAGGAAGCTGCAAATACAACGATACAAAAGTTAAAAAGAGTGAACTAACAAAGCTTAAAGAAGACTCTTTAAGCTTAAATATTACACCCGATTTATTTATAATTTTTGCGAAAAAAGGGTTTAGCAATGAACTTAAAGCCTTAAAAAGTGAAACTATTCGACTTTTTAGTGCTAAAAGTTTAAAGCTCTTATTGGAATAATTAGCAGTTCTTATAAATCAATAACAATCATATCAAGATATGATACTATCCCAAAAGTATCATCGATATGAATAATAGAATCTATTAAATACTCTTTTTTAGTTAAATACGCATAATTGTTTTTTTCTGAAGAGACTGTATATTCGCTATCTTTTTTAAACTCTTTAAATTTTTCTAATAAATACTCAGAGGTTGATGCAACAAATTGTCTTCGAGTAATAAAAATTTGATTTTTCTTTTTAAAATATACAAAAGTAAAGCTGTAAATTCTATTTTCATCTACAATAATCATTTCCACAAATTTAGTATCTTCTTTTGAAACTTTACTTTTAGAAGCAGAATTTTGATCCCACCATTTAACATACCAATCTTTTTCAAGTGCAAAAGAAAATTCATTGAAAATTTTCATTTTATTAGCATTAGAAGTTTTTTCCAACTCCAATTTTGTTAAAACTGCGTTTAGTACCTCTTTATTATCTTTATTCATAGCACTTAATTCATCGAGTGCATAGCTGTTTATAATTAAAATCATAACTAATATAAAATGTTTCATTATTCCTATCCTTTTTTATAATATCTAAATATTAAATTACAGCTCTTCTAACTTTTTTTCAAACGATGCATTTAATTCATCGAGTTTAGTCTGTTTTTGTGCTAAAACTTCAAATTTTTCTTCTATTTGTTTTTCATATTTAGCAATATTTTTAGAGACTTCCGTTAAGGCATGGTTATCGCCTTTTGCTGTTAATCTTGTAAGTTCATTTTGTTGTTCATCTAACAACTCTTCAAGCTTTAAAATGGCTTCTTCTTGCACTTGAACCTCTTTTTTTAAAGGGGCTGTTGCTTTACTTTTTTCTTGAACTACTGCTGCTCTGAGTTTTTTAATCTCTTTTTTATTGACATTGGGTTTTTTAACTTTTTTTACCTCAACAATATCATCTTCCCAACCAATTTTTTCCAAGAACTCATCGTATGTTCCATTAAAATAATCCGCTCCATCGTTGGTGAAAACAATAAGTCTGTCACACACAGCACGTAGTAAATCTTCACTGTGCGTTACAATCATACAAGAGCCTTCAAAGGCTTTAATAGCCTTAGTTAAGGCTTCAATAGAATCCATATCAAGGTGGTTAGTAGGCTCATCTAGAAAGAGTAAGTTAACATCTTTGGCAATAATTTTTCCTAACATTACCCTACTTTTTTCACCCCCAGAAAGAAGTGAAATTTTCTTTTTAGCATTGTCTCCTGAAAACATCATTATTCCAGAAATTCCTCGAATGGTAGATTCAGGAAGTTTAACATTTGCGGAATAAATCTCATCCATTACACTATTGTTTTGACTTAAATGTGAAATATTTGTTTGTCCAAAATGTCCAAAAACAGTGCTGCTATGGTAATTTATACTTCCACTTAAAGAGTTAAGCTCTCCTGCAATTACATTTAACAGCGTTGACTTACCTTTACCATTTTTCCCAATAATTCCAATAGTTTCGCCCTTACTTAAAGCAAAAGTAATATCTTTAAATAAAATATTATCAGCGTTGTATCCAAAACTAACATCATTAACTTCCAACAAATATTTTGCAGAAGTATCTTTGTAGTTAAAATCAAATTTTAAATTGGCATCATAATGAAGGTCATCCATTACTTCGATTTTTTCTAAAATTTTTACTTTAGATTGAGCTAACGCTGCTGTTGATGCTCGTGCTTTATTTTTAGCAATAAACTCTTCAAGCTCTTTAATTTTTTTATCTTGTGTAATTTTTTGTTTTTCATAATGCTCTTCATTGTTAGCTAAGAGTTCATAAAATTTTCTAGTGCTTCCTTGTATCATAAAAGCACTCTTTCTAACAATTCCCATAGTATGCGTACAAACGCTCTCCATAAAATCTCTGTCGTGCGTAATTAGTATTACTTCACCCTCAAACGATTTTAGAAATGCTCTTAACCATCTAATAGACAAAATATCCAAGTAGTTTGTAGGTTCATCCAGTAAAAGCATATTGGGTTGTGTTAAAAGAAGTTTTGCCAAATTAATTCGAATTTGGTACCCTCCTGAAAATGTTTTGGGTGCTTTTTCTAAATCTTCTTGTGAAAACCCTAATCCAAATAAAATCTTTTCAGCTTTATAAATATTATATCTGTCCTCTTCATTTAATGCTAAGGAGGTCTCTTCAATTAAAGTTTTTTCAGTAAAATCAAAATATTGTTTTAAAGCACCTATTTTGTAGTTTCTTGGAATAGAGACTTCTCCCCCATCGGGTTGTTCTTCTCCTAAAATAAGTTTAAACAGCGTTGATTTACCACTTCCATTTCGTCCTACTAACCCTACTTTATTACCTGCGTTTAATCTTAAGTCCAATTCATTATACAATTCATTAGTTGGATAACTTTTTGATACATTTATAAGTTCTATCATGTTTCTCTTTTTATTTTAGTTTCTATTTTTAAAGCCGTGATTATACGATATATGTGATTATAGGTTAATTAGAATAATTGAAAATTATAAAATTCTATCTCAAAAAGAAATTATGCTTTTAATTTTTATATCTAATTAATTGGGTTTTTGATATATTATTAATATAAACAGTTAATACAACAAAGTTTAAACATGAAGGAATACTCAAGTGAATAGTTCACAACACAATATTTTAATCGTTGAAAATTCTACCCCTATCTTAGCCCTTATCAAAGAGAGTTTTAAAAACTCTGCTTATACGCTTTACTTTGCACAAAATATTGATAAAGCTAAAGAGATTATTACCAGTAATTCTATTGGCTACTTAATTTTAAATGATTCAATAACCTCTCCTATTCAAAAAGATTATCCTTCTTTTTTTGAAGATGTAACTATTAAAACCTTTATTATCACCTCAGCACAAGCAGATATGAAAGCTCTTTTTTACACCAAAGGCGTTGTTGATTATTTAGACAGAACCACTCATTTTGAGTTTCAAATTAATCAATTGCCACACATGGTTGAGCAAACACAAAATAATAAAGACCGAACCATCTTAATTGTTGAAGAAAAACTTCAAACACAAAAAGAGTTGCGAACAGTTTTTGAAAACAGAAATTACAATGTTATTACGAAGCAATATTCTAAAGAGATTCTCACTTTAGCTTCTTTAGAAAAAATAGATTTGATTTTATTAAATATTGATAATGAAAAAAATATTTTAGATTTTATACTGCAACATAAAAAAGAGTTAATTGATACTTTAAATATCTCCATTTTATTTATGGGATACACTATTTCTGCAACAGTATTAAGAGATGCTTTAAAAATTGGGATTTGTGGTTTTGTTAATAAGCCCTATGCTATTGAAGAGTTAATTTTAAAAGTGGATATGTGGATTAACAATAAAATAAAAAGTGAAGAGTTAATAAGCTCTACTTCTTTACTGCAACAATATAAAAATACTGTTGACAGAAGTTCCATTGTTTCAAAGACCAATCCTAAAGGAATTATTACTTATGTCAATGACTCCTTTTGTGCTATATCAGGATATACACCCGATGAACTAATAGGAAAACCTCATAATATTGTAAGACACCCAGATATGGAAGCCTCTGTTTTTAAACAAATGTGGAAGACCATCAAAGAAGAGAAAAAAACTTGGTTGGGAGAGGTCAAAAACAGAGCTAAAGATGGAAGCACCTATTGGGTTCAAACTATAATTAACCCTATTTTAGATGCCAATGGAAATATTCTTGAATATATTGGTATAAGAAATGACATAACCGATTTAGAAAAAACAAAAGAGTATTTACAAAAACAGTTTAATATTACAAAAGATAACTTTGCAGAGATAATGACCTTAACAAAACTCTATGAAGAGGCTATGAATAAAAGTAATATTGTACTTCGTATTGATAAAAATAAAACAATTGCCTATGCCAATGATCAATTTTATACACTCATGGGTTACAGTAAAAAAGAGCTTATAGGAAAACCGTACTCTTATATTAATCGCCCTACTGATATTAAAAGTGATGAATTTTCAAACATAGATAAAGTTTTAGAACAAGTAAACACAAAAGGTGTTTGGAAAGGAAAGTTACGAAATATTTCTAAAAAAGGGAAAATTTTCCATTTTATTTTAACTATTCTACCTATTAAAAATGCCAAAGGCGAAATTCTAGAGTATATGGGAATACGCCAAGATATTACTGAAGTAGTTGAACTGCATGAAGAGTTAGAAGCCACTCAAAGAGAGATTGTCTATAAAATGGGCGAAATTGGAGAGACCAGAAGTAAAGAGACAGGCAATCATGTAAAAAGAGTAGCTGAATACTCTAAACTTCTAGCGGAACTTTATGGGCTAAGTGCTAAAGAGTCTGATATTTTGTTTACCGCAAGCCCAATGCACGATATTGGCAAAGTAGGTATCCCCGATGCCATTTTAAATAAACCAGGTCCACTAGATGCCAAAGAGTGGAAAATTATGAAAACACACTCTGTTATTGGATATAACATTTTAAAAACCTCCAAACGAGAAGTTTTAAAAGCAGCTGCTATTGTTTCAAGAGAACATCATGAAAAATGGGATGGAAGTGGATACCCACGAGGTCTTAAGGGTGAAAAAATTCATATTTTTGGAAGAATTACAGCCGTTGCCGATGTGTTTGATGCCCTAGGAAGTGACCGATGTTATAAAAAAGCGTGGGAAGATGAACGTATATTTAAACTTTTATTAGAAGAGAAAGAGAAACATTTCGACCCTGTATTAATTGAACTATTTATGACACACATTGAAAAATTTAAAACCATAAGAGATAAATACAAAGATTAAACGCCATTTTATCTCTACGAAGCAGCTTCAAAATGCGTTACTATGTAGAAAATAAATTAGGAGCCTATCTTGAACTGTTCTAAAATATTTGATTTAGCCATCATTGGTTCTGGAATTGGTGGAAGTTTATTGGCATCTTTAAATCAAGATAAAAGAACTATTTTGTTTGAAAAAGATAGCCATGTAGGTGGTTGTGCAAGTACTTTCAAACGCTTTGGAAACAGCTATAACACAGCTGCAACTACCTTTGTAGGGTATGAAAATGGACACATTATTAAAAAAATGTTTGATAGCCTTTGTTTTATTCCCAACTTAAAACAAAGTTCCATGGCTATGCGTGTTATTCAAGAAAATACCATCATTGATAGAACTCAAAATTTTGAAACTTTTTTAGAACAGATAAACAACAACTACCCTAACCCCCATAATCAGGAGTTTTGGGAAACTGTTAAAGAAATTGATGAAAAGTTTTGGAAACTCAAGCATTTTTACTACTCAAAAAAGAGTCTACTCTCTTATGCTAAAACTGCTTTATTTGTAGTTGAACTTTTGAAAACTTACAAAGGAGTTCTTTTTAAAAGTGCTAAAGGCTTTATTGCCGACACTTTAGGAGAAATCTCAAACGAGTACAAAGATTTTATCAATGCCCAACTTCTTATTACAGTTCAAAGCAGCTATGAAAAGATTCCATTGCTTTCTATGGCATTAGGTTTAGCTTACCCTTTTCATAAAGTCTATTATATTAAAGGCGGCATGGGAAATTTAATAGAAGAGTTGCTTGCAAATGTTAATGTTCATACAAAAGAAGAAGTATTAAATATTTATAAAGATAAAAAGTTTTACCGCATTACTACTTCTAAAAAAGAGTATTGTGCGTATAGTGTGGTATTGAACTCTACTGTGTATGACAGCCATAACTTGTTTACTCAAAAAGAGATTCTAAGCTACTATAAAAAATTCGCTTTTAATGACCAAAGTGCCTTTATGGTTTACTTAACTCTTGATTCCCAAGAGGAGTTTTTACACCACTATCAAATTTTATTAACAAAAAAAATTCCCAACACTATTTCTAACTCTTTTTTTATCTCCTTTAGCGATAAACAAGATGCCTTGCTTTCTAAAAATGGATACAGCATTACTATATCTTGCCATACCAAAGCCTCTTTTTGGGAAAATTTAAACCCAATTGAGTACGCTCAAAAAAAAGAGCATACAGAAGCTTTTATTGTGGAAGAATTTTTAAATCACTTTAAAATGTTAACACCACAAAATATTGTAAACTGTTTTAGTGGTACGGCTAAAACATTTAAACACTATGCTTTAAGAAGCAATTGCGGAGGCAATAAACTTTTCTTTAGCAACTTCTTTAAACTGCCCACCACATCGACACCTTTTAAAGGGTTGTACAATATAGGCGACACTGTTTTTTCAGGGCAAGGTTGGCCAGGTATTGCTTTAGGAGTGGATGTCTTAAATAAGGAGTTAAATGAATAATGAATATCTTAAAATAACACTAAAAGATTGGGTAATAATAGGACTCATTGGTTCTTTTTTAGGCTTTTTATTGGGATGGTTATTTTACTTTTTTAATATAGAGTTCCAAAACCACACCACTATAGTTTTTTCAAGCTTGTGTGCATTTTTTATAGTACTGTTTGCATTAACTCTTATTTCATTTTCAAACCACTTTTTATTGCCAAAAATCAATCAACGACTATGGTATGCTATTAGCCTATTTTTCTCTTTTATATCGGGATTACTAGGTTTTATTACGGCATTTATGATAAGTTTTTCCTTCCATTTTCCAATAGTTGAAGTATTAAAACCCTATTGGTATTTTATTGCATTAATCTGTGGCATTTTAACTTTAGGCATTGGGTTAATGTTTCACTGGTTTATTGTTCTTAAAAATAGACACGAACAATCACAAATGGCTCTGTTGGAGAATAAAATAAAAGCTTTGGAAAATGAGCTTAATCCTCATTTTTTATTCAATGCATTAAACTCCATGAGTGAATTGGTCTATATTGATGCCAAAAAAGCAGAAGATGCTATTTTAAACCTTTCACAATTTTTACGCAATGCCATAAAAAGTGAGAGCTTAATAGAGTTAAAAAAAGAACTTGATATGGTTAAAACCTATGTTGAAATAGAAAATATTCGTTTTGAAGATAAAATAAAACTTCATCTTAATATCCCCTCTTCATATGAAACCGAATTAGTCCCTAAATTTTCCATTCAACTCTTAGTAGAAAATGCCATTAAACACGGATTTTTAGGAGAGCCATTAACTTTAAATATAGAAGCTAAAGAAGATGTTATTTTTATTGAAAACAATGGAAAACTTGAAAAAAACTTAGTTTTTGGAACCGGTCTTCAGAACTTGCAACAACGATTAAAACTTCTAAATATTGGAGTCCTTTCTTATACTACTCAAAACACCATGTGTTTTAAAATTCAATTACATAGGAAAGCAAAATGAAAGTTCTCATAGTAGATGATGAAAATTTGGCTTTAAACCGATTAAACCGATTATTAAACGAACAAAACATCACCAATATTACAGCGTGTAACGACCCCTTATTAGCATTAGAAAAAATAAAAGAAGAGAGTTTTGATGCTATTTTTTTAGATATTTCTATGCCCAAAATGAATGGTCTGGAATTAGCTCAGAAAATAGCAAAATATTCAGCCAATACTTTTATTGTCTTTCAAACGGCTTACGAAAAGTTTGCGCTAGAAGCATACCAAAGTGGAGGGATGGGATATTTACTTAAACCCATACAGAGCAAAAGTATTGGTGCAATTGTAGAAAAAATTCGCCTGTTTTTGGGCAATAAATCACAAAATGAACCCAAAATTTTAGCAAAAAGCCATGATGTTATTCATCTTGTTCCTATTAGTGAAATCTATTTTATTAAAGCCAATTTAGATGAAGTAATACTTCAAACCAAAGAGCAAGAGCTTTATGCTAAAAAGAAAATAGGCGAACTCGAACAGTTTTTAAAAGATAAAAATTTCTTTAGAATACATCGTTCTTATTTACTTAATGTTGATAAAATCCAATCTATGCAAAGTGTTGAACAATCAAAGCTACAAATTAGTTTTAAAGAGCTTGATTGCATAGTTACAAGCTCAAAAGAGGGAGCAAAAGAGTTCAGAGAATATCTTCAAAGAAGAGTTATTTAACGATGAAATAACAAAAAAAGCGTACCAACAAACTATGATGTTGGTTATAATTCAAGAAGAAAAAAAGGAAGCAGTATGAGCGTAGTATTAACAATTGCAGGAAGTGACAGCAGCGGTGGTGCTGGTATTCAAGCCGATTTAAAAACATTTGAAGCCTTTGGTGTTTTTGGTTGCAGTGCTATTACCATTTTAACCGCACAAAATACTCAAGGGGTCACTGATATTTTGGAAGTCTCACCCTCTTTTGTACGCAATCAAATTAAAGCTATTTTTGAAGATTTCAATGTAAAAGCTTTAAAGATAGGAATGCTTTATTCAAATCCTATTATTGATGTTGTTAAAGAAATTATTCAAAATTTAACTATTCCTATTGTATTTGATCCTGTTTTTATTTCAAAAGCAGGTTCTAAACTTTTACATGACGATGCCATTTTAAATTTAAAATCCCTACTGCCTTATGTAACAGTTGTCACACCTAATTTGTATGAAGCTAAAGAGCTGTTTGGTTATGAACCTAACACCAATCAAGGCTTAGAAGAGATTCACTCTTTAAACTGCAAAACAGTCATTAAAAATCATAAAGAGTTTATAAATAATCATTTTCGTTCAATTGATATTTTATACCACAATCAGGAAATCACCCGTTTTGATACACCCTATTTAGAAGTAAATAACTTTCATGGAACAGGTTGCAGTTATTCAAGTGCTATTGCTGCAAATTTAGCACAAGGAAAAATAGTAGAAGAGTCTATTGCCTTGGCTAAAAAGTTTATCTATTTAGCGATTAAACACGCTCCAAATATTGGAAAAGGAAGTGGTCCAATAGATCATAAAACTGCAGGTGAAATATGTTTGATAGAAAAAACTTAAAAAAATTAACTGTCATTAATAATGACATTTTAACTCTTCTTAGCTCTATAAATGGACATTATTTTAAGGAGTCGTTATGAAATTATCTCTTGCCTTGGAATGGTTTTTAAATCCTGATCATTTACCTTTCATTGCAGGTATTCAAATGGGTAAATATAAACAAGAGGGCTTAGATGTCGTTTTAATAGAACCTAAAGAGCATTATGATGGATTTAAAGATTTACATGATGGCAAAATAGATATTCATATTAACGAACCTTTGCATCTGTTTGAACACCATTTTGAAGGGATTAAGTCCTTAGGATGTTTTTTTGAAACCAATGGAGGAGTAATGGTAAAAGCTTCTCGATTGCACAATTTAAAAAACAATGAAGATTTTGTCATAACAACACCTGCGTCCAATGAAACAACTAACACCATAGGGTTTGAAATTTTAAATCGTTATGCTAAAAAAGAAGGCTTTACTCTTAATAAAAAAAATATAAAATTTATTCAAACCGATTTTTACCATCTTAAAAATCTAAAAAAAATCCAATTCGATGCCGCATGGCTCTGTTTTTACAACTTTGAAGCCATTGAAGCACAATATGAAGATTTTAATCATATTTTTATTGACCACACTCTTTCGCCTTACCCTAATTTTAGTGCCTTGGAATTAATGACCACTCAAAAAATTATTAGTGAAAAAAAAGAGGCACTAAAAAGTTTTATAAAAGTTACTGAATATATGATTGAGTTTTGTAAAGCCTACCCTGAAAAAGCAAGAGAGCTTTATTATGAGTACTCAAATACTTCTCGCAGTGAATTAACCAATCGTATTATTGAAAACACGCTAACTCGTTTTGAAGAAAGTATTAAATCTGACGCAAAACGATGGAAAGATGTATATAATTTTTTACACGAGCTAAATTTAGTTCATTTAACCAACAATGAATATGACAACATTTTTGACATCAAAGAGTTATTATGAATATATTTTCTATGAGACAAGAGTACACGGATAAAGGATTGCGACGAAACGATTTGCATGACAATCCTATTAATCAATTTGAGCTTTGGTTTAAACAAGCCATGGAAGCAAAGTTATTAGAGCCAAATGCCATGAATTTAGCTACGGTTTCACAAGAGTTAATGCCCTCAATTCGTACGGTATTACTTAAAACATACGACAACAATGGCTTTGTATTTTTTTCCAATTATAAAAGTAAAAAAGCACAACACCTAGAACACAATCCCAATTGTGCCGCTTTATTTGCATGGTTAGATTTAGAAAGGCAAGTTAAAATTGAAGGCGTTTGCGAAAAAATAAGCACTCAAGAGTCATTAAAATATTTTCTTTCTCGTCCTAAAGGGAGTCAAATTGGTGCTTATATTTCCCAACAAAGCGAAATAATTAGCTCAAGAAGTCTTCTTGAAGCCAAATTTAATGAAATCAAAAATAAGTTTTTAAAAGGAGAAGTCCCTTTCCCCTCTTTTTGGGGTGGCTATATATTAAAGCCAAAAGTTATTGAGTTTTGGCAAGGTGGAAAAGATAGGCTTCATGACCGATTTGAATACAGATTGCTTGAAAACAACCAATGGGAAATTAACCGTTTAGAACCATAAAAATAAAGGAAAAAATATGTCTTGTGAAAAATGTACTGAAAAATTTATTCTAGAAAACAGAGCTGTAAAAATATTTTTTATCTCTGAAGTAGAAGAGTTAAATGCAAAAATAATAATCTTTCTAATGAAATTAGGCTTTAGCTTACAAAAAATGCACGACTTAGTCTATATTGAAGAAGCAAATGAAAAAGATTTTTTCATTTCCAATGTCGATGCATTTATTGCTAATTTCAATGAACTTGAAACTCAAAAAATAAAACTTTATATTCAAGACAGTGGTGCAAATTTTAATTTACAAGCACTGCTAAGTGCAAAGCCAATGCAGAGATATATTAATCTCATTCAAGACAAAGAGTTTTTTGATATTGTTAACAATGAAAGTTTAACTTCTTATTTTCAGCCCATAATTAAAGCAAGTGATAACTCTATTTATGGTTATGAAGCACTTATTAGAGGAGTTAAAGCCAATGGTGAGTTAATGTTTCCCGATGAACTGTTTGCAAAATCTTCTCGCAATGATTTGGACTTTAAACTCGACAGATTGTGCCGTGAATCCGCACTTAAAACAGCAGCGGTTAAAAAAATCCAACAAAAGGTTTTTATTAACTTTATTCCTACTTCTATTTATGACCCTGAATTTTGTTTAAACTCTACGGTTAAATGGGCAAACCAGCTTGAATTTGACTCTAAAAACATTGTGTTTGAAGTGGTTGAAACACAAAAAGTAAAAGACCAAGTTCATTTAAAAGAGATTTTAATGTATTACCGTGAAAAAGGGTACAAAATTGCGCTTGATGATGTGGGAGAGGGGTATTCTAGTTTAAATATGCTTATAAAACTTAAACCCGATATTATTAAAATAGATAGAAATATTATTGAAAATATTCATGCAGATGTGTTTAAACAATCGGTTTATAAAGCCTTGTACACTGTTGCCAAAGAGAATAATATTGAAGTCCTAGCAGAAGGTATTGAAACACCTTATGAGTTAGAGACCATTAAAAACATTGGTGTAGATTATATGCAAGGTTACTATTTCGCAAAACCAACAGCAGAGCCGGTAAGAACATTATAAATTAATTTTACAAATACTAAATATTATATATTTTAGTAAATGATATTAATCAATGATAGGAGTAAAGAAAAAGAGTATTGTGAAGTTAATGTAATTTATTTACTTCTTAAGGAGAGTACTTGGAAAGTAAAAACAATCGTGCCTTAATAAAAAATAAGCTTATTTTTTTAGTGCTAATGCCCATAGTTGCACTGGTTGCAATGACATTGATTTTTAGTGTTGATAACTATACTAAATATTGTCATTTGGAAAAACTTGAGAAATTTATCAAACTCTCAACCAAAGTAAGTCATTTAGTTCATGAGATACAAATTGAAAGAGGTGCTAGTGTTGGGTATTTTAGTAACAAAGAAGATTTTCTTGAGCTTTTAACTCTTCAACGAAAGAAAACGGCATTAAGAGAAAAAGAGCTTTTTGAATTTTTAAAAAAACTTGATAAAAGTGATTTTGGTAATGCTTTTAATCAAGATTTAGAAAAAGCTTTACAAAAGCTCTCTTTGTTAAAAAGCTATCAAGAAAAAATTGACAATGAATTACTCTCTTCAAAAGAGATAATAGCTTTTTATACTCAACTTAATGAAAAGTTTTTACACACTATTTTATACATATCTAAAGAGGCTAAAAATGCTGAACTCTCACTTCATTTGGCATCGTATGTTAACTTTTTATTTGCAAAAGATATTGTAGGAAATCAAAGAGCTTTAGTAACCGGTATTTTAAATGCACCTTATTTAAACAAAAATTTACTTCATGAATTTAGCACCTTAAGAGAGAGAAAAAATATACAGTAATGCATTTATTACCTATTCAAGTGCTGAGACATTAGAATTTTACAACCATCTTTTAGTGGGAGAAGATATAGATGAAGTCAATCGTATTGCAGAAGATATTCTAAAACATAAATCATTTGATGATGAACATGTTAAAATTGAAAATAATCACAGTTCACAATATTGGTTTAATCAAATTACCAGCAAAATTAATAAACTTAAAAAAATAGATGATTATTTACTTAACCAAACCAATATAAAGATTTATTTACTTTTAAATGACTCTAAACTTTCATTGTTTATGTTTATAGTTTCAAGTCTTGTTATTATTTTCTTGGTGTTTATACTTGGGTTTTTAATTTCAAGAAATATTCACCAATCTATAGAAAACCTATTTAGCGGCATTGAACAATTCTTCAAATATGTTAATAAAGAGATTACCGATATTCCTTTAATTGAACAAAGTATTAGCAAAGATATCAATTTAAAGATTAAAGATTTAAATGAAAAAATATTGACCACTAAGAAATTGCTTGATAAAGATTATAAATTTTTAGAAGAGTCGCTGTCATTGTCAAAACTTTATGAATATGCTATTGAAAAAAGTAATGTAATTATACGATTGAACCTAAAAAGAGAGATTACCTATGTTAATAAACTTTTTACTGAAGTAAGTGGTTACAGCAATGAAGAGTTAGTAGGAAAACCATATGGGTATATTAAATACCCTGATGTTAGTGACCTTGAGATTGATAAACTGTTTCGAATAATAGAAGCTGGAAAAGTATGGAAAGGGACGTTAAAAAATATTGGAAAAGATGGTAAAGCGTTTTACTCTATTTCAACCGTTGTTCCAATTAAAAATAAATCAGGCGATATTTTAGAGTATATGCAAATACGGCAAGATATTACAGAAGTTGTTAATTTACACCAAGAGCTTGAAGATACTCAAAGAGAAGTTATTTATAAAATGGGAGAGATCGTTGAAACAAGAAGTGAAGAAACGGGGAACCATGTTAAAATTGTTGCTGAATACTCAAAACTGTTAGCAATAAAATGTGGATTAAGCACAAGCGAATCTGAACTGTTAAAGCACGCAAGTCCTATGCATGACATTGGGAAAGTAGGTATTCCTGACGCCATTTTAAACAAACCTGGCAAATTGACTCCTGAAGAGTTTGAAATTATGAAAAACCACACAACTGTTGGTTTTGAAATATTAAAAAACTCCAATCGCCCTATTTTAAAGGCTTCTGCAATTGTTGCATACGAACATCATGAAAAATGGAATGGCACAGGATACCCCCGAGGCTTAAAAGAGCAAGATATTCATATATATGGAAGAATCACAGCCATTGCTGACGTATTTGATGCTTTAGGAAGTGAGCGTATCTATAAAAAAGCGTGGAAGCTTAATGATATTTTAGAACACTTTAAAGAAGAGAGAGGAAAACACTTTGATCCTACTCTTATTGATCTCTTTTTTGAACATTTAGACGAATTTTTAGAAATAAGGGAGATGTATAAATAATTTTTAATTTTATCTTTTCTTGACATATATCAACTGCTTATAATTATATTTCTATTATAATTAAAATAGTTAAGTTTGAAGAAAGGTTTCAAAATGGTTTCGAATTTGTCATTAAAAGCAAAACTTCGGGTACTTGTTTATATTATGATTATTATATTGGGGTTTTTTTCACTCAATATCATTTATGAGAAATATCAAAAAAAAATTCAGTTGCAAGAGCTAAAAATAAGCGTTGAACTATCAACGTATTTTTCAAAGCTTGTTCATGAATTACAAAAAGAGAGAGGATTTACAGCAGGTTTTCTAGGAAGCAATGCTACTGAGTTTGTTAAAGAATTACAACAACAGCAACTTGACACCAATATTCAATTAGAATCATTTCTTACTTATTTAAAGCAGCATAAAATTGCATCTTTATTATCCAATAAAATCAAACAAATTGAAGATAATTTAAATAATCTTTCCGTTATGAGAGAGTTGGTTCAATCACAATCACTGCAAACAAGTGAAGCTCTTGCTTATTACACCAATGCCAATGAAGTGATTTTAGAAGCAGTAATAGAAATATCTAAACTTTCAGACTCTCCTATTATTTCTCAACAACTCAATGCTTATATTAATTTTTTATTAGCAAAAGAAAGAGTTGGTATTGAGCGAGCGTTAGGGGCTAATGCTTTAGCCAACAATGCATTTAAAGGGGATTTAAAAAATAGATTTGTCTCTATTATTGCCATTCAAGATGGATTTTTCAAAAGTTTCAAAGATTATACGACTCCCAAAGAATTAGACTTCTTTACTTTGAAATTAAACACGCAAGAAGTAGCTGAAGTTGCACAAATGCGAAAAGTTTTATTGGAAAAAGAACAAAATTTTGGAATAGAATCTTCTGTTTGGTTCACTAAAATTACCAATAAAATTAATTTACTAAAATCCATAGATGACTATTTGGCTCAAAATTTAACCCAAAGTATAAATGAAGAGATAAGCACTGCTGCACAAATGTTTATTACTTTTGCTATTATTGCTATTAGTGGGTTTTTATTAATCATTTTTATCTCATTTACTGTTACAAAAGATATTTTAAACAAAATAAAAATCTTTCAAGCAGGGTTATTAAACTTTTTTAGTTTTGTTAATAAACAAACTCCAACTGCTGTATTAATTGGATTAACATCATCGGATGAGTTTGGGGTTATGTCTAAAATTGTAAATGAAAATATTAAAAACACAGAAAGAATTATCAACCAAGAACAAGCTTTTTTAAATGAGGTAGCCCAAGTTGTTGAAAAAACAAAACAAGGTGAACTTACCCATAAATTAAGCTGCGAAATTCAAAGCGATGCATTAAATGCATTAAAAATAAGTTTTAATGACATGATTGCAACCTTAAATAAGAACATTGCTAATAACACCAATAAAGTGTTGGAAGTATTGGAAAAATTTGCACAATTTGACTTTAGAAAAAGCATTGAAAATGCCTATGGAGTAATTGAATTAAGACTTAATGATGTTAACTCTTTAATTAATACAATGCTTGTAAATAATAAAGCCAATGGTTTAACTTTACAACTAAGTGCCAACACTCTTTTACAAAATGTTGAAGTTTTAAGCACCGCTTCGAATCAAGCAGCTGCATCATTAGAAGAAACAGCCGCCGCACTAGAAGAGATAACTGGGAATATCACAAGTAATACAGAAAATATTATTAAAATGTCAAGATATGCCAATGAATTAACTAGCAGTGCAAATCAAGGTGAAAAACTGGCCAACCAAACGAATATTTCAATGGATGAAATTAACGAACAAGTTGAAGCAATCAATGATGCTATTACGGTAATTGACCAAATTGCATTTCAAACAAATATTCTAAGCCTAAATGCAGCTGTAGAAGCAGCCACCGCAGGAGAAGCTGGAAAAGGGTTTGCAGTAGTTGCAGCAGAAGTGCGAAACTTAGCCAACCGAAGTGCTGATGCTGCAAAAGAGATTAAAATGTTGGTTGAAAATGCCAACTTAAAAGCCAACAACGGAAAAAATATTGCCAACGAAATGATACTGGGGTATCACAGTTTAAACGACAATATCAATAAAACTTTAGAGCTTATAAAAGATATTGAATCCGCTTCAAAAGAGCAACAAATTGGAATAGAACAAATTAACAATGCAGTTGCAGAACTTGACCAACAAACTCAACAAAACGCTCAAGTAGCATCACAAACAAGACAAATTGCACAAAGCACTCAACGCATTGCCAACAATGTGGTACACGATGCTAATGAAAAAGAATTTATAGGAAAAGAGACCGTAACCGCTCACGATTTCAATTAAAAATAGCTATAATTGTTTTAATTTAATTTTCTAAAGGAAAAAAATGGTTAAAATAATTATAGCAACCCTTCTTTGTATAAATCTTTTTAGTGCAACTTTACCTTCTAAACAAATTTTAGAACAACAAATTGGAAAGATGATAATTTTCGGATTTGAAGACTCAAAACTAGAAAACAATAGCCCTATTATAAATGCTATTGAGCGTTACAATTTAGGTGGAGTAATTTTATTTGACCGTTTTTACGAAGACAGAAGTCGCATTAAAAATATTGAATCACCCCAACAACTCCAAGCATTAACACAAAAATTAAAAGAAATATCCCCCCAATTATTAATAAGTATTGATCAAGAAGGTGGAAAAGTACAACGCCTAAAAGAGTCTTATGGCTTTGCTTCAACTCCTAGCGCTTTTGAAATGGCAAAGTTAAGTGAAGAAAAAGCAAAAGAGTCCTATGAAAATATGGCAAAAATGCTAAAGAAAAGTGGAATTAATCTAAACTTCGCCCCCGTAGTTGACTTAGCATTAAATCCACAAAATAGAGTTATCTATGGACTTGAACGCTCTTACGGAAAAACTTCAGATATGGTAACTGCATATGCTTCAATTTTTATAGATGCCTTAGAAAAAGAGGGAGTCATTGCTGTTTTAAAACACTTCCCAGGGCATGGCTCTTCTTTAAACGATTCACACAAGGGTTTTGTAGATGTAACACAAACATGGAGCGAAATAGAGCTAGAACCTTTTAAACAGCTATTAGAAAAAAACAGTGTTCAAATGATAATGACCGCCCACATTTTCAATGCAACTTTAGATAAAAATTATCCAGCTACGCTTTCACATAACACCAATACAAAACTTTTAAGAGAAAAACTAGGCTTTAAAGGTGTAATTATAAGTGATGACTTGCAAATGAAAGCCATAAGTGAGCACTACAGTTTAAAACAAACCGTAACTTTAGCAATTAATTCAGGAGTAGATTTACTACTTTTCGGAAATCAATTAGCCAAACAAGATTTAGAAGAACTTATTAATACCATTTATGAAGAAGTTTCCAGTGGAAATATTTCCTATGAGTTGATTTTAAAAGCCAATGAGCGGATTGCGGCTTTAAAAAAAGGAGTTTAAAGCTCCTTTCCATCATCGAGTGTTATTTTATTTCGACCGCTATTTTTAGCTGCATAAAGCAGTTCATCGGCTTTTTTTATTGCTTCATCATAAGTTTTATAACCACTTCGTATAGATACACCTGCGCTAAATGTGATTTGAATTCGTTTGTCTTCATAAACAAATTTATTCTCTGCAATAATAGTTTTAACTCTTTTTAAATAACTAAGCAGTTCTCGTTTGAGTTTAAAGTGTACAATGGCTACAAACTCTTCTCCACCGTATCTGCAAAGTACATCGTGCTCCCGTGTTTGTTTTTCTAAAATTTTTGCAAATGTTTTTAGAATTACATCTCCCGCATCGTGTCCATAAGTATCATTTATTTTTTTAAAGAAGTCAATATCAAAAAAGACAACTGCATATTCTAAGTTATTACGTTCAAAATTACTCTCTATTTTTATTAACTCTTTTTCAAATGCTCTTCTAGTTAAAACCCCAGTTAAATGGTCAATTTGGCTCTCTTTAGTAGCAACTTTAAGCTCTTTTTCAAGAGATTTAATACGGTCTTCTAATTGGCACACATTAGTTTTGTCTTTTATTAAATTTTGTCCTACTAAATTCATTTCGTTTTCAATATTTTCAACAGCATTAACCAATTTATTTTGCAAATCCGATAAATCAGTAGGGTTGCTTTTTGTAATATCTATAGCTTTAATTTGCTCTTTAATACCAGAAACATTTTCACTGCCTGAAGTGTTGTTTGTAATGGCATCGTTAAGATATTTTCCCATAAGAGTAACTAACTTAGCAATATCTTCTGTTTTTTGTTTTACAAACTCTTTATCGGAAGCAAATCTTTGTGTAATAAACTCTTGCATCTCTTTTTGAATCTCTTCTTCAAACATTAAAGCAGGAGAATTTCCAATTTTAATATTAAATTTGGCTAATTTTTCATCAAGCTGTAGACTAATTGAAGGAATTAAAGAAGAACTAATCATCTCACTTAAGCTGGTTACATTTTTAACAGCAATTCTTTCAAGCAAGATAGGAATAAACTCTTCAGGAGTTTTAATCTCTCTTTTTTTGACTTCAGCTTGTTCATTTGAATTCAATTTAGAAAGAAATTCACGAAATTTTCTACAATCCGCAACATCAAGATTCAATTCATTAGCCACATTACAAAACTCTTTATTATATTGTGAAGGAGTTGCTAAAATATTTTTTTCTCTTAAATTAAGAAAAGTTTGTTTGATAACTTTATTGACTTGATTTACCTGACTGCTCATTGCTTATCCTAATAATTTTTTAACCATTTCATTAATTCGTTTTCCATCAGCAGCTCCAGCTAGGGTTTTTGAAGCAACACCCATAACTTTGCCCATATCTTTCATGGAAGCAGCACCTACGTCTTGAATAATAATTTTCATTCTATTTTCAAGCTCTTCATCGCTTAATTGTTGTGGTAAATATGATTTAAATACTTCAACTTGTTCAAGCTCTTTTTGTACTAAATCATCTCGTCCTGCATCTTTATATTGAGAAGCTGCTTCTTCTCGCTGTTTAATGCCTCGTTGTATTAATTTAATAACATCTTCGTCGTTAAGCTCTTTTCTTTCATCTACTTCTACTTGTTTAATCATTGTATTAATAGCTCGAATTGTATCTCTTTTTAAAATATCTTTGGCTCTCATCGCCTCTTTTAAATCATTTTTTAGTTGTTCTATTAAACTCATTGCATTTCCTTTTTATTTAAGTAAATAAGAAAAATTATTATATTGAATTATTCTTTAAAGCTTTCAATAAGCTCTTCTAATTCTAAAAATCTTTCTACTTTTTCTTCGTATTCTACTTTTACAGTTTCTAATTCGCTTGAAACTGCAATTATACCTTTTTCTTCATAACACTTAGGATCCGACAAACAAGCATTAAGTTCTTCAATCCTAGCTTCAAATACATCAATTTCATCTGGCAAACTGTCATATTCTCGTTGATCTTTGTAACTAAGTTTTGTCTGCTTTTTTTTGTTATTTGTTAATGATGTATTTTCTTCAGGTTCAGCAGCATTTTTAGCTAAATCTTTTTCAAGTTCATTTAAATCATTAAGCTCTTTTTCAATCTCTAAATATTCACTATAAGGTTGAAAACTCTCTACTACTTCTCCATTGCTTCCTTTAAAAACATAGAGTTTTTTAGCAATTTTATCCACAAAATATCTGTCATGGCTAACAAAAATCAATGCTCCTTGAAAATTTTGCAAATACTCTTCTAAGATATTAATGGTTGGAATATCTAAATCATTCGTAGGTTCATCTAAAACCAAGCAATCTACTTTTTGGGTAAATAACAACGCCAATGCCACACGGTTTTTTTCACCACCACTTAGCGTACCTACTTTTTTATCCAAATACTCTTTAGGAAATAAAAAGTTTTTTAAATAACCAAACACATGCATATCTCGTCCGTCATTAAGCGTTACTCTATCCCCGCCATTAGGACAAAAGGTTTCAAGAATATTTTTACTGTCATCAAGCATCTCTCGTTGTTGATCAAAGTACCCTATTTCAAAATCTCCTTTTTTAAATACTCCCTTATCAACTTTAAGTTTGCCTAAAAAGATTTTTAACAGTGTCGATTTTCCTGTTCCATTTGGTCCTACAATAGCAATGGTATCTTTTTGTAAAATTCGTGTAGAAAAATCTTTAATTAAAAGTTTATCTCCCAATGACTTTTCAATATCTTCAAGCTCGAAAAGCATCTTTCTCTTATTTTGGATTTCATCTGAATTAAACGCTTTTTGCTCTCGTTGCAGCTCTATACTCATTTTGCGTATTTGCGCAGGATTACTTTTGGCCTTTTCTTTTAAATCAAAGAACTCAGATTTTCGTCTTTCGTTTCGTTTTCGTCTAGCTGTTACGCCTCGTTGCATCCAGTGGGCTTCTCGTTTAACAAGTCTCAATAAATTATCATGATCTTTTTGCATATTTTCTAAAATATGTTGTTTTTGCTCCAAATAAGAGCTGTATCCACCGCTAAATTTCCGCAAAACCCCACTATCAATCTCTATTACACTATTGGCAATACTATCAATAAAATATCTGTCATGTGAAATAAAAACAAGAGTAAAGTTATTTTTTAATAAAAGTGTCTCTAAAAACTCTACCATATAAACGTCTAAGTGGTTCGTTGGTTCATCTAATAACAAGACATCTGGTTTTTTAAGCAGTAACCCAGCTAAACTAACACGGCGTTGCTCTCCTCCACTTAATAAATTAACATCTTTATGTTCATACTCTTTAAGTGCAAACTCTTTTAAAACACGTTCAATTAAGTTATCCAAATCCCAAGCGTTGTGAAAGTCAATAAAAGTTGCTAATTGTGCTTGTCGGTTTAAAAGCTCTTTGTTCTCATATTGTGTTGCTAAATCATAAGTTATTTTTTCATACTCATCTTTAGCTTCTTTTACTTCAACCAACTGCCCTTCAATAGCCTCTCTAACACTTACATTTAATGCAAATTTAGGTTGCTGTTCAAGCATTTCTATTTTAACCGATTTATCAATAGAAACAATTCCACTGTCCACATCGGTTTGGTTCATAATGATTTTCATCAAAGTTGATTTACCTTGACCATTTTGCCCAATAACAGCCACCCGTTGTCCCTCAAGCAAGGTAAAATTCGCATCTTTTAAAATAATTTTAGTGTCATACTGTTTATTAATGTTTTGTAGGTCTATAAGTGCCATAAGTAGTAAAAGTCCTTTAGAAATTGTGAAAAATATTTAAATATAAAAAATGCAGTGTAGCGAAAAATGAGTTAAGAAATTGGAAAATCATATTAACTAACAATTTTTTGGTAATTAAATAAATGGCATTTTTCATATAGTACCTCAGAATTTATACATATAATTTGTCTAATTCTTTGGAGTCATTTCATAAGTATATATCTTTTTTATACGCAATTCTAATTAATTGCAATTATTAAAGAATTATTTTTTTAAAAATGCATAATTTCTAAATTTCCAATTCTTATTTTATAATTTCCTTTATATTTATTTTTCCAAGCTTCAATAGCCGTATAATTGGCATTCTATAAATAAAAAACTTATTAAACAAGTTATAATAATTTATTCTCAATTGTAAAAATTCTCTTTTTTGAACTTTTATCTCTTATATACTTATATTTTTATTTAAATTTTGATATACTACGCCAATTGAAAGATGATTTAGAATTTCATCTATGGCATGCTTTATATTGATAACTACAGTTGACATTAAAACACACCACCAGATAGCTTCATAATTAGATTTTATATACACAATTAATATTGTACATCAACAAACAAAAGGAATTAAAATGGCAGAATTAGTAAACGGATCAGTAAAATGGTTTAACAGCGAAAAAGGTTTTGGATTTATCGAACAAGAAAATGGTGGAAAAGATGTATTCGTACATTATAGAAACATCAACAGCAGTGGATACGGTAGAGTTTCATTAGAAGATGGCCAAAAAGTTACTTTCGAAGTTGCTAAAGGTGACAAAGGTCTTCAAGCAGAAAACGTTACTGCTCTCTAGATTTTATATTATAAGCGGTTTCACCGCTTATGATTTCTCAAATATACGTTTTTTCACTTAATTACTCTTTCCAAAGACAAAAATCATTAATAAATGATACTAAAATCA
This sequence comes from Arcobacteraceae bacterium, assembly GCA_041672955.1. Classification (GTDB taxonomy): domain Bacteria; phylum Campylobacterota; class Campylobacteria; order Campylobacterales; family Arcobacteraceae; genus Marinarcus. The sequence continues at coordinate 23,559 of JBAYYP010000017.1, forward strand.
AAATGTTACAATTAACACCCTTCTTTAAAATTATTTATTTCAAAATTAGAATATTAAACTTTAAACAAATAAAAAGAATACATTAAGAAGTTCATTCTTTTATACATTAAGAGAATTCTTGTTAAAATTATATACCAACACAAATATGTTACCATTCATTCACGATATTACTTCATTGTGGATATTGTTAAATAATAAGAGAGAAAAATTAAATGCAACAAAGAGATTTGAATATTTTAAAAGAGTTTAATATATTATATTTAGAAGATAATGAAAATCTTCTAAAACACACCCAAGAGATTTTAAGTGATTTTTTGCAAAATGTTTTTGCCGTTGCTACTTCAAAAGAGGCGTGGGAAGTTTTAGAAAATAAAAAAATAGATGTTATTGTTTCTGATATTTTACTTAAAGGTGAAAATGGTATTGATTTTTTGCAAAAGCTTAAAGCTAAAAATATCTCTATTCCAATGATTTTAACAACAGCACACACAGACACAAAATATTTTTTAGATGCAATAAAGCTTAAAGTGGAAAACTATATTGTTAAACCAATAAATATTCAAGAGTTATTAAACTCTTTACACGACATACTTTTGCCAATAACACAACACAAAGAGATTCAAAAAAACAGTTATGTTATTAAAACTATCTCTGCAGTTACTGACTCTAAACAAGTTGAAGTTATCAAATATATTATCTCTAATTTAAGTCATCAAAATATTTTAATAGCTTCATACACAGATATTATGAATGAAATTTCTATTTCAAAACCAACACTTATTAAACTTTTTAAAGAGTTACAAGAGAAAAATATTTTAGTTAAAACAGCTCATAAAACATATAAGTTTAATACTCAATCTATTTAGATATTAGTCGCTAATTACTTGTGTTGAAATTTCAACACCCACATAGGAAGTAGTTTTAATAGCTTTTAAAATCTCTGTTAAACTCACTTTTTTTTCATCAAAAGTAACTGTTACTGTTTTAGTATTTAACAAAGCCCTAACTTTTTCAATACCATCAAGTTTTTTAACAGCTTTTTTAACAGCCGTTGTACATAATGGACAATGCATTCCTTCTACTTTTATTTCACTTATACTTTTAGAAAAGAGTGTATTTGCAAAAAGCAGAAAAATTAAAACTATTTTATTCATATTTTACTCCATAAATAAAGGAATGATTTCAGGATATAAAAGCAATCCTACTATTATTAAAAAAAAAGTTATATATAGAATAATTTGTTTACTCTGTTTTTTTTCATTACAAGCACAAACTATCTCTTTTTTTCTTTTTCTTACCCATAAAAAAAAGAATAAAACAGTCAGCAAAGCCAAGGGAAGCCTTAAAAACTCTAATTGTGTTAATATAGTTAATGCTCCACTTGAAATGCCAAAAAATAGAAACAAAAAAGCAGGTAAACAACAAAGTGTTGATAACAAGGCAGTTATTACTGCTCCTGTTATTTGAAAATTTCTATTAATTTCATACTCTTTCTTGTGATATATACTCATATGAGAAAGTTTTTGCATCGTAATAATCTTGTGCATCTTCACCAATTTCAGCATATGGATAACCCAACATATTTAAAGGATATTGCGTTGGTTTTGGGCTTAAAATAAAATCTCTAGCATAATTAAACGCCATCCAGTTCATCTCCCAGTTTCCAAACATATATGCTTTTGTATCTTTTACTTTTTTATCTTCATTTTTTAAATTTTCTGCTAATCTTACTTTTGTAACATCAGCTGGATCAGCTGGAACCCAACCAATTCCTCCAATATAGAACTCTGCACGACAATGTTGTCCGCCTGTAATGTTAGCAAAACCTTTCTCATTTGCTTTTCCGCACGCATTTGAAATTTTTGATTGCCCTACTCTTATTCCAAAAACTTCTCTTGCTGGAATATTGGCATTTCTTAAAAGTGCTACAAATACAGAGCTAATATCTGTACATTTTCCACCAAAAATCTTGTCTTGAATGGTTTTCATAGCATCTCCAACACCACAACCTTTAACACTTTCATCTCTATACATATTTAAAACTGTCCAATCATAAATAGCTTGAGCTTTTTGTAGTTGTGTTTTTTCATTTTTAACAATATCTTTAACAAACGCTTTTACCGTATCATTTACAGGCGTATGTGTTGTTCCTTTTAAGTACTCTTTTACTTTATTGTTGAAATCTAAAGAGTTATTTGCTTTAGAAAAATTCACACTTCTTGTTTGTGTAATAATATCTAAGTTAACAGTAAGCTCTCTTTTTTTACTGTTTTTATTCCATTTTGCATATAAAATTTTAGTATTAAAAGGATTTTCATTTGAAATATAAGCTTCATTGAAATCTCCTTCGTAAGAGATTTTTATAACTTTTTGATACTCCTCTTCTAGTGGTAATGGAACCCATAACTGAGCTTCTTCTTTAGTTGTTTCTAAAGAATAAGTATTGGTAATTGAAAATTTTCTTGGAGTTGTATCTATTCCAAAAGAGTTATTTGTTTTTGCAAATATAATACTTGGAACAACTAAAGCGGATGTGCCTAAAAAGGCTGTAGTTTTTAAAAATGTTCTTCTTTTCATAATGTTTTACCTCAATATTTTGAAGCATGTATGAAATTATAAAGTAAAAATAGCTTTATTTTCGACCTAAACCTTAGGTAATGCTGTTTAAGATTGATACTATAATGAACATTTAATAATAAAAAACTTAAATGGTAAAAAATATTTTACTTTTCTAATAGACTTTTTACATTTTTTTTTGTACAATCAATCTAAACATTAACCTATGGTTTAGGTGTACATAAATTTGTTTGACACTTCTTTATCTACATCTTAAAACAGAACAATCAATATTAAGAGAAATCAATGAATAATGAGTATAAATTAACTAAATTCGTTCAAGCTGCTGGCTGAGCTGCAAAAATGGGTCCGGGGGATCTTAAACAAACTATTTGCAGCTTAAGTAGCTATAACAAAAATGTCCTAGTGGGCTTTGAAAACAGTGACGACGCTTGTGTCTATCAACTCAATGAAAATGAAGCGCTAGTTCAAACACTTGATTTTATTACGCCTGTAGTAGATGACCCATATATATATGGAAAAATAGCAGCAGCTAACTCACTTTCCGATGTTTTTGCAATGGGTGGTGAAGTTAAAACTGCTTTAAACATTGTGGGTTTTGATGCTAAAAATCACCCTAAAGAGGTCTTAGGTGAAATACTTCGTGGTGGAAATGATAAACTCAAAGAGTGTGGTGGTGTTTTAATGGGCGGACATACTATTGAAAGCGGTGAGATGTTTTACGGGCTTTCAGTAACAGGCATGGTTCATCCTAAAAAAATATATAGAAATAACACCGCTAAAATTGGGCATGTGTTGGTTTTAACCAAACCTTTAGGAATGGGGATTTTAACCACAGCCATAAAACGAGATTTAATTAAAGGCAAACAAATAGATGAAGCCGTTAAAATTATGGAAACGCTAAACTATTTTCCATCACAAATAATGCGTGAATATGATGTTAGTGCGTGTACCGATGTAACTGGTTTTGGACTTTTAGGTCACGCTTTAGAATCGACCAATGAGTTTACTTCATACAGTATTAGTTGTGGTAAAGTTCCAGTAGCACCCTTAGCTCAAGAGTTAGCAAACAAAGGAGTCTATCCTGGTGGAACTATGCGTAATATGAAATATATTGAACCATTTTTAACCAATATGTGTAAAACCGACAAATGTAAATTAATCTACAGCGATGCCCAAACATCAGGCGGTTTATTAATTGCTATGGATAAAAATGATGCCAAAGAGTATATTAAAAAAGTTGAAGAGATAACATTTGGATATGCGGCAATTATTGGAGAGGTAATTCCAAGAGGCTTAACCCCTTTGATTATTCATTAGTACTTATGGCGAGAGAGTGTAGGAATCGAACCTACCTCCAACTAGTCAACTAGTCGGACAATCAGGGTTGAAGCCTGTGGTGCACACCAGACACACATACTCCCCATAAGAGATGAAAGTATAACAAAGAAAACTAAAAAAAAACTAAAAGGGTAAAAATGTCTTTACTAAAAACCATTCCTAAAGTGGATAAGTTTATCCAACACAAAGCCTTTGAAGGGTTAAGTAACAAACTTATTGCCTCTTTATGCAAAGAAGTTTTAAATGCGCTTCGTGAAAATATTTTAAAGTACCATATTACTTCTGTTGAGGAAGAGAGCTTAGTTCAAGAGGTATTACAAAAATATAATACTGTTATCAAACCCTCATTACAAACAGTTATCAATGCCACAGGTGTTATTGTTCACACCAATTTAGGGCGAAGCTTGATTGATGAAAAACTTTTTAATAAAGTCAAAAATATTGTAACGCACTACAATAATTTAGAGTATGACTTGCAAAAAGGAAAACGAGGGGAACGGTATGAACATATTTCAAAAGTCATTTGCCAATATTTAGGGTGTGAAGATGTTTTAATTGTCAATAACAATGCCAGTGCGGTTTTTTTAATTTTAAATACCTTTGCTAAAAACAAAGAAGTTATTGTAAGCCGTGGGGAACTGGTGGAAATTGGCGGAAGTTTTCGTGTGCCGGAAGTCATGGCTCAAAGTGGCGCTATTTTAAAAGAAGTAGGAGCTACGAATAAGACTCACTTGAAAGATTATGTTAATAATATCAATGAAAACACCACCATGCTTATGAAAGTCCATAAATCAAATTACAGCATTGAAGGGTTTGCTTCGGAAGTAAGTGTTGAAGAGGTTATTAAAACAGCTCAAGAGAATAATTTAATTGATTACTACGATATGGGAAGCGGTCATTTTATAGATTTGCCGTATAACTTAGATATAGAAGAACCCTCTGTTCGTAAAATTATGCAACACAATCCTTCTTTACTGAGTTTTTCTGGAGATAAGCTTTTAGGAAGCGTTCAAGCTGGAATTATAGTAGGAAAAAAGAAATATATTGAGCAACTTAAACGCAATCAACTGTTACGAATGTTGCGTGTGGACAAACTCACCTTAGCGTTACTTGAAGAGTCTATTAAAGCTTTATTGTTAGGAAATATTAATGATATTCCTACTTTAAAAATGCTTTTTACTTCTATTGAACTATTAAACTCACGCGCTTTACAAGTTCAAAACGCTCTTGAAAATATTTGTGAAAGCAAAATAATACAAACTCAAACAATAATAGGCGGAGGCACAACCCCTAATAAAAAGATTCCCACTGTTGCTTTGACAATTGGTTTTAACACGTTAAAACCCCACCAAATTGAACGACTTTTTCGAGCTAAAAATATTATTGGGCGTATTGAAGAGGAGCAATTTTTGCTTGACTTTAGAACCATTTTAGAAGAAGATTTAGAAAATTTAACAAAAACCATAAAAGAGATTATCCATGCGTAACTTTATCATAGGAACTTGCGGTCACATTGACCACGGAAAAACATCGCTTATTCAAGCGTTAAATGGTTTTGAAGGTGATAGTACCAATGAAGAGAAACAACGAGGCATTACCATTGATTTAAGTTTTTCCAATATGCAAAAAGGGGAACAAAATATTGCTTTTATTGATGTTCCTGGTCATGAAAAGCTGGTAAAAAATATGATTGCCGGAGCGTTTGGATTTGACTGCGTTATGATAGTCGTAAGTGCGGTTGAAGGAATTAAACCCCAAACCGTTGAACACATTGAAATTTTGAATTTGCTGGGCGTTAAAAATGCTGTGCTAGTTATTACTAAAAAAGATTTGGTAGACAAAAATGCCTTAGAAGCCAAACAAAAAGAGATAACTGCTTTTTTAAACAACTATGATTTTAATATTTTACTCACTCAAAGCGTCTCAATTTATGATGAAGCTTCTATTGAAACATTTAAAGAAAATCTCTTTAAACTCAATGCCAACACTAAAACTGAAGAGAATTTTTTCAGGTATTACATTGATCGTGTTTTTAGTGCAAAAGGTTCAGGTACAGTTGTTACGGGTACCGTTTTAGGAAAACCCATTAAACTTAACGACAAGCTTTTTTTATGTGAACTGAAAAAAGAGGTTAAAGTAAAAAACCTGCAAGTTCACAATGAAAACACACAAGAAGCCGAAATTTCAAACCGAACAGCTATTAATATTCAAGGCATAGATACCAAACAGCTTCAAAGGGGAATGTTGCTTTCTAAAAAAGGGTATTTAAGAGGGTTTAATAACATAGACATTCATTTTAATGCACTAAGCAATAAAGAAGTTAAGCACAATCAAACTTATGCAATTTTTATAGGTTCTAAAAAAATAGATGCCAAAATTTTACTTTTTAACAGCACCGACTCTTTAGAATCTGACTTTGCCACACTTAAATGTGAGGAAGAGCTTTTTACTGTTTTTGGAGAAAAATTAATTTTACGGCAAGGCAATGAAACCATTGCAGGAGGCGTTATTTTAAATCCTATTAATGACCCTTTAAAAAAACAAAATAAACTTCAACTGCTTGAAGCGTTGCTTGAAAAAAATATTTTAAAAGCGTATGAAATTTTATTGGAATCACATAAAAAAGGGTTAGGGTTAATCTCTTCGGCACAACGCTTTGCCTTAAGCCACGAAGAAGCGTTAAGCGTAGCACAAAAATTAGAGAACAGTTTTATAGATGAAAAAGCGTTGGTTTTATACCCTTTAAGCAGTAAAAATATGCTCAAAACTACCATTGCTGCAATTTATAAAAAAAACCAATACGCCCTACTTTCTGTAGCTTCTTTGGCGTTGCGTTTGAAATGGGCAAGTGAGAATTTTATTGAGTCGGTTTTATTAGATTTAGTTCGCGAAAAAGTTTTAGTAAAAGAGGGAAATCTGTTTAAAAATGCGCATATTAAAGAGGATTTATCTCAAGCATTATATAGCGTGGTTTTAGACCGCCTTAAACTAGAAGACATAAGTCCAACAGCTCCTTACAATATTTATGATGATTTGGATATTGATAGAAAATTAGGTGATACTATTTTAAAAAGTCTATGCGCAAAAAAAGATGTCATACGGCTTCAACATAATTTGTTTATTTATGCCAACAGCTTAAATAAAATTGTAAATGAAATGAATAGTATTATTAAAAAAGAGGGATATATTGATATTAATAATTTTAAAGGTAATTTTGAATTGAGCCGAAAATACCTTATTACCTATTTGGATTATTTGGATAATTTTTCCAATATTAAAAAAATTGAAAACAGAAGAGTTTTTGTCTAATCTTTTATCTTCTTTTTAATTTCTCTGGGTAGAATGTCAACCTTACTTTTCTACTAGGGATTTATTTGGATTATAACTATGATACGACAAAACTTTTAACAATTAATAAAAACTCTAATTATTTAATCGGAACTTTATATTTAGCAGCTCAAAAAAACATTATGAACGCTCCTTATTATGGGGTAGAATACGACAAAAATGCAATTGATGTAACTAAAATTAACTTATGCAAAAAAGCCACCAATGGATGTGCTTTTTCTTGTATATATCATCAAGGCATTTTAAAAACCAGCGATTTTGCAAAAAATAAAATAAAAATCGCACGAATAAAAAGAACGTTCAAATTTTTACTTCAAAGAGATGCTTTTTTTATACAGCTTATTAAAGAGATTGTCTCTTTACAAAAAAGAGCTTTAAAGCTAGGATTAACCCTTGCCATTTCACTTAATGGAACTTCTGATATTTTATGGGAAAAAGAGAACTTTACTTTTCAAGAAAACTCTTTTGACAATATTATGAGTTACTTTAATGAAATTCAATTTTTTGACTACACCAAGTACGATATTTTAAAGAGTCGTAAAAAACTCCCTTTAAATTACCACTTAACTTATTCACGAGCAGGATTACACAAAGGGCAAATGGTTGAAGATTGGAAATTTTTAAAAAATTTATTGGATAAACAAATTGATGTTTGCGTTATTTGTAATAAAAAAATGAAAAATACCCTTCTTGAATACTCCAGTTTTTCAGGGTATAAAATCATAGATGCAGATTTATTGCATTGCAGAGCTGCAGACATTCACCACAGAGAGAACAATAAAGGGCTTATTTTAATACAAGAAGCAGCTCGAAAAACGGACATTAATAACAGTGAATTTATCATACAAACCCAAGAAGAGTTCAATAAATATTTTTCAGCTTCTAATTAAGCTTAAATTTATTTTATTTATATAAAATCCAAACAAAAATGAGGATTTTATATGCTTAATGCCATTAACAGATTTCGATTGGTATCGTTTTTAGAAGGAGTGTCTTACTTAATTCTTCTTTTTATTGCAATGCCTTTAAAATATTTTGCCGACAGCCCAAGTGCTGTTAAAATGTTTGGAATGGGGCATGGCGTTTTATTTATAGTATTTATTATATTTTTGCTTGAATCCATGAGAAAACACAACTGGAATTTCTTTTTTAGTACCCAACTTTTTATTGCTTCTTTATTGCCTTTTGGTACTTTCTTTATGGACAGAAAATTAAAAACTTACGCTTAGTAAACTCTATTTCAAGGAATTCCCATACAAAGCAGATTGATTAACGACACAATATACAATCATATTGAGTACACAAAATTAGAAGATAAAATACTTCAAACTAAAATACTTAACAGGTTGCAGTTTATTACTCAAAATGCTTTAGCATATTTCTCTTTTCCCTCAATTAC
>JBAYYP010000018.1:0-32173 GCA_041672955.1 Arcobacteraceae bacterium
CATTCATTGAAATCATACCTAGAAGTTTTTTATCATAACCCACATAAAGAATGGTTTTTCCACTTTTTAAAGACTCTTCAAACTCTCTTTTATAAGCAGAAAAGTCAATTTCTTCGTCATCTTCTAAAAAATGACGACTTCCTATAACCACCTCTTTGCCTTGTACTACTGTTTTAACACCATGAGCTACAATAAAATCAACCTCTTCATGGTGCATATGTACAAAACCTTTCTCTTTAGCAGCTTTAACAACAGCTTGAGCAACTGGGTGAAAATAGTGCTCTTCAGCACTAGCTGTTAGGTTTAAAATAAGCTCTTCGCTCCAGTTTTTATCAAAAGAAGTAATACTTTCAACTTCAAGTTGCCCGTAAGTTAAAGTTCCTGTTTTGTCAAATACAAAAGTATCGGCAAGTTGAATTGCTTCAATAGATTTAGCTCCTTTTATCATAATTCCACTTTTCCCAGCTTTTGAAATAGAAGATTTAAATGCAACAGGAGTAGCTAATTTTAATGCACAAGAGTAATCTGCTTGTAAAACAGCAGCAACAGATTCAAAATTTCTATTAATTAAATAAGAAAAACCTGCAAGACCTAGCGTTACTGGCACAAGTTTATCTGCTAGTTTTGTAGCTTTAAGCCCTACAGATGACTTTTCATTTAAAGATGTTGCAATATAGTTTCTAATTCTAGCAGTTGCTGTCTCTTCGCCTATTTGTTCTGCCCATATTTTAATGCGTCCTTCTTCAATAACTGTTCCTGAAATAACTCTGTCACCTCTTTGTCTTTTTACAGGGGCACTCTCACCTGTCATTGAAACTTGGTTAATACTTGCAGTTCCAGAAATAATATGTCCATCAATAGCAATAGTATCACCAGCACCAACAACAACAATATCACCAATTTTTAGCTCACTTGTGTTAATTTGCTCTTCTACATAAAGTTCATCTACAAATCTTTCTATCCACACTTTTTCTATATTTGGTTTTGCTAACTCTTTAATTAAATCATCACTTTTATGTACGGTTGTCTCTTCTATGTACTCACCTAACTCAAGCATAGTGTTAGTACTATTTGCAGCTAAATAATCTTTTCGTGCTAAACTAACGGCAACTGCCATAGCTTCAAGTACGGTAGAAGTTAAGCCTTTTGAAAAAAGCTCTTTAGTTCCATTAATTAAAAGAGAGTGTGTGGCTAAAGAAGTAACAAGAAACTTTGCTGTTGGATTTTGTATAAAAGGCTCAACACTTAATGCTGTACTTGCTTTTATAAAAGCATTTAAACTAGGTTTTTTATCTGTTTGAAAATGACAAGAGTTTGTTGTAAGATTTTCGCACATCTTGTAACTTTCAAAAGATATATTTTTTAAACTTTTTTTTAAGTAAAGTGTATCTAGAGTATCTGATTCAAAAATTACTGAACAAGCTTTGGCATTTATGCGAACTTTTAAATTATTTTGCAAAGAGTCTAACTCATGTTGTAACTTATTTAAATTAATCTCTTCTTTTAAAACAGACCAATAAAATCTAACACGAAAAGGCGTTTGATGAATAATTTTAAGCTCTTTATGCATAAAATTTATTGCTCTTTTGCATGCATTTCTGCTTCTGCATCTTCAAATCTCTCTTTTAACTCTTCAATTCCTGTGTGAAAAAGTTCATTGCCCTTAGCAACTGCTTTAAAAAGATTTTTTTGTGCATTTTCGTTGCTTAAAATATATGCTCCAACTGCACCAATTGCTACACCTATTAGAAACTTTTGAGTATTAAAATTTCCAAAAATATCTTTTTTTTCACTATCAATAAAAGGGTTCTTTTTGATTGATTTTAGTTCCATTATTCATTTTCCTTTTTATTCTTTGCCAAACAAAGAGTTTCTTTAATATATTTTTTCTTTACTGTTTCATCTATTTTTTCAAGTGCATAAATGCCAAAAACTCCCAACGAAACCATATTTGCCATTTTAAATAATTTACCTTCACCCAAAAAATTTGCAGCAGCAATTGCACTACTTGTAGCAATTCCACCTTGAAGAGTTAATTTTAAAGTATCGTAAATAGCCTCATTTTTACTAATTTCTTTTTTTGTGTAACGATTATAATTTAAAGCTCCAGCTATTGCACCTGAAGCTAATGCTCCACTAATCACATGCCCTTGAACACTCCTAGGAGTTCCTGTATCTATTGAGAGTCGATTCATTTAATCTCTTCTTTAGATGGTAACTCTTCTGTTATTTTTGCCTCTTTGAGTTTGTACTTTTTCTCTTCAAAACGATTTTTGACTAACTCAACGCTTTGTTTAGATTTTTCAAAACCAGTTTGTGCTAACTTTTTAGCTTCGTGCGTACCTTCTTCTATTTTCTGTTTAATTTTTGTTTTATTTTTGTATGCAACAACTGCAACAATACCTGTTGTTAACCCTGCAATAAATGGTAACATTTTACTCTCCTTTTTTTTGATTTGTTGTTTTATCTTCTTTTGTAAGCACTTGGCTAAACATCATAGCCCCTACTGCACCTAGCAAAGCACCTCCAATAAAGGAGATATTTTTATTTCCTAAAAGTTTAAGTACCTCTTCTTGGTTGATTTCTCCTTTAGAAAATTGTTGAGCTGTTTTTGAAAAATCATCTAACTGTAAAAAGGTTTGTTCCATATTGGAAAAATCTAAACCACTGTTATTTAAAGCCATAGCTTGCGTTTTAGCTTCAGGTGCTGCTTGATTATATGCTGCATAAACGCATCGCCTAAAAGCTGGTAAATGGTTGTTATATGAAGCTGCTTGAAGTTTGTAAAAAACTTCTTGAACATCAGGATAATCTTGAGTATATTCTAATAAATTATCGTACATAGCAATATTATCTATTTCAGCAGCAACTCCTAGTTCACAAGCTTCTAATAGTGTTTCGGGTAAAACAATCAAAGATGAGTAGTCGTTAGAAGGTAGAGCTACTTGATATTTTTCCAATAAATGTATAAGTGCATTGTAGTGGTTTTTTTCTGCTTCAACTATATTAATAAAAGGAGTAACTTCCCCAAATTTTTCAATAATTTGCATATAAGTTTCATAGGCTTTCATCTCATCGTAAATAGCAATTCTTAATGCTTGATGAAGTGTTGGCATATTAAAAGAGGAATCTATTCGTGTGGTTTGTAGAATAGTTGCGTCAAGATTGGTTTGCATTAATTAATCTCCTTTGTAAGTTTGTTTGATAGCGTATTGAGTAAAACAGCTATTTCATCTAGGTTTCTTTGTTCAACCAAATCCACCCATAAAGAGTCTGGAAAAATAGCATTATTGTATTCAATAGTAATCGAACCTACTATTTTATTTATCTTTATATTTTTAATTCCATTAATTTTTTCGCTTAATGATTCAATATCATTTAAAGAGATATTTTCACTATTTAACTCTTTTATTTTAGGGCTAACTCGTAAACGAATCCTTCCGTTAATATGGTGAATAATTGAAAAATAAGATGATAATTCAATTAGTTTTTGCGGGTCTATCAATAAAAATCCTTTTAAATATATATTTTTTTGGTATTAAATAAGCAATAGTTGAATAGAGAGTAATGCTGCTATTAATAATTAGTATCATAATTATAAACAACTATAACTTAATTTTTTATTATAAAAAGAGTTGAAAAAAATATAATTTAATTTTTTTTAAAATTATTATCAATAAGATACTCTGTTTTTCCCATTTTTTTTAGCTTCATAAAGTAATTCATCTGCTCTTTTTAAAAGAGTTTTCTCGTCATCTGTGGATTTAAACTCAACTAATCCAAAAGAGCATGTTACTTGTTCTATTTTTTTGAAATAAATTTGGCTAATTTTTTCTCTTAATTTTTCTGCATAAACAATTGATTTGTTTAGTTTATTCATGGGCATAAGAATTACAAACTCTTCTCCGCCCCATCTATAAAAATAGTTGGTTTTTCTAAGATTTTGTTGTATTGTTGAAGATATTTCTTTTAAAACAATATCGCCATAATCATGACCGTGCGTATCATTTACAGATTTAAAATTGTCTATATCTAAAATCATAAGACAAAAAGTTTGTTCTTTAAATCGAAAAGCCAATTGCAATAAATTATTTAAATCTTCATCAAATTTAATACGAGTATATGCACCTGTAAGTGTGTCAACCATAGCAATTGATTTTGCATCAAGTGATAACTTTTCATACTGGCTGTGCATCTTTTTTTTAACTTCTTCATGTTCATCAAAAAGAGTTAATAGATAAAAGAAAATGAAAATATTTATTAAAATAATAGTTGAAATAACTAAAATAGAGCTGTTTAAAATCTCTTTTAAAATGAAAAGCTGTTCAAATTGTTTAATAATATTTACATAACCTTTGTTTGATATTTTTCCAAATAGTTCTACGCTATTATCGTTAAATGTATAAACAAATGCATTTTTTCCTAAAAGAGCTATTTTTTCTTCAATATCAATGCTGTGCCTTTTACTTTTATCAAAATATTTAATAGTCAAATTATATTTTGTATCTTGTTTATTTTTCTTATTTATATACAAAGGAGTACTTTTTGCGTACTCATCTACTAGTTCATCGGTGTTAATATAATTAGGATTATCAATTAGCAAATCCTTTTTGAGTCTTTTCTCAAACACTTTTTCATATAAGTTATAATCAGAAATAATTGTATCTATTTTACTTTGTTTAATACTATTTTGTAAATTTTGGTATGTGTTAAAAATATAAAATCCAAATAAAGCAAAAAGTACAATATAAGCAATAGAAAATCTTTGTTTGTTTTTTTTAGATAAATAGTGTGCCATTATTTCTCTTTAATTATTTTTATTGTTTTAATAACTTCATAAGAACTATTTAATGCAACAGCAAAATAATTTTTGCCATCGTTGTATCTAATTTGATAGTTTAAAGGGTTTGAAAGTAGTTGCAATTTCATTGTTTTGTAGTTAAATTCCTTTGTATCTATTGGAATAAACTTGAAATCCCAATTTAAAAGGTAGAATTGATTATTTGTATCTATTGCATAACCACTAAGATTTTTTTGTCTATTTTCTGAAATATCTATATAAGCTAAAGAGATATTTTTAGGATATTTAATTGAAGTAACTTCTATAATTCCATCTGCTCTTTTTATATTGAAAAGTTTTTTCTTACTATCTTGTACTAAATAACCTTTATCAAACGGCTTCATATTTGTAGTTTTTCCCCAAATATTTATAGCAGGATATGAAAACGCATTTTCTGTAAGTTTTTTAGTAAGCTCATTACTTAAATCTCTGTTTATTTTATTGTCAAACTCATATACAACAGCTTTTTTACTCTTAATTGAAAATGCTTCTTCACTGAATTTTATAACCCCTTTATCTTTTTGTGGATTTAAAAGTGGATATATTTCTACTTCTTGAGGCTCTAAAGAGATTGGGTTATAGCTAAAGCTTAGTCTTGAAGATTTTATTATCTCTTTGTCAAAAAGAGTATTTTCTATTTTTATAGGAAGTCTGTTTTGTATCTCTAAATTTTTATAATATACAAATGGTAAGTAAGCTTCATATGTTTTTCTATCAAAAACTTCTTTGTTTTTAATACCATACTCAAACCTATGTCCCGCAAAATTTTTTTGGTAAACAAAATCATTAATTATATTTGAGTAAAAAATATAATAATTAGTAAAAGATTTTGCATAATTTGTTTTATAGTTGCCATACAAAAGGTAGATAAAAGTAGGAATAATAGTAACTAAAACAGCTTTGTATAAAAAAGATTTAACTCTTTGTTCTTTGAAACTATAAAAACTATCTAATGCCATAAATGGCATAAAAAGTAGAAGTATTAACCATGAAATATCTTCTAAAAAATATCTCTGTTTTATAAACAAAATTACAAATCCTAGAGTAAGTAAGCTTTTTAGAAAAAGATATTTAATATCTTTTTCTAAAATAATTGAGCAAAGACCTACATATAAGATTATAGAAGCAAAAGAGTAAGCAAAAGTATCTTTTAAACCAATAAAAACAATATCTAATGGGTAATAAAAGTATAAGGTTAAAAGAGTTCCAAGTGATAAAATTGTTAAAAGAGTAGTTAAAAAAACAGCACCAATAAAAAGATGTAAAAAGAGTGAATCTTGCATTTTTAGTGGAAGATGTGCCATTATTTTTATACGAGAGCCTACTTTCTTTGGTAAAAATTGTGCAAAAGCTAAAACGGTAGCTAAAACTAAATACCAATAATTAAGCGTAAAGTAGGGCTTGTCTTGAAGTTGTGCAAATTTATACCATAACATAGATTCAGGTTCAATTGTGGCAAAAGCATAGTTTATATTATATGCAAAATAGCAAATTAAAACAGTTACTAAAAATAGTAAAAGGTAAAGATAGAGTTTTAGTTTTATCCACTCTTTTCTTAAAATAGAAAACAGCATTAATATTTTCCTACAAAATCTAAAAATTTATCTTCAAAAGTAGTCGATTTGTCTTTATTAAAATTAGCCATAGTATCAAGATGTACTCTTCCACCACTTTGTATTATTGCTATATCATCTATTAAATTTTCTAAATCATTCATATTGTGAGAGGTTATTAAAACTGTTTTGTCTCTATTTTTAATATACTCTTTTAAATACTCAACAAAAAGCCTTCTATATCCAGCGTCTAAACCCATTGAATAATCATCTAAAATAAGAAGTTTTGCATCTTGTGCAAAAATAGTTCCAAGAACTACTTGAGATTTTTGTCCAAAAGATAGAGTTGAAATTTTTTGAGTATAAGGAAGCTTCATTAAATCTACTAATTCGTAAAAAAGATTTTTTTTCCAATTATTGTAAAATAAAGAGAAGAATTTTTCTAGTTCTTCTATACTCATATAATCATAAGTAATAAAGCCTTCATGGAGCAAAGCTATACTCTTTTTTGTATTGTTTGAAAGTTCGTGTGAGTTTTCACCAAAAATTAAACATTCACCTGCTTTTGGTTTTAAATAACCCATTAAAATATTAATAAGAGTAGATTTACCTACACCATTTTTTCCTAAAAGTCCAAAAATAGTCCCTTTATAAATATTCAGATTTAAGTTATTATAAATAAGTCTGTTTTTGTAATCAAAGGATAAATTTCTAATCTCAATAACACTTTTATTACTCTTTTTTTTCACAATTTCCGCCACAACCATCACAACCATTTGACTTAACAAGTTTGATGTATAGAATATATAATGCTCCTAAAACAAGAGCTGCTAAAAAAATATTATCTGCCATAGTGTTCTCCTTATAAACTTTATAAAAAGCCGTAAAAACGGCTTTCTAAAAATTTATTTCATAGCTTTAGCTTCAACCCAAATAACAGCGTCTTGGCTTAACTCTTTACCTTTATACTCTTTAACACTACCAACTCCTAAAGCACAAAAAGCCCAAAAACCAGCTTTTGGAATAGCAAATGTAAACTCACCATCTTTATTTGCTTTAATAGTCATAGTTACAAATGAATCCTGTGGTGCTTCTACTTTTGATTTTCCCATTTGATTGTTTTTCATATCGACATCTCGGTTTAAATACTCAACTTCAATTTCTGCAAAAGGAACTACTGTTCCATTACTTTTTACAATACCTGTGAAACTTCCATGTTCCCAAATAGCATAAGGTTTAGTTAAAGGCACAATTTCTGCTTTAAGTCCTAACTCTGCGTCCCAATCACTAGGAGCACCTGCTACATTTACTACTGTTTTAGTAATTTGTTGAATATAAGCATCTTCATTTTTTTCATAATAAGGAGTAGGGGTCATAACAAAAAGATGGTCACCCATTTTTCTAGCTTTATAACTGCTTTCGTAGGCTTTACCACTATTACTACTTCCTTTAAAAGTAATAGACTTAAGAGTATCTTTTAAATCAGTTTTTTCCTCTTTATTTATTACAAAAAACTCTTCAACTCCTGCCATATCCATGGTGTGTTCATCTGAAAAAGGGTGAGTAAAAATATGTTTAAACTCTATTGTTTGACCCTTTGTTAATGCCGTTTGAGGTGTATAAACCATTTGAAAGTGAGCATATGCAGAAGAACTTAATAGTGCTGTTACTGCTACTGTCTTTAAAATCATTTTTTTCATTTTATTTAATCCTTATTCTATTTTTAATATTGTAATTATAATAATTAGTATCAATGAGTACTCTTTAAAAAAAGAGTACTTAACTCTTTTTTATTATTCAGTTATATCTGAACCTTTTACATAAACTTGATGCCCTTCACCAGCATCAAAAACAGCACTGTATTGGCTGCTTGGCTTTTTAAATGTAACTTCACTGTCTTCGCTCATTTTAGCTTCAAAAATAGTTTTTCCATTTTGTTCAACTTTAAAATTTACTCCACTAGCACTGCTTCCATCACTAAATCCTCCCTCGCAAGTGATGCTTCCATCACCATTGTCAAAGCAAGACATAATTGCACTATGTGCAAAAAGTGAGCTAGTAAATAGTGCTAAACTTAATATTACTCTTTTCATTTTGAGTTTTCCTCCTTTATAAGATTTTTAAACATTTTTTAATCCTCCTTGCCAATTAATATTTTTTGTTGGGAAAAACCCAATTATTAGTGCTGTTAAAACAATACTAAAGTAGAAATAGCTCATAGCTTCAAGCCCACTCCAACTATTCAAATTACCTAGTGTAAAGATAATACTAGAAGCAGTAATTCCTAAGAAAATAGGAAAAAATATTGCAAATAACATCCATTTGTAACTATTTGTTTGCATCTTTACAACAATCATAGTTGCTATACAAGGTGGAGTTAAAAGCATAAAAATTAAAATTGCCACCGCATGAAGTTCACTGTAACCACTATTTGCAGCCATAGCTTCTTCTGCTCTTTGAGATTGTTCTTTGTTATCTTCATATAGACTTCCCAAAGTAGCAACTGCACTCTCTCTTGCTGCAAATGAACTTAAAAATGCAACATTTATCTTCCAGTCAAACCCTGCATATTTTGTGAGTGGTTCTACTGCTTTTCCTGAAAGTCCTAAGAGTGAATTTTCTACTTTTTCATTTTTTATGTTTCGTAAAATTCTGTTTCGCTCTTTGGCAAGTTTTCTTATTTCTGCGTTAATAATTTTTGCATCATTATCTTTTAAAGGTTTTATAAACTTATAAAAATTTGGATTCTTTTTATTATAAGTTTCATCTATTGCTAAAGCACCATCTTTTGAAGTTGTAGCCATTCTTTTATTTCTATAACCATCGTAATAGTTAAGCAAATCGGCAATTTCATCTTTTGTATCAACCTCTTCATAGTAAGAGCTTTTTTTAACCTTTTTATCAAAAGAAGTTAATGACTTTTCAAGCTCACTATCATATTGTTCTTGTGATTGTTTGCTTATTCCTGGAAACTGTAAAAGAGCAAATAATACTATAGCAACGGCTAAAACAATTGTTAAAACTTTATAAATATATATCCACACTCTTTGAGCTGCACTTAAAATAACTCCTTTAACTGTAGGTAGATGATAAGGCGGTAGCTCCATAACAAAAGGGGCTGTTTCTCGTGTTTTTAAAAAAGTAGAGGTGATTATTTTAGCAACTATAAGTGCTGTAAAAATAGTTACTGTTGAGATAAAAAACATCATAATAGACATATCTGGTTTGAAAAATGCTCCTAAAATAAGTGTATAAAAAGGCACTTTTGCCAAGCAGTTCATATATGGCACTGTTAAAATAGTTGCCATTCTAGCCCTGTCATCGGCAATTCCTTTTGTAGCCATAACTCCAGGAACTGCACACCCACCAACCATTGCTCCACCTAAAACCAAAGGTAAAGTAGATTGCCCATGCAGACCAAATTTTTTAAATATTCTGTCAAGAATAAACGCCATACGGGGCATATAACCCACATCTTCCATAATAGCAATAAGCATAAAAAGAATAAAAAATATAGGAATATAGTTAATTAATGCGTTTGCACTGTTTATCATCCAAACTGCAAAATCTGTTACCATAGGAACATCTGTTAAGTAAGCTTCTGGAGAAATATCTATTACAAAGTTTTTAATAAAAGCCAAAATAGGCCAGGTGTAGTCGGTTAATTTGTAACCACCTACAATTGAGAGTTCATAAATTAAAAACATAATTCCAAAAAGAATAGGCAGTGCTAACCAACGGTTTAAGACAATTTTATCTACTTTATCAGTAATGGTCTCTTTTCCTATATTTACATCTTTTATAGCTTTATGATAGATAATATCAGCAGAGTCGTATCTAAAAGTTGCTAAAAAAGAGGTAGTGTCTTTGTCGTAAAGAGTGTGAAACTTATCTATTTGAGTGCGAGTAAGCTCTTCAATATTTAAAAACTCTTTTTTTAAATAAGAAGTAATCGTATCATCGCCTTCAAGCATTTTAATTGCCATCCATCTTTTATTTAAAGTTAATTTTGTCTGCTCAATTGCATTTTCAATCTCTTTAATATGTGGTTCTAGTTCTTCATAGTTAATAGAGAACTCTTCATACTTTTCAACATTTTTAGAAGTTTGCACAATAGCTTCCATTATCTCTTTAGAACCAATACCTTTAGCACCACTTGCTTCTATAACTTTGCACCCTAGCATTTGAGATATTTTTTTACTATCAACTACTATACCTCTTCTTTGGGCTACATCCATCATATTAAGTACAATTACAACAGGCATACCAATTTCAAGAAGCTGAAAAGTTAAATAAAGATGTCTTTTTATATTAGAAGCATCAATAATATTTACTATAACATCTGGCTTTTCATCCAGAATAAACTGTTTTGAAACTCTCTCTTCTAGTGAGTAAGAGCTAAAAGAGTAAGTACCAGGAAGGTCAACCATCTCTATTTTTTCATTTTCATAAGAAAAACGACCCACTTTTTTATCTACTGTAACACCTGGATAGTTAGCAATATGTTGGTCAATTCCACTAACCATATTAAAAATAGTAGATTTCCCACAATTGGGTTGACCTGCTAGGGCTACTTTAATCATAATTGCACTACTTCTATTAAAGCAGCTTCACTTTTTCGCAAAGTTATTAAATAGTTATGTATTTTTAATTGCATTGGGTCATATAGTGGAGCTTCTCTTATTATATTAATAGTAGCACCAGGAATAAACCCCATATCTAATAGTTTGTGGTAAAGCTTATTTGTAGCATTTGACTTTACAATTTTGCAACTGCTTCCGCCAATCATTTGACTTAGTTTCATATGGTTCCTTACAAAAGATATTAAATTAAATATCTAATTTAAAATATAAGTGGCATTATAAAACTCTGTAACTTAAAAAATACTGATTTCGATAACGAATATCATTAATATTTTATTTATTAAAATTAGACTATTATTTCATTATAAAAAAGTTAAGGAAAAATATGGAAGAGATAATAATAACGGTAGTAGCTTTATTGGCTTTATACTACATATATAGAAGAGTATTTAAAAAATCAGGTTGTGGGTGTGGTGGTACAGGTGAGTGCGATAGTAAAAAGAACCAGTAAAAGAGTAAAAGGTCTTTTGTTTAATACAAATAAAACTATAATAATAGAATATTATCACATAAGGATAACAAATGAGAAAAGTATTAATTATCAACGCGCATCAATATTATGAAAATGTTGCCAAAGGTGAATTAACACAACACTATATTGATTGTGCCAATGATTTTTTTCTAAAAAAGGGGTTTGAAGTTAAACACACCCATATAGACAAAGGGTACAACAAAGAAGAAGAGTCTGAAAAGCTAGCATGGGCAGATGTTGTTTTATTTCAATTTCCAGTTTACTGGATGGGAATTCCGTGGATTTCTAAAAAATATTTTGATGAAGTGCTAACACAAGGAAAACACTACACAAGTGATGGACGAAGCCGAAGCGATAACTCTAAAACTTATGGAAGTGGAGGGCTGCTTAACGGAAAATATATGTTAAGCATTACTTATAACTGCCCTGAGAGTGAATTTAATAACCAAGCAGGTTTTTTTGAAGGACTTAGTGTTGACCAAGCGAATGTGGCAGTTCATAAAGTGTTTCAATTTTGTGGATTAGAACCCGTAAAAACTTATAGCGTACACGATATTTTTAAAGGCGATTTAAACCTTGAAGAAGAGAAAAAGAGATTTACTGCACTTTTAGAAAATAATTTTAAAAATTAAGGAAAAATATGGAATTTAGTTATCAAAATCCTACATTAATAGAGTTTGGGCAAGGAAAAATTGAAAAACTTAGCTCTTTAATTCCACAGAATAGGCGTGTTTTGTTGGTGTATGGTGGGGGAAGTATTAAGAAAAATGGTGTGTATGAACAAGTTGTCAATGCCTTAAAAAAACACACTTTTTTTGAGTTTAGTGGCGTTGAAGCGAACCCCGCAAAAGAGACCTTAGATAAAGCCATTGAGTATGGACGAACACATAAGGTAGATTATGTTTTAGCCGTTGGGGGAGGTTCTGTTTTAGATGGGTGTAAATACATTGTCAATGCGTTTTATTATGAAGGCGATGGCTGGGATTTACTTGAAGGCAAACATATATCAACAAAAGCCTTAGAATTAGGAGCTGTTTTAACACTAGCAGCTACAGGGAGTGAATCAAACACAGGGGCTGTCATTACTAAAAAAGCAACTCAAGAGAAACGGTTTTTTCACTCATCTTTTTCCTATCCACAATTTGCTGTTTTAGACCCAGATGTATTAAAAAGTTTAGATGACAGACAACTTGCAAATGGAATTATTGATTCTTTTGTGCATGTATGTGAACAGTATTTGACTTTTTCGCATGGTGCTTTGGCACAAGATTATTATGCGGAAGGCATTTTAAAAGCCTTAATTAACCTAGCCAATAACTACGATAAAAAAGATGATTTATGGTATGCTAATTTAATGTGGCTTGCCAATCAATCACTCAATGGACTACTAGGATTAGGCGTTCCCCAAGATTGGGCAACTCATTTTATAGGGCATGAGTTAAGTGGGTTATACGGAATTGACCACGCACGAACGTTGGCAATTATTCAGCCTCATTTACTTTCTGTTTTAAAAGAAGAGAAAAAAGAGAAACTCTTACAAATGGGAAAAAATGTTTTTGGATTAACCGAAGTAACTCCAGAAGAGACGATTGAAAAAATCAGAGCGTTATATGAAAGTTTGGGAGTTGATTTAAAGCTTTCTAGCTATACTCAAGATAAAGCCATAAAAGAAAAAGTTACCACACTTTTAGAGCAACATGGTTTTGTGAATTTTGGAACAAAACAGACAATAAACAAACCAATTGTTGAAGCCATTTTAGAGTTATCATTATAAAATAGGAGGACAAAATGTATAAAAGTTTTGAAGAAGCCATGGATTTCAGACACGCATGCAAAGTGTTTGATGAAAACAAAAAAATCAGTGATGGAGATTTAAAATTCATTTTAGAAGCGGGACGAAAATCGCCCAGTTCTTTTGGAATGGAAGCATGGAAATTTTTAGTTATTACCAATGAGGAGTTAAAAGCAAAATTACGACCTGCTTGTTGGAATCAAGCTCAAATTACTTCTTGCTCGCATTTGGTGGTTGTACTAGCTGGAATAAATAGTGTTAGACCACAATCTGGTATTCCGGCTAAGATGTTTTGCCGTCGTAAATTGCCTCAAGAAAAACTTGAAATGTATCTGAATTTATACGCTTCTCATTTGGAAGATACTCTAAGAAACGATGACAATATCTATGCTTGGACAGCGCGACAAACTTTTATTGCAGCTGGAAATATGATGACAGCCGCAGCTGTTAAAGGAATTGACTCTTGTCCTATTGAAGGGTATAACAAAGATGAGGTTGAAACCATTTTAAATTTGGACAAAAGCCAATTTAGATTGGCAATTATCTTGCCTTTTGGATACAGAGTTAATCCGCAATCTGAACAACTTCGGCTTCCCTTTGAAGAGGTTGTTGAGTTTATTAAATAAAACGATTCTGTTTTAAAGAGCAAACCCATAAAATATTATGGGTTTGCTTTATTTTTGATATGGTATAATCTTGCCTATTTAAAAACAAGGCATTAATATTAATGGAAAATACACTCCCTACAACACAGAAATTTATTGTAAAATTTTTTCCTGAAATTATGATAAAAGGCGCCAGTGCCAAACGACAAATGATTGACCAACTTCATGGCAATTTAAAAAAATTACTCACACGAATATCTGCAGAAATCACCACAAAAAAGTTTTTTGATAAAATTGATGTAGTATGCCCAATAGATGTAATTACCGAGGTGCGTTTAAGATTACTTGATACTCCAGGTGTTGAATTAGTGCTAGAAGCATTGCAGTTTGATGAGGTTAAAACGATTGACCAAATTAAAGTTATTGTTAACGATGTTATGGCAAACACAATCCAAAATAAACGCTTTGTAATACGAGCGAAGCGTTCAGGAACACATAGCTTTAAATCCCCACAAATAGAACAAACCGTAGGTGGGTATATGCTTTCACAAAACAGTACTAGTACCGTAGATTTACATAACCCTGAAGTGACCATTAACATTGAGTTAAATGATAAACAACTTAATATAATTTTTCATAAATACAGAGGTTTAGGAGGCTTTCCTTTAGGCTCACAAGGTGATATTTTATCACTTATGTCAGGAGGGTTTGACTCTACGGTGGCAAGCTATATGACCATGAAAAGAGGAATAAAAACACACTTTATTTTCTTTAATTTAGGCGGTGTTGCTCATGAAATTGGGGTAAAGCAAGTAGCATATTATTTGTGGAATAAATTTGGCTCTTCGCATAAAGTTTCGTTTATTTCTGTTCCATTTGATGATGTCGTTACGGAAATATTTAACTCAAATTCTGAAAGCTATATGGGAGTGATGTTAAAAAGACTTATGCTACAAGCGGCTGAAAAAATAGCTAATGATATGAAAATAGATGCTCTTCTAACAGGAGAAAGCGTAGCACAAGTCTCTAGCCAAACTTTGAGAAACTTAGCACTAATTGACCAAGTTACCAAAAAGTTAGTCCTTCGACCCCTTTGTACAATGAACAAACCAGAAATTATGAATATTGCCAATGAAATAGGCACAAAAAGATTTGCAGAAACCATGCCAGAGTATTGTGGGGTTATTTCTAAAAATCCTGTTATTCATGGCTCATATGACCGAATGGAAAAAGAAGCAGCAAGATACAATTATGAGATTTTAGATAAAGCGGTTGAAAATGCAATTACGATTAATGTAGCAGATATTATAAATGATATTAATGAAAATATTGGACAAATTGAAACCATTTCGGATGTCTCTAATGGGAAATATACAATTGTAGATATTAGACAAAACAATGAGTGTATTGAAGCTTCTTGTGAAACCATTAAAATACCATTTCACCAACTAAAAAGCCAATTTGTAAAATTGCCACAAGATAAAGAGTATCTGTTTTATTGTGATAAAGGGATTTTAAGTCAACTACACGCACAATATTTACGAGATGAATTAAATTGTGAAAACATCAAGGTCTATCGACCAAAAACAAAATGCACAATATAATCTTAGACATCTATTAGCTACCTTTGGATATAATCGCGGAATAATACTATGGAAAAGAGAGATAGAATATGGTTCAAACAGTAAATTTAAAGAAATCTTTTGGCGCAAGAGTTTTGTTTCAAGAAATTAATGTGAAATTAGATGGTGGTAAGCGATATGGGCTTATTGGTGCTAATGGAGCAGGAAAAACAACATTTCTACGTATTCTTGCAGGTCAAGAAGATGCAACCGATGGAGAAGTTCAAATACAAAATGGTAAAAAAGTAGGGACACTTAGCCAAAATCAATTCGCGTATGAAGAACATACTATTTTTGATACCGTTCTTTTGGGAAATAAAAGATTACATGATGCCATTAAAGAAAAAGAAAGATTGTATTTAGAAGAGTATACAGACGAAATAGGTGAGCGTTTAGGCGAATTAGAGATGATTTGTTGTGAAGAAGACCCTACTTATGAATACGACATTAAAATTACAAAAATTTTAGAAGATTTGGGATTTTCTGCTTCTTCTCAACAAGAGTTAATGAGTACCATTACAGGGGGCGATAAATTTAAAGTTTTATTAGCTCAAGTACTTTACCCAAAACCAGATATTCTATTTTTAGATGAACCTACGAATAACTTAGATATTGAGACCATTGGTTGGTTGGAAAACCAACTTCAACACCACGATGGAACAATGGTTGTAATTTCGCATGATAGACACTTTTTAAATGCTGTGTGTACGCATATTTTAGATGTAGATTACAAACAAATACGAGAATTTTCAGGAACATATGACGATTGGTATATTGCTTCAACACTGATTGCTAAACAGCAACAAACCGATACAAGTAAAAAATTAAAAGAGAAAGAAGAACTTGAAAAGTTTATTGCGCGTTTTAGTGCCAATGCTTCTAAAGCAAGACAAGCAACTTCACGACAAAAACAACTTGACAAACTTGACGTTGGAGCCATTCAAATTTCAAGCAGAAGAGACCCCTCTATTATCTTTAAACAAAAAAGAGAAGTGGGTAAAGAGCTGCTAAGTGTTAAAAATATCTCTAAATCATATGATGGTGAAGTGGTATTAAATGATATCTCTTTCTCTGTGGATAAAGATGATAAAATTGCAATTTTAGGGCCCAATGGAATTGGAAAAACAACATTGTGTGAAATTATGATGGAAAATATTAAACCAGATAGTGGTGAAATTCATTGGGGAGCTACCATTCAAAAAGGGTATTTCCCTCAAAATGCTACAGAAATGATAAAAGGGGATATGACTCTTTATGATTGGTTAAGAGGGTTTGACCGAGAAGCTGATATTTCAGAAATTAGAAACTGTTTAGGGCGAATGCTTTTTAATGGGCAAGAGCAAGAAAAACAAGTTAATGCGTGTAGTGGGGGAGAAAAGCATAGAATGATGCTTTCAAAAATCATGCTTGAACAACCTAACTTTATGATTTTAGATGAGCCTACTAACCACTTAGACCTTGAAGCTATTATTGCTTTAGGTGAAGGATTATTGGCATATGCAGGTTCTTGTATTTGTGTTTCGCACGATAGAGAGTTACTAGACGCGTTTGCAAATAGAATTATAGAGATTCAAAAAGATGGTTCAATTATAGATTTTAAAGGAACATATGAGGAATTTTTAGAGTCAAAAGCTGTTTAAATAGCTTTTGACTTTTAGTTTAACTCAAGTTATACTTGAGTTAAACTTTTAGCATTAATTCTTGCTTCTTTTCTTCTAATAGCATCGTTGTATCTTCGTTTATCATCTTCTGTGTCAAGATCTAATTTTGGAACAGGAGTTGGTTTTCCATCTGCATCAACAGCAATCATTGTAAAATAACACACATTAGTATGTTTTCTTGTTTTTTCTTTAATATCTTCAGAAATAACTTTAATCCCGATTTCCATAGAAGTTCTTCCTGTATAGTTAACAGAAGCATAAAATGTTACCAATGAACCAATTTTTATTGGGTGTTTAAATAAAACCATATCTACTGAAAGAGTAACTGCATAGTTACCTGTGTATCTAGCTGCACACGCATAAGCAACGTGGTCTAGCATTTTTAAAATTTCTCCCCCATGAACATTCGTACCTGAAAAGTTTGCTTTGTCAGGTGTCATTAGAAGCGTCATTGTTAAATCTTTTGATCGTTGAGGCATTATCATTGTTTTTTCCCTTTGTCTTAAAATTACTTTAACAATATTATTGACAAGTCGATAAAATAAAGCTTAATATTGCGTATAAAATGACTAATTGTTACAGAGTGTTACTTATTATAAATAAATATTAACTATAATAAAAAATATTGTACAATTATTAAGATAATGTAGAAACAAAAGGAAAGCAATGAAAAAAAAGATGCAACAATTTGGATTCTTGATTTTTCTTTTTATTCTTTTTTTTATAATTTTAAATATAGTCATTTTTCCACTCATTAATATGAGCAGCATTGAAAACAGTTTTATTATAATTTTCGCTTTCTGGTTTATTATGATACTGCTTCTATATTTTATTAGCCGTGTACATACAAAAAATGAGAAGGAAGAGAATGTTTAGTATATATACGATTGTATCGTTCTTTCTAATTTATATGGCGCTTCTTTTCGTAACGGCATATTATATTGAAAAAAAAGATATAAACGACAAAATTGCTTCTTCTTCTTGGATATATGCACTGTCATTAACCATATATTGTACGGCATGGACCTACTATGGAGGCGTTGGAAAAGCAGTTAACAGCGGATTTGTTTTTTTAGCAGTTTATTTAGGACCTACATTAATTATATTTTTATGGCCGGTTATATTAAAAAAGCTCATACGCATTAAAAATCTTTATAAAATTACATCTATTGCCGATATTATCTCTGTTCGTTATGATAAATCACGATTAGTAGGGGCAATTGTTAGTATAACAGCTCTTATTGGAACGGTTCCTTATATTTCTATACAGCTAAAATCGTTGATTACTTCTATTAATATTTTAACCATTCATGACTATGAAATGCAACAAGAGATTACTTTTTTAACAAGTGACACCGTTGGTTTTTTAATTGTATCCTTAATGATTTTTTTTACTATAATTTTTGGACTAAGAAAAGTGGACCCAACTGAAAGGCACCAAGGAATAATGGTGATGGTTGCGGTTGAATCGGTTATTAAACTTTTAGCCATTATTGTTGTAGGTGTTTTTGTAAGTTATGTTCTATTTGATGGCTTAGATGATATTTTCACAAAAGCACATGATGCCAATATTTACTCAGATTTAATTTCACAACACAACAGTAACACTTCTTTTTCTAATTGGTTGTCGGTTATTGTTTTATCAATGTTTGCAGTAATGTTTTTGCCACGACAATTCCATGTGAGCGTGGTAGAAAACTCCAATGAAAAACACATTTACAAAGCAATGTGGATTTTCCCTCTATATTTACTTTTAATTACTTTTTTTACCGTACCTATTGCTTTAGGTGGAATATTGTTAAGCGATTCTACCACTTTGATTGATTTTTATGTGTTAACCTTGCCTTTGAAAAATGACAACAGTTTAGTGGCACTAATCGCATTTATTGGAGGTTTCTCAGCATCTACTAGTATGATTATGATTACTTCTATGACTATGTCTGTAATGATTAGTAACTACCTTATTTTGCCGTTAATTGATTCCTATGCCCCTTTAAATTTTTTGAAAAAACGAATTCTACTTTTGCGTTGGATTATAGTGGCGTTTTTTATATTTTCCGGCTATTTGTTTTATATTTTTGTTATTAAAAACTACCTGCTTGTAGATGTTGGTTTAATTTCATTTGCTGCAATTTTGCAGTTTGTTCCTGTGTTAATTGGCGGACTTTTTTGGAAAAGTGCCAATAAAAAAGGAGCTATTGCTGGAATGGTAGCTGGGTTTATGATTTGGTTTTTTACCCTCATTATTCCGCAATTTGTTCACACCAATTGGATAGATAGTTCTATTTTAACGCATGGATTGTTTGGTATGTGGTTTTTAAAACCACTAGAACTTTTTGGCTTAAACCAATACGATATGCTAACACACTCTCTTTTTTGGTCGATGTTTTTTAATATTAGTTTTTTTGTTCTTTTTTCACTCTTTAGCACACAATCTAGTGATGAAAAAAAATTAACCGATGAGTTTGTAGATATTTTAATGTTACAAGAAAAATTTGAAGTAACGCAAGAGTTAAGTAGTCATATCTATTTAGCAGAAAAACTATTTATTTATGAACAAATTTTAAATGATTATTTTAAAGTCTCAAAAAGTAAGCAAATTATTTACTCTATTTTAAAAGAGTTAAATTTTGAAAACAAACCTATGATTGATATTTTAGAATTAGCAAAACTTCATGGACAAGTGGAACGAACTCTTTCAGGAACAATTGGAGCAGCAAGTGCACACAATGTTATGGATAAAAGTGATGCTTTTTCACAAGAGGAGTCAAAAGAACTATCCAATGCCTATGCCAATGTGTTATCAAAAATGAAAATTACTCCTAAAGATTTTAATGAAAAGATAAATTTTTATGAAGAAAAAGAGAAATTATTAGTGCGTCACTCTGAACAACTTCAAGAAAAAATCAATCAACTTGACAACGAAGTCAATGCCAAACGCATTGCACAACTAGAAATACGCCACTTAAATGAAAATCTAGAAAAAAAAGTAGAAGAGAGAACTTTAGCACTAAAACAATCCATGGAAAAACTAGAACGAACGCAAGAACATTTAATAGAGAGTGAAAAATTAGCCAGTTTAGGAGGGTTAGTAGCAGGTGTTGCTCATGAAATAAATACCCCGGTGGGATTGAGTTTAACAGGTATTACCCATTTTAGCGACATGACAAGTAAACTAAAAAAAGAGTATGAAGATCAGAATTTAAGTGAAGAAGAGTTTAAACACTATATTGATGTTTCTTATAGTTTAGCGCATACTATTCGTCTGAATTTAGAAAAAACAGCTCAATTGGTTAAAAGTTTTAAACAAGTTGCCGTTGACCAAAGCATAGAAGAAAAACGAGAAATAAATCTGCACACTTATATTGAAGAGGTGATATTAAGCTTACAAAATAAACTAAAACAGTTAAAAGTAGATGTAGAAATGCATTGCCCAAAAGAGTTAAAAATCTTAACTTATGCTGGAGATATTTCCCAAATTCTAACCAATTTAATTGTTAACTCACTCATTCACGGATTTGACAAAAGCATGGATAAAAAAATAGTTATCGATGCCAAAATAGAAAATTATAATGTAGTTATAGTATATAAAGACAACGGAAAAGGAATCAAAAAAGAGCACTTGAAAAAAATATATGAACCCTTTTTCACCACAAACAGAGAAGGTGGCGGTACCGGACTTGGCTTAAATATTATTTACAGCTTAGTTAATAAAAAGTTAAAAGGCACCATAGTTTGCGAAAGCGAAGAAGGAGAGGGTGCAACATTTACAATTACCATACCATTGTTTGGGGAATAGGGGGTAATGGTTTGTGATTAATGGCTGGTGAATTTCAGAACTTTTAGGCATATTTCATTTTTCACTTTTCATTCGCTCCACGCTTTCTTCCGTAAGTGTAACAACACCCAACTCTACAGCTTTATCATATTTACTTCCAGCATCTTCTCCATAAATAACGTAGTGCGTGCTTTTAGAGACACTTGAAGCTACTTTGGCGCCTAAGGCTTCTAATTCTTTTTTTATGATGCCTCTGCTTTTACTCATGGTTCCTGTTAATACTACCGTTTTGCCTTTAAAAATATTCTCTTTTACTTCTATTTTTTCTTCAACAGTGGGTTTTATAAAATTAAATAGTTTTTCCACTAAGGCTTTATTAACACGCATAAATTCACAAAAAGAGTTTGCCATTTGCTCACCAATGCCATCTAAAGAAACTAGCTGTTCAGAAGTAACCTCCAAAACATCCAAACCAAACTCTAAACAAATTTGTTTGGATGCCACTTCTCCTATGTGTTCAATGCCTAAGGCATTGATTACTCTCGAAAGTGAGGTTCCTTTGGTTTTTTCTATACCTTGAAGTAAGTTATTAATTCTTTTTTCTTTAAAACCCTCAAGATTTTCTAAATTTTCATATTTTAATGTGTATAAATCTAAAATGTCATAAATTATCTCTTTATTTACTAATAACTCTACAATTTTATTCCCCAAACCATCTATATCCATACAATTTTTAGATGCAAAATAAATAATAGAGTTAACCACCCTTGCAGGGCAATCTAAGTTCTGACACTTAATTAAAATACCTTCGTCTAAAAGCTCACTTTGGCACGTGGGGCAAGAAACTGGGCGTTGTATGGCTATTTGAGAGCCATCTCTTCGCTCATGGAATACTTTAGTGATTTTAGGAATAATATCTCCACTTTTAATAAGAATAACTTCATCGTTAAGGCGTAAATCCAATCGGGCAATTTCATCGAAGTTGTGTAAAGTGGCTCGCTCAACAGTTGAACCATCTATTAGTGTGGGTTCTACTAAAGCAACGGGTGTAATAACGCCTGTTCGTCCTACTTGTAAAATAATATCTTTTACTTTCGTGGTTTTTTCAACTGCAGGAAATTTATACGCACACGACCACTTGGGTTGTTTCACTGTATAACCCAGCTCATCTTGTGTTTCAATATCGTTTATTTTAATCACCATTCCATCAAGCATCATCTCTATTGAGTCTCTTGAGGCAATAATTTCATGGTAAAGCTCTTCTATTTCTTCAATATTTTGACACACTTTATATAAAGGAGGTTTTGAAAAGCCTAAAGAGTAGATGTATTGCATTTTTTCATGGTGTTTTTCAAACGGTAAATTATTTTGCCCAATTCCCCAAACATTAAAAAAAAGTTTTCTTTTTGCTGTAATTGCAGAGTCAAGTTGTCGTAAACTTCCAGCTGCTGCATTTCTAGGATTTGCAAAGAGCTGTTCCCCATTTTGGAGTCGCTCTTGATTTATTTTTTCAAAATCACTCTTTTTAATAACAATTTCTCCACGAATTTCAATTAATGATTGCTCTTTTATATGTAAAGGAATAGAAAAAATAGTTTTAACATTATTCGTAACATCTTCGCCAACGCTTCCATCACCTCTTGTTATGGCTTGTTTTAAAACACCATTTTCATAAATAAGATTCATACTTGCACCATCGAATTTGGGTTCACAATAAAACTCTAACGTTTCATTAACTTTTTTAGCACGAGAAATCCAGTCGTTTAATTCTTGTGTATTAAAAACATCTTCTTGCGACCACATACGAGAAAGATGGTTAGCTTTAACAAAGCCTTCAAGCACAACACCACCCACTCTTTGAGTCGGTGAATTCAGATGAATGTGCGTTGGGTTCTCTTTTTCATAAGCCAAAACTTCACGGTTAAGTGTGTCATACTCTTCATCGGTTGCAATAGGGTTGTCGTTTACATAATAGGCATTTGCCCATAAAATTAGTTGTTCTACTTTTTTATTATATTCTTGTTGTGTCATTATTTTCTCAGCAGTTATTTTTTATATCATATTTTAGCAAAAAATTATTCTAACAATCTTTTATTTGCTATAATTTCACCTTTAAACCATTTTATGGAGAAACAATGACATACAGCGATATTTTTATTCTAGGTTGGAACTTAAATGCATTGATGTTTGCAGTTAATCTATTTTTAGCCATTATGATAGTAAAAACCAATGAATCCCATGATTTACAAAAACAAAACGATGTCTTAGGCAAACTTAAAGAGGAGTTTGACATCTATTATCCTAATAAAAAATACGAAACACTAATTACTTATATAATCCCATTTACTGCATTTTTTAGAATGTGCTTCAGAATTTTAGAGATGTTCTCATTTTTTTCAAGAAACAAAGGAACAAGTATGTTCGATTTTATGGTCTATAAATACACTTCGGATATTAATAAAGCGAAAAAGAATTAGTGGGCAGTTTAAAAGAAACTTTTTAAACTACTCACTTTTTAAAATAGTAATCACATCAAGAGGTTCTAAATTATTCTTTTTTGCCAGTTGATTGATGTTTTTGTATACTGTTATGTCGATTGACTGATGTTGTAATTTTATTTTTGCTTCTTCATAGTCAATATTTAATATTTCTAAAGAATCAAGAATTGGAGCTTGCATTACGCTGTTTATTACAATTTTCTTAGGGTGAATTTTGGTTGATGTTAGACTGTAAATAATAAATGTCGAACTAATTGCTACAATAATTACAGTGGAAAGAAAAAATACTTTTTTACTAAAGTATGTTTTCATGCTGTTCCAATTTACAAAAACGTGCAATAGGGTTGCTGCTACAAAGAGCAATCCTAGAATTTTATGCAACTCTTTTATAATAGAGTTAAACCAATGAAAATAAAGCATTACACCAGTTAAACCAATTACTAAAAATATTATTGTAGTAAGAGATGTTGCTATTTCTCTAAATCTTCTTTTATTCATAAAAATTCCTTTAATTCTAAAAGTATAACGTGCTAATATAACAGAAAATTAACGTATTCTTAGTTCAATTTTTAAAAAATAGACTTTTGAAAATATTTTGTTATCTTCGTTGTTATAGACTTTCAAAACAAACTTTGTTTCTACCTGTTTCTTTTGCTTTATATAGTGCTTTATCGGCTCGTTTTAAAGCACTTTCAATATTATCTTCATTTTCTACATCAATAGCAGAAACACCTAAACTTATTGTAAATCTAAACTTTTCACCCAAAGGAAGAGGTATTCTTAACGATTCTACTTCCTTTCGTATTTTTTCGGCTATTTTGGTGGCATTTTCAAGGGAAGTATTTGGTAGAAGTACTACAAACTCTTCTCCTCCGTATCGGCAGATTAAGTCACTTTCTCTTTGATGTTCCACTAGGTTATGCGACAGAACAACTAAAACTTCATCGCCAAACTGGTGGCCGTAGGTGTCATTTACATTTTTAAACTTATCAATATCAAGAATAAGAACAGATAACTCTTTTTTCTCTCTTTTAGACAACAATAGCATTTGTTCTGATACTTCAGTTAAATATCTTCTGTTATATAGTTTCGTCAAAGGGTCGGTAGAGGCTAAGAGTTTTAACTCTATTTGTTTAAATCTATCTTCTTCTCTTTCTTGTTCCATTCTCTTAAATTTATATGAAACCAAATAAGAGAGCAATAAAGCTTCAATAACAAGACCTATGCTTGTACCATGAGATGCAATGTAGGTTGAATTAACTAACCCTCTGTAATATAAAAGAGCATAAACACTAAAAATTAGATAAAAAGTATGCGCAAATAAAAATATTTTTATAAGCTTATCCCCTTTTCGGTAGATACTAATAGCAATCCACATAAAGATTATTAGGGCATAAGAAAGCGACAAAGAAAGAATTTCTAATGCACTATTGAAGTTTATGAGTCCATAGATGAAATTTGCTAATGCTACAGCAGAAATACTATTTAGTAGCAGGTGTTCTAATTTATATTTTCTTTTCGTTTTAAAAATAGTTTGAATAAATAGAGCTAGAAATATGGGAGCTAACATTATTCCAAAGTTAAATTTTAAAGGAATTTCGCCATAAATATGGAAATAGTGAGCCATTGAGCCATAGACATAAAATATCCATAGTGTTGATGATATTAGATATAAAGAGTAATATAAATATTCTCTGTACAAAGAAGATATAAATATAAATAAGTTGTAAATGGCTAATGACAGTAATAATCCAACAATTAACACTGCATCTACTTTTTCATATATTAAGTATTCAATAGATTCTTTTTCAGAAAATATTAAAAAATTATAAAAATGATACGCTGGAGTTTTTTGATAAACATATATTGTTTTACTCTCTTTTGGGCTAAGAGCAAATTTAAAAACAGCATCAGAACCATTAAGTTGCTCTTTTGCTGAAGAACCAAATGGTTCAAAAAGTTGCTGATTTATAAGGACATTACTGCTATTTACTTCAAAATATTCTAAACTTATAAATCTAAATGCTAAATCTTGGTGTAAAAAAATAGTTTGTTCTTTTTGAGTCGTATTTAATAATTCTATTTTTACCCAAGTGTTTTTAACTTTTGCACCCAAAGAGATGCTATTTTTTCCTGAAATAAATGCCATAGATTGTATATCTTCAAATTTTAATTCATTGGCATTATCAACAAGGTAACCTAATTCAAAATCAGTGATACTAAACTTATCTGAATTTATATTTACTATTGGAAGTGCCAAAGAGAGTGATAAAAGTGATAAAAAAAGTATTATTAATCTCATTGTCTCTTCTTCGTTTATTATGTTAATTATTTAGAAATATTACCTAAATTAGCTTAATATATAAATTTTTACAATCAATATTATAAATAATTAACAGCTTTTTAATAAATCGAGCCCTTAAGAAGTTTTTACTATAATAAGAAAAAAATATAAAGATATTAGCCTATGAAAAATCAAAAACTTTCCACCCATATTATTTCAGGTATTTACAAAGGTAAAAGAATTGAACTGCCTTCTTTAAATGTTACACGAAGCTCAAAAGCCAGACTGAAAGAGTCTTTTTTTAATGTTTTACAATTTGATGTTATGGATACTATTTTTATTGAAGCCTTTGCAGGAAGTGGTTCAATTGGCTTAGAAGCAATTTCAAGAGAAGCTTCAAAAGCTTATTTTATAGAAAAAGATAAAGCTTCATACACAACGCTGGTTAAAAACTGTAAGTCAATTGATTCAAAAAAATGTCAAACTTTTTTAGGCGATACCTTTAAAGAGTTACCTCTTATTTTAAATACATTAAAAAATGCTTCCAATGAAATAATTGTCTATATTGATCCACCCTTTGATTACAGAGAGGGGATGCAAGCCATTTACGATAAATGCTTTGAAATGGTAGAACAAATTAATAATGATAATATTATGCTAATTTGTTTTGAACATATGAGTGAATTAACAATGCCTCAAACGCTTGGAAAATTTGAATGTACTAAAACCAAAAAATTTGGTAACAGTTCATTGAGTTATTATAAAACCAAATAGAGGATTGCATGTATAAATTTGCCGCAACTGTCTTAATACTGCTTATTGCGGCTGTTTTTTTAATGCCCTTTGTTTATAATGTTTCGCCTTATGAACTCAATCCCGAAGCAATTTTATTAGCGCCTTGTTTAGAATACCCTTTTGGAACAGACAGACTAGGGCGTGATATTTTAGCACGAGTGCTTCAAGGCGGACAAACTTCGTTGATAATTGGCTTTTTAAGTGCTGCTATCTCTTCAATTACAGGACTTTTTATTGGAATAAATGCAGGATTTTTTAAAGGTAAAATTGACAAAACAATTACTATCGTGATAGATTTGTTCTTGACATTTCCTACTTTCTTCTTACTTTTGGCTTTAGTTTCATATATTCAAGCTTCTTCTTTAGTGTTAATTATTGTTATTTCAATAACAGGTTGGATGGGAATGTCAAGAATGATACGAAGTGAAAGTTTTGCTATTTCAAATAAGCCTTACATTAAAATATTAAAACTTTCAAATGTAGGTAGTTTTAAAATTATCTTCAAATATTTTGCCCCATTATTAGCTCCTATTTTTCTAATTTCATTCACCTTTAGTGTAGGAGGAGCTATTTTAGCAGAGTCAGGACTTTCATTTTTAGGGCTTGGAATTAACCCTCCTCAAATGAGCTTGGGAAGCCTTTTAAGCAGTGGAAAAACGGTTATGGATATTGCGTGGTGGGTTAGCTTTTTCCCAGGATTGTTTATTTTTATTGTAACTTTCTGTTTAATGCAAATTTCAGACTTTTTACAAAGCAAAGCCAATGTTAAAGAGATAGTGGAGTAGTGAAATAGGACTACTCTTAAATCTTATTAAGCAGTTTATCCAAAAGTGATGTCGTTAAAATTCGTTTTGCAAAGCCTAAAATATAGGTGGCTTTGGTTATGTAGTAACGGGGTTTTGGTTTTTTGCTTTCTACTATTTCTAAAATAGTTTGTGCTGCTTCTTTGGAGGTTATGGTAAAGCGTGTGGTGTCACTTTGGCTTTGTAAACGCTCTTTTAACTCTTTATTATAGACCAAACTAAACACACTGTTTTTAATATCAATATTATCTTGAAAATTTTTAAGGGCATTTTTTCGAAAATTACTGCTTACTGGACCTGTATTTAACGTGCTAATAGTGATATTTGTTCCTATTAACTCTTGACGCAAAGTATCATTTAACCCTTCAACAGCATATTTACTGGCATTATAAGCACCTCTAAATTTCAGTGAAATAATTCCTAAAACAGAGCTGTGTTGGATGATTTTTCCAAAGCCTTGTTTTCTCATAATTTTTAGAGCTTCACACGTTAAATAGTGTAGTCCAAAGACATTTGTTTCAAACTGATATTTTAAAACATTAACGCTAAGGTCTTCAACGGCACCTGGTTGTCCAAATCCTGCGTTATTAAAAACAACATCGAGCGTGTGATATTTATCTATAATGCTTTTAAGAGTGGTTTGAACGGTGTCATATAAAGTGACATCGAGTAAAAAAGATTCAAATCCTAATACTTCAAGACTAGTAACATCGGCTTGTTTCCTAGCTGTTGCAAAGACCTTATGCCCTTTTTGTTTTAATAGTTTCGCAGCTTCTAGCCCAATTCCACTTGAACAGCCTGTTATTAGTATATTTGCCACTTCTTATCCTATTACTCTTTTTTGGGTATTATAACAAAAAGAGTTTGGGAAGCCTATGAAAGATATTAAAGCCATTTTAGACCAAGAGGTATTCAACCGTAATAAAAATGACGAACTCTCTTACTCTAAACCTGATCCTTTGTTTATTGCAAAACGACATAAAGATGAATATGCTATTTTGCTTTGTGCTTTGTTTGCATATGGCAATGCTGGTCAAATTGTAAAATTATTGGACTCATTTGATTTTGAACTGTTAAATAGTAGTGAAGATAAGATTAAAAAAGCTTTAGAAAAACACTACTATAGGTTTCAAAATGCTCAAGATATTGTGGCTATTTTTACATCATTTAGACGGCTTAAAATGCAATGTAGTTTAAATGAAGTGTTTGTGAGTGTGTATAGAAAAGAAGAAAATGTCTTAGAAGGAATTGATGCCTTAATTCACACAATTTTAAATATCTATGAACACCGTTCTACTGGATATAAATTTTTACTCTCAAGCCCTTTTAAACGAGACAAAAATGGAATTATTAGAGAAATAGGTAATCCTGCTTATAAACGGTGGAATATGTTTTTACGCTGGATGGTACGAAGTGATAAACTGGATTTAGGCTTATGGAAAGGCGTAAGTACTAAAAACCTAATTTTACCTTTGGATACGCATACTTTTAAAGTATCGCAAAAATTAGGTTTATTAACTCGTAATACCTATGATTTGAAATCGGCACTTTTAATTACCCAAAAGCTTAAAGAGTTTGACGCCAACGACCCTATAAAATACGATTTTGCTTTGTATCGCTTAGGTCAAGAAAAAACTGTTTTTTAATAAAGTTTCATTAAGGGTTTTTTAAATAAGACTTTAAGAGAAAAAATTATGATAATTCGATACAATCCACGAGAATAATAAAAGAAAAGAAGATAAATATATGCAAAACAATCCAAACAATCCTATGCATGGTGTTAAACTTGAAGATATTATTAATGATTTGGTAAAACACTTTGGTTGGGAAGAGTTAGCTAAGCGTATTAATGTTAATTGTTTTAAAAGTAATCCTAGCGTAAAATCTACTCTTACTTTTTTGCGAAAAACACCTTGGGCAAGAACTAAGGTAGAAAAATTATATTTATCAATTCAATCATAAAGGAAATTTATGTCAAAGAAAAAACTCAAAGAAAAAATAAAAGAGCCAACAAAAGACCCTATTAAAGAAGGCATTAAAAGTGATTTTGCCAAAATAGTATTTAATGCAAAAATAGTAGCAGGACTCTTTTTATTATTACTAATACCTAGTGTTATTATGTTATTTAAAGATATTGATACAATATATGGTTTAGATAAAGATGCTTGGTTTAGAATTGTAATTGTAGGTTTTATTATATATGTTGGAAATGGTTACTTTTTTTGGAAGTGTCCTAGCTGTAAAAAATCTCCAGGGCGTGGTTGGTTTAGAAAAAATTGTGAAAAATGTAAAGTGGAGTTGAGTTAAATTAACTATATATCTTTTCATTATATCCCATGAATTTAACGAACTTTTTTAAAGATTTTTGACACAACTGGTGTTTCATATCTTCAAACATAATGTTAAATGCATAAAAGCTGGTCATGGGGTCTTTATAGGTTCTTCTTGTGGTTAAGGCATTGAAAATATCACAAATGGATACTATTTTAGCTAAGTGATGAATTTCATCATTTTTTAACCCATAAGGATAGCCTGAACCATCCTCTTTTTCGTGGTGCTGTTCTATGATTTTAAGTAAAGTTTCATCGGTTTCTCCCACTTTTTTTAAAATGGCAACACTTAGCTGCGGGTGTTGTTTAATTATTTCAAACTCTTCATAGGTTAGTATTCCATTTTTAGTAATAATGTCATGGTCAATATCTTTTTTGCCAATATCGTGCAACATGGCAGCTTTGCCTAAGGTTATTAATTCTTGTTTATCTAAGGCTAAAAAAACTCCAAACCCAATAGCATACGAAGCTACATCAATGCAGTGCGTGTAAGTATAGTAGTCATAAGAGGTAACTTTTAGCATAGAGTACATGGCTTTACTGTCTTTTAAAATTAGATGTACAGAATTATCAATAATAGAGTTTACTTGTACAATATTTTTAGAACTTATCTCTTTTTCAAATAAATCATTCATAGTAGTTGATGCCATTTGGTTTATAAAAGATGTTTTAGTGTCCAAGTTAACAGAAGGGTCTTCTAAAATAGTTTGGATATGAGTCTCTAAGTAGGCTTGATAAAGATTTTTCTTTTCAGCTTTTATATAAAGTGTTAAAATATTTCTATTTAACAAGAGGTTTTCTTTGTTTTGTTCAAACACTTCATTGGCTTTAAGTAAAATAGAAAATATCTTTTCCTCTACTTCTGTGTAGACATTAAAAGGGTAGCTTTTCCCTTGTTTTAAAATATCTTTAGAAATAGGCGTAAATAGTTTTAATTGCATTTATCTTCTTAAGTTTTTTATGATTATACCAAAAGATGACAATTTAAATATTAAATAAATCTATTTTTATTAAAGAATTCTTTTTCTTTCCCATAAGTAACTTTAAAATTTATAACAGCCCCTTTATCTCTATTTATATATAATGTTTTTTAAGAAAATAATAAAAAATTAAGAGAAAATTTGAATAAAAAATATGATTTAATAGTAATAGGAGCAGGAGCTGCTGGAATAATGGCGAGTATTAGTGCGGCACAAGAGAATAAAAAAGTGCTTTTGGTTGAAAAATTGCCAAAAATTGCTGCAAAACTGAAAGCTACGGGTGGTGGAAAATGCAATTTAACCAACACCTTGAAAACAGATGAATTTATGAAAAAATTTGGGAAACACGGACGATTTATGAGTGAGGCATTAACTGCTTTTAACGCTCATGCCTTGCGTGATTTTTTCTCTTCTATTGGCGTGGATACTCACGCTCCTGATGGCTTTAGAGTCTTTCCCGTAGGTCATAACTCTTCAACTATTTTAGAGGCGTTAGAAAAAGAGTTAGAGCGTTTAAACGTAGAAGTATTGTGTGGAACACCTGTTGAAAAAATTGAAAAAAAAGAGAAGTATTTTATTGTTTCTACAGAAGAAAACTCTTTTGAATCTACACATTTAATTATTGCAACGGGTGGGCTAGGGTATCCAAGTTTAGGAGCATCTGGAGATGGTTATATCTTTGCAAAAGCTTTTGGACACGAAGTTGGTTCCTTGCATCCTGCTATGATGCCACTTATAATTAAAGAAAGCTGGGTTGCTTTTTGTAAAGCAGATACCATTGCTAGTGCCACGCTTAAAGTGAATTTATCTCAATATAAGAAACTTAAAGCCCAAGGTGACTTAATTTTTACTCAAAATGGTATTAGAGGACCGGTTGTGCTTGATTTTGCACGAGAAATAACTCCACTGTTAGATAAATTTGGAGAAGTTCCTCTTCTGGTAAATTTAACCAAAGGTTTAAATGAAGAGCAAATATATATACAATTAAAAACAGCATTGGCTAAAAATTCTATGCAAACAATAACAGAATTAATAAGCTCTCTTATACCCAAAAGTGTGGCACAGCAGTTTTGTTTATTGTGTGAAATTAATGAAAATGAACACTTTAAAACATTAGAGGGCATTAAAAAAGAGAAACTCCTTAAATATTTAGCGTGGACGCCATTAACTGTTATTGGGCATGAAGGATTTAAAAATGCCATGATAACAACAGGAGGCGTTAGTTTAAAAGAGATAGAGCCTAAAACAATGGAAAGTAAACTTGTATCTGGGTTGTATTTTTGCGGAGAAGTGGTTGATTTAGATGGTCCTTGTGGTGGATATAATTTACAATGGTCATTTTCAAGTGGCTACTTAGCAGGTAAAACAAAGAAAGAGAAATTAAAATATGATTAAAACGGTTAAAGATGAAGTAGAGAGAAATTTAGAAACCAAAAGTAAAGATTTTTTGCGTGTTTTCCATGGAAGAGGGGGTTGTTTTAAAGAGTTTGAATTTTTAACAATTGACAGCATAGATT
>JBAYYP010000019.1:0-31934 GCA_041672955.1 Arcobacteraceae bacterium
TCTCTTTTTTAAGCCACCCACAAAAAATTCTTTCAGGACGCATTTTAGACATATATAACTCTTTATTTGCAAGGTCTCTAACTGCATAAGTGTTATCTGTAAAGAAATCTTCACTAAGTTTAGAAAAACTCATAATCTCTAAAACATTTCTAACTGCTCCTTTTACACTAGAAGAAGGGATATAATACTCACCATTGTGTTGGCAAAACTTCTCTTCTTCTGCACTATCTTTAACAAAAATTGGGCTTTTGGCTGTAATTGTAATATCTATACATCCACTTTCACCATCTTCAAAAGGAGTATCGTGACTTACATCTTCACTCCAACTTGGGAAAAACACCTTTTCATTTAAAGGTACAAAGTTAAATGGGGCTGTTATCATTTTGCTTCTCCTTGCTTTACAAATCCTACAAAGATTACCTTTGATACTTTTTTTAC
Organism: Arcobacteraceae bacterium; assembly: GCA_041672955.1. GTDB lineage: Bacteria > Campylobacterota > Campylobacteria > Campylobacterales > Arcobacteraceae > Marinarcus. Next base: position 439 of record JBAYYP010000019.1, read on the forward strand.
TCTCATATTTTCACAAAGCAAATCTTCTTTTTCTTCCCAAATTTGTGCCATTTTAATTTTATAGTTAAAATCTTCTATATCTGAAAGATACTCTTGGGTATCATTTTTTTCAATATTTAAAATATCTGTTTTGGATATAAGCCAACAATCATTTACTTGTTTTATAGATATAGACTCATTTTCATTACAAAAATGTGCTTCATATATAAACCCACTTTCATCTGCTACTTCAACCTTTTTACCTTCATAAAAAATATCTCTGTTTTTATCTATTGGTCTGTGTGAAAACTGTACATACCCCTCATAGCCCTGCAAATTGTTTATAAAATCTACTGTTTCAGCTTCTGTTTTTTTCATAGTGCAACTCCATTTTTTAATACTTTTCCACTAAATACACCATGCCCTTTAGTCGTAGCACCACCTAAACTTAGCATTCCCGTAGCAATATCATTTAAACTGCTTTCAAATGCTTCTATATACTCATTTTCTATATTTTTTTCTAAAAGTATCTCTATTGTGTAAAGTTGTTCACTATTTGCTACTGTTTTTTCTTGAAATAAAGCTCCATCTTTAGCTCCACTTGTAAACCTATCTATGCTTACATGCTCAAACACTTTTGTACTACTTTTTGGCATAAAGCAATCGCTAAAAATAACTTTACCTTTAAATCCTAAGTTTTCATTGCTTTGTTTTGCTTCACCAAATATCTCTTTAATAGTTGTTTTAGCTTCTGCATTTCCTATAAAAAACCTATTTTTAAAATTGTAATAATAGGTAGTTCTATGGGCAATTGCACCTTTAATAGATGAAGCTGGGATTAAAACCATATCATCTGATAGTTTTGCCCTCTCATAATCGACCACCTTCTCATATACGGGTGTCATATCTGCTTGAGTATCTCCAAACCCACTTCCAAACATAAAAAAATCATCTGGTTTTATTTGTAATGTATATTTTGTGTGAGTTTTAGAAATTTGTTCTTCTGTTTCAAAATTTGTTGAGAAAATTTCATTTAAACTACTTGAACAGTTATCTTTTTTATAATCATAAAGCTTTATATTCTCTATTTTAAACTTTCCAAAACCTTTGCTGCTTCCACCGCCTAATCTAAAAGATGGGCTTGATAAAAGGTTTAAAATAGTTTTAAAACTCTCTTTGTCCTCATCTATTAATTCAATTGAAAATTTAAATTTTGTGCCTTTATATACTACTTCTTCATCAAATTTAGCACCTTTTATGGTGCTTCCTTTACCGTTTATTGCGGTGTGTTCTCTAATTGGAAGGTTGTCAAATATTTTTAAAAATGGTGATTTTTCTAAAAGCAGTTCTTCGCAAACTCTATTTTTTTCATCTAAAAGTAAAGCATTTGAGATAATAATTTTACTTCCATTTAATTTTCCAAATATCTCATCTGCTTTTGTTTTATCAAAATCTTTTCTTAAAACTCCAGCTATGCTTGTGCCTAAAATCATAGGTAAGCCATTCCAATCTTTTTGTATGGGGCTATCTTGTAAAAAATCACTCGCATTACTTCCCACTTTAAGTGGAGTGTCTGTTTGAATAATAATATGAGCTATATAACTATTTTTCATCTGATTGCTCCTTATTTTCCTTAATTTTTGGCATTTGCATTGAGAGCAGTTTTGTAAATTCTAAAGCATTTTCACTCTCTTTTATTGCAGTTAAAAGTAAGCTTCTTTTTGAACCTTCCCACTTTGCTTGAGCTACACCTTTTGAGATATACTCTTCTACTGCTTTATAAATAGTTGTAGAACTCTCTTTAGAGCATAAACTTCTTATAGCTCCCCATTGGGCATTCATCTTTTTAGAATAACTGTTTTTATTTTTATCTATAAAATCAAATACTTCTTTCCCTAAATCCAATTTTTCTTTTTTCATAGCTTCTTTTTGTTGTAAAAATTTTGAAATGATTTGAGTATTTACAAGCTCTTCTTTTTTATCTTCTGTAGTAAACTCTTTTTTTAACTCTAAACTGTATTCGTCTAAAAAACTTGGATTAACAAGCAACTCTCCAAACCCTTCACTTAAATAAGCACCCACAAAGTTTGGAATTTTGTTGTGTGATATATCTTTTAAAACTATAACTGAGCCTTTATTTATACACACTCTTTGATAATCTTTTGTTTGCCTAACTTTGTTGTAAGGAGTAAAAGTGCTGGTTCTTATTTGGCATTTAGAGTAGTCAATATTTTCATCTTTTAAACCTTCAAAAAGATACTTTAAATCATAAGTTGGATTTCCACACTCAGTTGTTAAAGCTAGTCTGCTGTTGGCATATAAAACTAACTTTGTAGAGTTTTTCTCTTCTATATTTTGTGTTTGACCTATTTGTTTTATCTCTACAAGTCCATATTGTGCCGATTTAGATTTGCCTAATCTTTTTTTACCAATGATACTCTTTTTTAGAAGTTCTAAGTCATCAAGAGTTATAGTATCTTTTATTTTTATACTAAACTGCCAAACAGTGCCACTTTGCATAGCACTGTATCCAAACATACTTCCCTCTAAGCTTCTTCTATTGTCTCTATCATAGGCACTTTTTTGTGAGTAGTTGTACTGTATATTTACTACTTCTTTATCTTTAGTAATATACCCATTTCTTAATTGTTTAAGTTGTCCTAAGCATTTAAACTCATCTTCTTTTATTAAATGATGGTTATAAATAACTTTATCATCTAGCTTTTTATGAAAATATGAAAGTGGCATTTTATAAGTAGGTTTGCCCTCTTTTAAAATAGTAGCATCACCAAATTTTACAGCTCCACTATGAAAAATATTAAAACTATCTTTAAACTCACTGTATCTTGAAGCAACCATTCCTAAAAAGTTGCTTCCTGGAATAAAGTCAAGTTGAGATATATTTCCTTCATTATTAGAAGTAGAGGGTAAAACAATATCGCTTAAAAACTCTACTTGGTATATTAACTCTTTCACTATTTTACCTCACTTTCAAAGTCCATAAATTCACATCTTCCTAGCCCTCTATTTCTATTAAGCCCCACTCTTTTTATAAGTTTCATAGCGTTTATTAGTTTTTCTTTATCTTCATTTGACTCTATATCTAAAATTTCACCCTCTAAAGTAAGTGGAACAACTACTTCTATCTCTCTTAAAGAGTTATCAATAGCTATGCCATTTTCTCCTATTTTTGTAGAGGCAATAACATCATAAAGATTATCTTGAAGATTATTAAACACTATTTCATCTTTTGTAGTTTTGTCTAAATTAGCATTTGCAAAATAACATTTTCCCATATCTTTACCCTGTACACCAAAACAGTGTTTTATAAAATCATCATTTGCATACAACAGTTCTGCGGTTTGTTTTACTAAGCCTTTAATAGTTTTTGCAGGAACATAAGGAATATTCTCTTTATCTTTTACTACAGTGCTATCTAGCTTTGCACCACTACTTAACCCTGAACTAAGATGCCAATAGTCAAAAAATTTTATTTTATATTTTAAAGTCATTAAATTACTCCTTGGTTGTCTGTTACAGAATGCAGTTGATGTATGTCATAAATTGGCGTTTTTTCTAATCCATCTTTTGAAATAATTAGCTTTTCACTTGATAAGTTAGAGTATAAATTTTTAAGATTTTCATCCATAATAGTTTTGTTCCATTTGCCACTTTGTTCTGTAACTTCATTTATTCTTTGAAGTAAATTTATAGCCATAGTGTTACTTTTATATAATTGGCTCATCCAATTTCTAAGCCTAGCCATAGGATTACCATTGCATTTATATGAGTTTGCTACAACTTGTAATTTGTCAATAAGAGCTTGGTTTGGTTCATTTAAATAGTAAGGTCCAAAGTCACATCGTATTGTCTTCTGTTCATTTTTTATAGTAAGTTCATCTTTAACAAACTTATCCCACGATTGAAAGTTACTGCTTTGAATATTGTGAAACATAAGACTTGAAGGAGATAACTCTTTATTTATATTTTTTGAATGTTTTTTTGCAGCAGCACACAAAGTTTCAGCTAAATTTACTGCATAATGAAATGGATATTTTTCATTTGAATAAGCAATTCCAGCACAAGCAGTTAGCTTTTTATCTTTACCTAAAATCTTTTTCGTCTCCTCTTCAAAATTATATAAAAACTCTTTAGTAAAACTCAAAGCGTCGTTTGCATTACAAATAACCGTAACATCATCGCCCCCTAAAATAACTTCTCTTAGCTTTTTAGCTCCTTTTGCTATTTTAAAAGCCTCTTTAGTAGCACTGTCTAGTTTTTGCGAAAACTCACTAAGTGGCATATTAAGATTTGGAATTAGTTGCCCTAGATTATTTCCATCTACATGAATAACTGCAATTTTGTTTTTTTCATTTGAGAGTTTTTGTAAATTTGTGTTCTCTTTATTTTCAATACTTTTATAGGCTTCAAGTTTTGAAAAAGTGGCTTTATCGCTATTTATATTAATTAAAGGCTTAGCAGTAGAAGGATTTAGCTTCATAAGATTGATACTTATATCAAGAGGAAGAGTAGGCTTATTTCTTTGAGTTTTTAATCTTTTTTCCAGTTCATTAATAAAGTTTTTCACATCGCCATCAAATTTAACCACCGCTTGAGAAATAGTAATACCATAAGCTTTTTGTTGAACCATTTTTTCAAATTCAAGTACTACTTTTTCGCAACTTTGTCTTGTGTCAAATACTGCTTTTATATTTCCAGCAGCATTTAACAAAATACGAGAGTCATTGTTTTTATATCCAGATATTTTTTCAAACTCATTTGCTACGCTTTTAACTATTTCACTCGCACCAACTATCTCTTGAAGTTTATTTGTTGCAAATATAAACTCTTGTATGCCTTGAACCGATGCACCATATAAATACTTACTCATATTCTATTCTCCATTTTAATTTTTCCCAAACCAAAAACAGTTTGCTTTCCAACTGCTAAAAGCTCTCCTAGTTTCAATACTTCATAACACTCTTTACTTAAATTATTTATCTGCATAGTTCCCATAATGCCCCCTAAATTCATAGTTGTTTTTTGCCTATTGCTTAATCTTGTTAACTCTTTATATTTTAAATCTTTTTTAACTATTTCACCCTCTATTTTATATGGAAATCTTTTATACTCTTTATCTAAAAGTTTCATTTGTCTTTGATATATAGAGTTTATAATATCTTTTAACTCTATATTGTCATCTCTTATAAATTTATTATCTTTTTTAATTCGCAAAGGTGTTACAAAATGAAGTACTATATTTTTATTAATTTCGTCTATTGTAAATCTCTCTACAAACTCTTTTGGTAATTTAATTTGATTATTATCTAAGCAGTTTTTGTCATTTATATAGATATCAAAATCTTCATAAGTAACTCTTTCTTTCCCTAGTCCATTTTGAGATAGCATTGTATAAAATGCACTTACAACATATGGGAGTTTAAAAGTTGCACTATCAAATAAGTAAAAAGAAAAATCGTAATACTCTTTGCCCAACTCAAAATCAAAGCGAAACTTATGAACTCTGTTTTTCTCTTCATAAAATTCATAATAAAGACAATTTTGTGCTGCAAAACACTCATTGCATTCAAAAGACGGGTTTATACAAGTTACTTTTTTTAAAGCATAACCTAAAGCACCACGAAGTTGGCTCCCTATAAAGTAAAGAGGTTTTTCCTTTGGTTTAATTACTATTGATAGTTTCGTATATGTCATCTTTAAATTGCTCCAGCTCTTTTTTTGTAATATTAACTACAAATTTATCTAATTTAGATTTTTGTATTTTATAAATATCTTCAAGATAGTCTGTTCCACTTAAATACTCTACTTTATAATGGCTTTTCATATCAACTCTTAAAACTCCTAAAACACCTTGTAACTCTTGTCTTGTGAAATCTTTTCTTAAAATTTCAAAATTCAATTTTTTTTTATTAAAGTAAATAGGAATTTTTTGCAATTCAAGCTCTTTATTTTTAGCATTTATAGAGATATTCACAATAACAGCAAAAAGAGTTCCGACATTAATTAGTCTATCTACAAAACTCCAAGCCTCACTGTTTATTGCGTAAAATAAAAACAACACAAAAAGAGATACTAAAAATTTGTGTCTTAACACTAAAGAGCCAATTTCCTTACCAAAATCGCTTTTTATAATTTCATCTTTAATTTTTGTAAAATTCACAAGAAGACTCCTTTATTTATACTCTCTAAATCTAACATGAGTAAAGATTGATTTTTTTACAGTTTTGTTATCTTCAACATACTCTTTAATTAAGCGATTAGTAGTAGCATAAACAGCTTTTAGCCTTAAGCTTTTTGCAAAATTAACCATATGGTAAACAGCACCAAAGTCACCTTGTATTAAGACAATATCATCTTCTTTTGCCTCTTCTTTAAGAAGTTTTTTGTAAGGGTTAAGAGTTATATTTAGAGTTTCTATATCAGTTGGAATATTTGACCATTTTTCTTGAAGTTCAAGATTAAGTTCAATAAAATTCTCAACTTTTAAATTTTTTTTTGCATCTATGATTTGCGAAGAACTCAACTTATGTGAAAAAAGTAAAAACATTTTTTTCAAAATTACCCTTTTTTTTGCTAGTTTACAGTTTATAGTTTTTTATCGACAAAAGTTGTCGTTAATGATTTATTATACATTATCAATGTCACATAAGTTATTTTAAAGATTTTTTTTATTTTTTAGTATGTTTTTTAAAGTAAGTAAGTAACTTTTTGTTACTTACTTATAAGAAGAAATTATTTTTTGAAAATAGATTTCAAGCCTTGTACTAGCTTATTTAAATCCTCATCGTCATCAATTTTACCTTTTAATTTGTCTTTGAATTTTTCTTTAACTTTCTTTTCAATCTTTTCTTCAATTTTCTCTAAAGCTTGGCTTTGAAGAAATTTAGAAGCATCTATTTTTATTTTTGGGTTTTTTATATCTCCACTTACAACAGCAGAAAGATCAATACCTTTTATTTTTAAATCTACTTGCGTATTGGTAGTTTGAGCATCTAAGTCAACTAAGCTGCTTGGTACTTCAATAGAAGTTAAGTCACTGTTCATAGAAATTTTAGATTGAATAACTTTTTTATTGATTTTACTGGTTAAATCCACATTTTGATACACTTCTTTTGTTAAATCAAATCGAGCAAGATTATTAATAAGTGTTGAAAATTCAGTTTTTATAAATTGTCCATTAAGCAAATTAGCCGTTAAAACACCTTGTTGCGAAACAATATTATAATCAAGCACCGCATTGACTTTCGAAACAAAAAATGACGGATACATTAACATTTTAGTAAGTTCATACGCTTCAATATTTTTAATTTTAGCATTAAAATCGTCATTGAAAAGTCTAAAATCTACCGTTCCCTTTAATGTATTACTGTGTCCCGTTACTTCCAAATCTTTAGTTTTTTTAACTGTCCCATTAAGCGTTAAATTGCCTAAAAAATTCATTTGCGTTATGTCGTATAAATGATTTAAATTCTCAACTACTACTTCATAGTCACTGTTTATTGCGTTGTCTTTTAAATTTAATGTTGCACTTTTAATATTTAAATTTGCAAAAGATGTTTTAAAATCAATTGCATTGTCAATTAACATAGGTTTTAAAATTGTATTTATCTTTCCTTGAAAATTTTTATTACTTACGAGTTTAAGTTCAAATTTTTCATTAACCACTTTGTTATTGAGTTGCCCATCGTAAATAGAAGTAGCAATCTTACCCGAAAGATTTTCAAGCTCTATATTGGTAATATTCCCAGCAATATCAATTTTACCTTTGGCATAGGAAGGTTGATTCAAGGTATATAGCAATTTTTCAATATAAATTTGTTTGAATAAAAAGTCAATATTTGAAACATTAAAGTTTTTTAAAACAACATCATATTTTGAGTTACTTCCAAAGACATCCGTTAAACCATTTACAAGAAGTAAATCTTTATTTCCTTTAATCTCCCCATTGGTTTTAAAATTGCCGTTAAGTTTTTGTTTCGTCCATTTCTCTAATTTTGACAAATCTTTAATATCGACCATATATTTTAAATTAAATTTTAAAGAAAGCAAGTCAATATCACCTGTTAATTCAATATGTGAAGTTGTATCTATTGTTGCTTTTATTTTTAACGTATCAAAAGATAACACAAACTCTTCAAATTTAAATCCAATAGGTTCTTTTTCATTTATTTTTGTTTCTACAAAAGAAGAGACCAACTCATTACCAAATGGAGTAAATAAAAACAAATATGCCGTTGAAATATTCAACACTATAAAAATACCAAGCCCAATAAACAGTTTTTTCATCAATTCTTTCCTTATGTATGTAAAACAAAAGTATACACAAGAAAAACTAACGAATACTTAACAAAGTCATAAAAAACTCTTATTTTATGTTACTTTTCGAAATATTATCCACTCCTTTTCTATTTAAAGTCAAAAAAACAAGCTATAAAGTTTTTTTAAAACTATTTTATGTATACTTACGCCCAACAAAGTGTTAAGTAGGGATACGCAAGCCGAACAGACTTTGGAAATAATTTTAAGGATATTGAATGAAAAGAATCGTTCTTTTAATGCTAGCTCTTGCTGGTGTTGTATTTGCTGCTGATGAATCAGTTGCTAATGAAACGTTAAAAGCTTACTCTGTATTAGCTGCTGGTGTTGGTTTAGGTTTAGCTGCACTAGGTGGTGCTATTGGTATGGGTAATACAGCTGCTGCAACTATTGCAGGAACTGCAAGAAACCCTGGTTTAGGTGGAAAATTAATGACAACAATGTTCATTGCGTTAGCGATGATCGAAGCACAAGTTATTTATGCACTTGTTGTTGCTATGATTGCACTTTATGCAAACCCATTTCTTTAATAGTTAACTATTTACAGATTTATAAAAAAAGGTTAAGAGTTTCGCTCTTAACCTTTTTTATTTTATGCAACTTTAATATTATTTAGCTATTATTCAATTCTTAAAACGCGACTGTGGTGGAACGGTAGACACGCTACCTTGAGGTGGTAGTGCCCTACGGGTGTGAGAGTTCAAATCTCTCCAGTCGCACCATTTTTAAGCTTCTTTTTATGGGGACGTAGCTCAGCTGGGAGAGCACAACGCTGGCAGCGTTGGGGTCGAGAGTTCGAACCTCTTCGTCTCCACCATAAATATTACTACTAAATACTATAAAATCGACACTTTCCACACCTCCACTTACTTTTAATTACTTTTGAGATATACTTAATTCATTAAAATACTGATTAAAAAGTGTGGGAAAAAGTGTGGGAAGTGTGGAACATAAAAGAAGTGATTATATTAAAACTAAATTTCCTGGTATATACTATGTACAAGACAGTATCACCAAGGTAAAAACTTACATTGCACGCTTAAAAGTAGCAGGCATAATTGATACAGAACAAATTGTGGGTTATTCAAATGACTCTATTCGTACCAATCCATCTTTAGCTTATGAAAAGCGTACAGAATTAATAAACCGCATTAAAAATGGTGAAAATATTAAAAAAATTGATAATCCCACTCTATCTGATTTCTTTGATTACTATATTGAATATAAACAAAACACAATTTCGGAAAGAAAAGTATATATTTATCAAAAGTTTTTTTTGAAGCATACCCCACAAATTTTAAAAAGTAAGAGACTTAAAGATATTAAAAAAGATGATTTACAAAAAATCATACACACTATGATTAGTAAAGAATATAAGCCATCTACGATGCTAACATTAAAAGATATTTTCGGTCCATTATTTAATTATGCCATTGAATTAGAACTAATTGATACGAATGTATCAAAAGGTTTGAAGTTCCCCCAATTTGATAGAAACAGATATTTTTCACTCGATGCCGATAAAGCTAAATTATTATATAAAGAGATTTTAGAAATTCCAGATAATACATACAGAACCATGTTTTTATTTTTATTAAGAGGGAGAAGAGCCGGAGAGGTTTTATCCTTAGAGTGGCAACATATTGATTTAAAAAACAATAAGTACACCATAATTGACTCACAAAGCAAAATAAGAAAGACTTTAACCTTTGTATTGGATGAAGAGTTAAAAGAGGCATTAGAGTGCTTAGAAGTTAAAACAGAGGGTTTAGTATTCATTTCACCAGTTACGGGAAAAAGATATTATTCATTTCCAAAAAGACAATGGAATAATTTAAAACTTAAATGTGGAATTGATAATATGAAACTGCATGATTTTAGGCATTTACTAGGCTTTACTCTTGTAAATAATGGGGTAGATTTAGAAAAAATATCACGAGCTTTAGGGCATAGTAGAATTTCTACTACTCAAATTTATAGTAATCAAAAAGAACAAATGGCTGCAAGTGCGGTTGATAGTTATTTAAAGTTAATGAAGTAGTGGTGATAGGGGAATGATGAGTTCCCCTTTCTATTAATAAACTTTAATCGCAAAGATTAAAATTATTAACAGTATCACCACAAATTTAAACATTATTTCGTTTCCTTTCATTAGGCGTTCCCACCCTTGAACCGCTACACTACCCACGGAAATAAAAAAAGGTGAAGCAATTAGCCCCACCTTTTTTTCTACGCCTGACTAGTAGGTCATCACTCCTACTGAAACGAATTTTGTTTAAATTGTAAGCGTATTGTATTAAATTAAAAATTATTTGTCAATAGAATAGAAAAAGGCAAGGAATAATTTCCTCACCCTTTCAGTTTTATTCATATTTTTCAGCAATATCTTGATTATTTACACTTTCATTATTTTCTTCATTATCAATCACTAGGGTATCAATGCCTTTTTTTACTAAAGCAGCTGCTATTATAGGCGACACTAGCACGAAAAAAAAAGCATTGTGTGCAACTTCACCTGCATAAACAGGAGTCATAGAAGCGTGTTTCAATGTTTTTACTGCAAGATGGTCATCTTGTTTTGGAGCACACCCACTTAGTAACAGTACCGATAGACTAACACAAATTAGTCTCATTTTATTATTAAATTTATTCATAAATTACCTTTTAATATTAATTCATGTAGTATTTCAAAATGTATAACAATACTGAAATACTCATCTTATTTATCATCTTCATTGGCTTTTGTTTTAAGATGCGGAATAATCCGCAAGTTAAAAGGTTCTTAGACTCAATAACCTAATTGAGTCTATCAAGCTCACCTCTCTCTTTTAAAATAAGAAGCAGTCTTTGTTTTTTATTTTTTATTGTACCGTTTTGCACAAAATTATCTGTTAAATTTTCATACTCAAATAAAATTGTTTCGGTGCTTAACTCTCGCATTGTACTTGAATATTCTTCTAGTTTTTGTCTGTTAATTTGCCATTGTTTCATTTTAAACTCCTATAAAACTATTAAAATAAATGCAAACACTCCTATAAAAAAGAGTGTTGCAGCTGCTGTTTTTAAGTATTTAAAAAAATACAACTTGTTAAGCTGCTTAGTTTGAAATACAAATCTATACAATACATATATAAAACCCCAATATACTGCTACAAATAAAATATTCATAGTTGTTACAGTTAAAATTAAAGGCACTATAAACACATTTAAAATTGCTTTATGATGTGCTTTTTCTATTAAAACATTTTGATTTAAAATTCTATTCATGATATTTTCCTTTGTTGTAATTTATAGCTAGTTTTTAACTAGCTAATTTTCTCTTTTCATTCGTTTTTAAAGTTTGGCTCCCGTATTTTGATTTAATATCATCAAGAGATTTCTCTTTAGGATTTCGCCCTTTCATTTCTCCATAAAACCACATTTTCTTTTTACTTGCCCATTTAAAACCTAACTCTTTAAGTTTATCTTTGATTTCTTTTGTGTCGCCACTAACCCAAATCCATGAACCCACAAGCTCAATAACAATATTTTCAAAATGTAAAATTAAGCTAATAATCTTTTCAAGCTCTACATCAATTTTAATGTCATTTGAGAAATAAATCTTATGCTCTATTAAATCAGTATAAACCGCATTTAAAGCCTTGAACGCCTCTTCACTTCCTCCTACATCGGGATGTAATTTTTTAGCCAATGTTTTATAAATCTTTTTAGCCTCGTTAATCCCTTGTACGCCTTTAAACTCGTTTTGAATTGCTTCTTTTGTCATGATATATCCTTTGTTTAATTTTTTGCCTTTTTGAAGATTCTGAGGGGATATTTGCTCTTCTTTTTTAAATTTTAAGAAGTTCGAAAAACTTGCCTCTTTTTCTTTTTATTGGCTTTTGCCTCTTCGTTAGTTCATCGGGTTTTTATAGAGTGTACTAGATATATTTTTTCTTGGTCGGAGCTTAAATTTTAAGTAAAGGAAGGATAAGCGGAATGAGGAACGATTGAGCATTATGTTCATTTACTTAAAATTTCAGCGTAGAGTAAGAAAACCAATATATCACACTCTAATGATAAAAAAACCGAGGAACTAATGAAGTACCCCAGCAAAGCAAAAAGCAAAAGTGTTCATAGTTTTTCTTCTGTTGTGTAACAAAAATTTAAAAGTAAAGAAGAGTTGTATTTGATTATACTTGTTGTATTGAATTTGTAGGGGGATTCTCCCCCTACACCCCCTTTGCCTTTAAAAAATAGATATTACATGTCAATGATGTTATAGTCTACGCTGTCAATATTGTTCTTCTTTTCTTCTTTTTCTTCCACAAAAAGCTCATCTTTTTTCTCAAGCTTTTTAAAACCTCGTTTTATCTCTATTTCATTAAGCACATATATATCTTTGAAATTTTGCGTTTTGTATTTTATTTTAGAAGTCGGGTAGTGTCCTAATTTTATAAAGCATTCAAATTCAAGGCTTCCATCTTTATTTTCAGTTATATTTAGATTAGATAATTCACTGGGTATGATTACCTTTTTCTCTTTCACTGCTCTTGTTAATGAATTATATTCATCGTCTTTTAGATTTTTGCTAGTATTAAATTCTGCGACTTCTTGTGAGCCTATAAACTCTGCGATATATTTTTGTTCGCTTGGCTCTTGATTATTTAAAAATATTTTGGTTGTCGTAGTATTAAAAATAGTTGCCATTCCGGTTTCTTCGTAAAGCTTTTTTATTTGCCCTAAAGATTGAGTGGCTAAAACTATTGAAGCTCCCTTTTGTCTTCCCTCTGCTAATAGAGAGAGAATAGAGGTTAACCCTCTATTATTCAAACTTTTTAAAGTTTGAAATTCATCTAAAAATATCCAAATTCTTCTTGCTGTATCGTTAGATAAACTTCTTACATTTCGACTCAAAAAGCTCATGAAAAGTGTATAAAAAGCACCGTAAAAATTTTCAGTAGCACTAGGATTCAAAATAAATAGAGTTCTGTTATCGTTATCATCTTCTAAGTATTTTTTTATGCTAAATTCGGCTTCTCCCTCTTCATGATAAAACTCTTCTATACAAAAAGAACTCTGCAAGTCTACTAAAACAGTCCCCATGATACTTGACGAGAATTGCCCATCGTTTTGTAAAAAAGGGTCTAAATTTAAACCATACTTTTCAAGTGTAGCTTGAAGTTCTAATTTCATCTTCCCAGGACTTCCAAACTCTCTTAGAAAATCTATCATTCCTTTGTTGCTACATTTTTCTTGTTCTAATAAATGTAATAAAATAGACTCAATAATGAGTCTGGCTGCTTTAGGAAATATAGGTTGCTTTTCATCTTCTCTCAAAGGAATCAAAGCATCTACCATAAATCTAATGTCTTCTCTTCCTCGTATTTCATTTCCAAAATCCCATTTTATTGTATTTTTCTCTTTTGGATAAAAGATAATCGCATTTTTGGTTTTGAAGTTCTGCACAAATTCTGGCTTTCTGTCGTAAATAATTACTTTTTGTTTAACTACATCTCTTGTGATAATCTGCAAGATTAAGTTTCTCAAAAGTACTGATTTTCCACTCCCTGGGGAACCGATTATAAGAGTACCTCTATTTTCAAATGAAAATGGCAAAAAGACGGATTTATCAGAGTTTATAAATATTAAATATTTATCTAGTTGCTTTTTAAAGATTTCTTTAAAATCTTTTTTCAATCTTTTTTCAAGTTCAATTTCTTCTATTTTTTGCCCACCCCTAATATGTTTGAGTGTTTCCTTGTTACTTAAGAGTAAATCTACTATTATTTTGTATGGTTTTTGCAAAAAACTCATAAAGATAATTGAAAACAAAATCGTGTTTAATATTATTAAATCCGCTTTTAAAGCTATTAAAATTTTAGTCGCTGGACTATTATTTTTTAATAGTGCATGAAAAACTAAGCTACTGTTTATATCTAATGCATAGTAAACTAAACCAAAAGGATTAAACCCCAATAGATGAACCATTAGAAATGAAACAAATAAGGCAAGTCCTAACATATACTTTCTAAACTCTATTTTTTGATATTTATCAAACATTTCTTTCCTTTTTAATATTTTTGTTCAAGTTTTCTCATGAGCTTTTTACGCTCAATTTCAAACTCATCAAGTGGATTTTTTCCCCCAGCTGAATCAAATGATGAAGTGCCAATATGTGAGTTAAAACGATTCAAGCCAATAAAGCTATTTAGATTAACAATCTCTTTTTTAGCAGTTGTTTTTTCAATTGGTTGCACATGTTGAACTGATTGGTTATGTGATTCTTGTTTTGCTACTGTAGGTTTATTTTTTGTAGTTTTATTTTCAATAAAAATCTCTTGAGCTTTATTGGAAGACTTATTAGGAGAAAAGTGTTCTTTCATTATCTTATCGATGTCTGGCAAGTTTACAGGAACTAATTGAGAATAGTCTTTTAAATCCTTTTGTGATTTCTCAACTATTGTTTTTTGTACCTTACTAGCAACGGTTTGAACCTTTTGCTCTTTCAATTCATTTTGAAATTCAAGCCATTTCTCTCGGTCAATATTCCAATTTTTTGACCCAATTTTTTGGGCTAATTCTGCCTTTGTCAAAGAGTTTAACCGCCCCTCGATTTCCTTGATAAATTGGTTTTTATGTTTCTCGCTCATTCTTCCTTTTTGAACCGAAAAATTAAATGATTTTTCCGCTTGAACAAGTGAAAAGTTACCGCTATTATGCTCCGATTTACCCATGTATCGTTCAATAATCGCATCTCTTTTTTCAGTTCCCGTTTCACGCTTTAAACCCTCCAACGAGCTTAAGCGTTCAATGTTTCGAATTTTCTCTGCCTCTGAAATAGCACGGACACTATCAACAATTGATGAACGCTCTACAATCCATTCTTTTATTTCTGTTTTATTCATCTCTTTGTAATCAACCTTGGCTGCTTTTAACGCTGCTTTGGTCTTTTCATGAAAAACTATATGCACATGTCCGTTTGTTCCGTCCGCCCTTTGATGTACGGCATAAATTGCGTTTACTTTTTCTCCTGCTTTTACCGCATTTTGTTGTTTGTTTTCGATTAACTTATTCGCCAATTCGTGAAGCTCCTCTTTCGTAAAATCTTTTTCAGGATTAAAAATAATTGCCTTAAATTGGTCTTGATTTATAATCTTTTTTGCTTCTGCTGCGGTGATTAGATTGCCGTTTGTATCGAACATTGCTCGATACTCTTGGTTTTTCTCACCGTCTAAATATTCTGCAACAGAAGAAACAGAATTCCATTCCGTCGCTTCAACACCCAAACCGCTTAGGCTAGAAGAATCTGAATCTAAATAATCACAAAGTTCATTGAGGTCACCGTTGTTATCGTTAGAATCATCAACAGATGATGATGATACATCATCTGTATTCTGCTCGTTATTTTCATCTTTTGCTGTTGCTACCATCACCTCTTCAAACATATTTATTCCTTACTCTTTTTCTTTGTTTCGCTTACAATTTCACTCAAAACATCCAACATTTCATTCGTTCCAACTTGTGTGTCTTGCTGTGTTTGTTTAGTTTCTGCAATATGTCTTTCTGCTATTGCTACTTGTGAACTGTCGATTGCCGAAGATGCAGCAGGCGAAATATGATTATTTGCTGCTTGCATTTGCTCAAAAAAACTAGGTGCTGCTTGTGCCGATAATTCGCTGTAGTCTTTTGCCATTGTTTCAAATGATCGATTGAAATTTTCCCCCATTGTGTTAGCTGTAAATGGAGTTGCTCCCACGGAATATGCAGCTGATGCAACTGTATTTACCGTATCTAAAGCACTATTCATAATCGTTATGGGGACTTGTTTTGCTGCGGTAGCAAGTTTACTGCCATCAAATTCACCAGTTTTGTAGAAATTTTGTCCGGTTTCTTGGATTGCAGTAAAAACATTACTCATCGCTCCAGCTGCTTCGTAAACAGAACCTAGAACCGCAGCACCTTTAAGTGCAGCACCACCACCTTTTATTAGGTCGTCCATGTGTTTTGAAACATTGTCGAATAAACTGCTTTTTCCCTCTGTGGCTAAAGAACTGTTATGTCCTTGGGCATTGCTATATTTTGACAAAGAATCATCCAAAGTATCAACCGCAGCTTTTGTTTTACTGTCTGTCGGGATATTTGTAGCAGGGTTAGAGGTTAATTTGTCATAGGCTTTTTTGCCTATAAATGCAGCTCCTCCAACTACTCCAGCACCTGATACAAATTCACCGCCTCCGTTCCAGGCACTAATCATGTCCCTTGCTATTTCTTCACCGAATACAGAAGACAAAGCATTTTCCACACCTCTTTTTACCAGTCCCTTATCATCCGAACCGTTAATGGTATTGTTGCTGTCATCTCTTGTGCTTGAAATGCCGCTGCTTAGTTTCCCCGTTATTCCCCCGTCTTTTGCAAAACCACCCGAGAACATGGTGCCGTCGCCCATCATTATTGAATTGTGACCGTTAAATACTCCTGCTTTTTGTGCCGCCATGGCGTCCCAAAAGTCTTGCCCTTGTTTATAGCTTCCATCATCATTTTTATATGGTGATAGCATTTGTCCTATTTTTTCTTCGCTCATCCCGTCTTTTCGTAGTTTATCCTCCAATTTACTTAAGTATTCTCCTGCTTTTTCGCCCATTTCTTTTTGTGCCATCATTGTTTTTGCATCTTGATTTGGCTTAATAGCCATGGCTTTCATTCCGTCTTCTGATACCGCTGTTCCGTCTGCACTTAAAATGCCTTTATCTTTTTGTGCATCAACATTTAACTTTTCTGAAACTGCCTTAAGTAGGGCATTTGCAACATCTGTTGCCACGGCACTATCAATGCTGCCACCCTTTCCTTGAATCCCTGCTTGTGTAGCCAATGTTTTACTTTGAACGCCATAATCCGCATTTTCAGCTGTCATATCAAATGCTTTATCGCCCAATGCTCTATACCCTCCAGCACTTCCCAATCGTCCAGCTAATTTCATTTCTGATTCAGCTTGAGCCATATCGTTATATGACATTTTTCTGGCTTTTCCGTCTAAATCATTACCAAATTTACTTTGTAAGGTATTTGCATTTTGAATTTGGTCTTTAATTTGAGCTAATGAGCCAACTCTAGCTGCATTCATTATTGCATTTGAACCTTCTTGCTCTAACGCCTTATCCATTCCCTTTGCATTTCCAGCACTTTGTAAGCCCATGACATTACCGCTATTAATGGCTTGTTCGCTAGTTACATTATCCCCAAAAGTTGCGGTTGAACTTAATTTTTGTTGCGTTTGTTTCATTGTTCCACTCATTAGACTGTTAGCTCTTTCCATAAGTGAAGCATTTCCTTTTGTTGTTCCTGCTTCCATGCTCCCCATGACATTACCGCTATTAATAGCTTGTTCACTAGTTACATTATCCCCAAAAGTTGCGGTTGAACTTAGTTTTTGTTGGGTTTGTTTCATTGTTCCTTGCATTAAAGAATTGGCTCTTTCCATTAAAGAAGCATTTGCAATCATTCCCCCAGCTTCCATACTTCCTGTAACAACTCCACTGTTAATTGCTTGTTCAGTAGTTGTATTTGCTCCCAAAGTTGCTGTTGATGAAGCCATTGAAGCTGATTTGTTAGATGTTCCCGAAAAGTAGTCTCCATTAAAGCCACTTCCGCCTGCCATTCTAGCTTGTGCAAATCCATGACCGCTAGAAAGCTCTTCTAATCCTCTTTTCAATGAATTAGCATATTCAACTTCACCAACTCCCATTGGTGCTGGATTAAAGTTACCGTCTTTAATAAACTGTCTGGCTGATTTGAGTGCTTGTTGTTGCTCAAATTCATCATAACCTTGTTTTCTGCTCATATCTTCTGCTGCGGTGAGCATATCGTTTTTAAATCGCCCAGCAATAGTTCCCATGGCTCCTTGTAAAGCTGCCGTTTCACCCTTAAAGATAATCGCAGTTCCTGCTGTGTATGCCATAATTAACAACACACCAGATACACCTGCCATTTCAGCAGCGTGTTGATTTAAATGAGGAATTGCACTAACGGCTGTCATATTATTGCCAATGGTTAGAACTTGATCCAAACTGGCTCTTGAAGTATAAAATATAGAGATTGAGTTTGCAATAATTGCAGCAAGATAGCCAATATGCAAGGCAACAATTCCCATTGCGTAATTGCTTAATATTTTCATAGCATTTGGATACCCCATACCAATAGCAACGGGAATAACCAATAAGAATAAGCCGTAACTAAAAAGCAAAGAATATTGAATTACAAGCGGTGCAATTTTATTAATCCATGCAATTGTTCCCATTCCGTCTGTGGTCATCGCAAACATACTTTTATTAACGGAATAATTTACTAAATCACTTGCAACACCGGGAATATCGTATTTGTAATCAGAGATACTATCTTCTAGTGTTTTTCCAAGTGCGTAGTTAATCATAGAAGCTCTTAAGCCTGCTGAATATGTTCCAGATAATTCTGTAATGCTCTCTACTCTAAAACCTGCTTCATAGAGTCCTTTTGCAATATCTTCATTGTAACTATCCCAATCAATATCTGGATTTGATTTTTTAACTTTTTCATACAGAGTCATTTCGATTGCGTTTCTTTGCGTTTCTAAATAATCATACAATGCACGACATTGATTGATTACTACTGAACCATCACTAAAGGTACTGTTAGTATATGCCATTGTAGGAATACCCAATACATCGTAATGAATTTGTTCAAGTATATCCCCCCGTGATTTTGTGAAGTATTTTATACCAGCATCTGGTATATAGCTAGTTGACATCGCACAATCTTTAGTATATATTTTAAAAGCATTTTCAAAAAAAGTCATTTTAAAATCATCTTCTTGTGTGTCTAACGATGATGCTTTTAGAACTGAAGCCAGCAATTCTGGCTGTCGTCCTATTCCTATTTGAGTAGCTTTATTGCTATCTACTACACTAAATGCGGAATCAAGTAAATCACCCATGGAGACTAAAAATGAGCTTCCCCCATAAGCTATAAATACTAATGCAAAAGGTAAATTATCTACTTTGGTGTATGATGTTGTTGCTCCTTGTTGCCTTACATCAATTATATGAGCGGTTGTGGTTGGATACAAACCAGCAGCAAATATTCCAATACCGAAAAGCACCCCCGTTGCTCCCCCAATTGCATTTGCTTTTGAAAAAGCAATTCCTATTCTTAGCATTAAAATCATCATTGCTAGGCTTGTGGCAACCTCTATGAAGTTACTATCCATAAGCATTGCAATTGAGTTAAACATGTGATGATAGCTTTCTGCATCACCTAATATATATATTGGAAATTCTGTCATTTTTCTCTCCTCATTATGATTTTATTTCGCTGATTGCTCTTTTTTCTGCGGCTTCCAAATAGCTCTTTGCCGTCTCTTTATTTGTTCGTTCAGCGAAGTCATAAAGTGTCAAAAACTTTGTGATTTTCGTTTCGATTTGTACATTATTTAACATTGAACGAACTAAAAATAATGATTGATTTAGTTCGTTTTTTGTTTCGTTTATTTCATCTGAAATAGACAAAAAAACAGATTGGTTTTGTGATGTTGAATATGCCCTAATGATGTATGAAATAGCCTCGCTTTTTGATATTTTTCTGGTTGTTGCAACGCTGTTAATGATTGCTATTTCAGTTTCATTTAGACGGCTTGAAACTGTTATTTTCTTACTCATATTTGCCCCTTTTTCGTGTTTACATTTTCCGGATGATGTTTACGCATTTGTAAACGCTTTTTGCCCTCTTTTTCTTCGCTTTTATGGCTTCGCCACTGCCTTCGCTTACTGAAAGTAAGCGTGGCTCACTTGCATAATCCTCTAACTACCCTTTTCTCTCTTTTTTCCTACACCTTTTGCCCACTTTTTCTTCTCCCCTTTTCTCTCTTATCTCTCTTATATTTTAACTACCCTTTGTCTCTTTTTCTAGATGATTTTTCGCAAGAAAAATCATCTTCAAATCTTATCCCAAAAATATTTGCTCCCACTTTTTTTGCCTTTGCTCTTCTCGTTTTATCTCTTCTCTTTTTAGCTTTTCTTGTTCCCTCTTTTTCCGCTCTTCATCTTCTTGCTTCCCCCTTTCTCTTTTTAGTTTTTCTCGTTCCCATTTTGCTTGATTTTCTTTCATGATTTTTTCTCCAAATCTTTGTTTATTTTTTCGCCATTTTTTACTTTAATAATCATTTCATTTTTCATATTTTGATATCGTTTTTCTGTTTCTTTTTCTTCCCATTTCGCTTGGTTTTTTAATCCCAAAAAGAAAAAAAATATTACTGAAATTATCAAAAACCAACCCATTAGTAACCCACCATTCATGATGACATATACACCACAAAGCACCACTCCCATGGTGGGAAAAAAACGCAACAAAAAATCCTTCATATTTCTTTTAATCATTTCATTTTCTCTTTTCATTTTTCTTCCTTTATATTTGTATTTTGTCTAAAATTAAGTTCGTCGAGTTGGTTTATAACCGCCATTAAATTTTTACTTTCCAATTTCAAATTAAGCCCAAAAGTGATTAAAAACTCTTGCATTTCATGCTCGTTGAAATCAACATAGTGAGAACTATTCTCAAAGATACTTGCATATACTTTCAATTTGGTCATTGAATTTGATATTTCCATAGTTACATTTATTTCTTCTTCCATTTAACTTCCTTTTTTCCCTTTATTGGCTCCATTAAACATATCCCTCACGGGTAGTCACCTATCATTTTGTTCTAGCTAGCTGGCTGCTGACGCCTTTCAGTTGTCTTTTATTTTCGTAATTGTGCTTTTCTGATGGCTCTATTTTTTTTTAAATTAAATCTCTTTTTTTTGCTCTTCCAATTCCGTCAAGCGGTCGGCTCGTTTATCTTTGTTTATTTGTTTAATTAGCAGCATTTGATTTAATTTTTCTAATTTTTCTTTCTCTAACTCTATCTCTATATCTATTTGACTTTTTTTGGACTCTTTTGGACAATGTCCAATGTGCTTTTTATTTTCTCTTTCTACTCTTTTATAATTTGCCCATTTTGATTCTGCTCCGACCATGTTTTGGGTTTCCAACATAAACAATGTGCCATCGTCCCACTTTTCCATCAAACCCAATCCGATGAACAAATCAACCGCTACTTTAACTGTATCTTCGCTTGTGTTTGTTATTGTGGAAAGCATGCTTGGAGAATATGGTATCGTTTGACGAAAAAATAACTTGCCATCAGACTCAATACTTTTTAATAATAATTTCATATAGAAAATAATATAATCTTTTCCATTTTTATTATTTTCAATTATTTTTATCTCATCGCGATCAAAAAAATCATTTTTCAACTTAAGCCAAAAATTCTTTTTTACACTCATCTTTTAAATACCTTTGATAATTCTAATTGTTTAATAATCGATAAGCAGGTACAATGCAGTCGATTAAAGCCATTTATGTGTGTTTTAATTACCCTCTCTTTGTTAGTCGTCAAACAGTTAAAAGAGAGGGTTTAATTTTTTGATTCAACTATATTTTTTTCGAGATAGTCGAGAATCCATTTTCGTTTATAGAGGCATTCACGACCGAATTTCGTATATTTTAAACTTTTTTTCTGTCTTAAATTTCTTAGCGTTACTGCATTTATTGGTGGAAAACCATCAATTCCATTTTCGAGATCTACCCCTTTGTAATATTTTTCAATATCAATGATATTCATTTTATTCTCCTTATTTTCTTATTATGTACTTTATTTCGTATTATATACTTTTTATTACTTTAATGTCAAGGTTTATTTTAAATAATGAGAAAATAAGCTATTTTTTTCTTATTATGTACCATTTTTATATTTAATTGGATACAATTCATGCTAAATTAATGAGGATTTTCCAAAATGTATAAAGTTATAGCCGATTTGATTAAAAATGATTACAAAACGATATATCGATGGAAAAAAGAAAGCCGTCCTATAATCTCTTTGTTAGAAAAATACTTCACAAAAGAAGAACTCGAAGAATTTCTAGAAACGAAAAAGATAAAAAAGTTAGAATTAATAAAAGGATTTAGTGCCGAAGAGTTAGAAAATTTACTGTTTAATAATAAAAACAATGACGAGCAATTAATTGATTATGTAATATGTAATTTTGATTTGAATAAAGCTTCATTTCTGAAACTCGAAGTCAAACTTCCCTCTTTTTTGGGTTTTTTTGAAAAGATAAATGAAGAGTACCCAAATATTGAAATAAAAAACGCAAAAGAATTTATGCTGAATAAAATTAAAAATGATTTTGAAAGCGATGGTATCTTTTCAAATTACTTCACAAAAAGTTATCATAAAAAATCACTTTATAACCTAATTGAAAATAAGTATTCAAATGTTGAAGTATATGTTTTGATTAAAAAGAATGTTGAGTTAGATAAGTAATATGTAGCTATATTGTGCTACAATAAAGAAAAATAAAAAAAGGCTTATTATGACTTTAAATTCAACGGTAAGAGCTAGAATAGATAGTAATTTAAAAAATGAAGTAGAAATTATATTTCAAGAACTTGGACTTAATACATCTCAAGCAATTACACTTTTTTTAAAAAAAGTAAAAATGGAAAGAGGGATTCCTTTTGAATTAAAAGTTCCTAATGAAACTACTCTAAAAGCAATGGAAGAAGCAAAAAATATGAATGGTGAAATTAGTTCACTTGAAGAGTTTGTAAAGTGAGTTTAAAACTTTTTCGTACAAAAATATTTTTAAAAGAGTACAAAAAGTTGTCTATGAGCGACCAACATTATTCTAGGTATGTTGAATATGTTACGCTTTTATTAAAAGAAACAACTCTTCCATCTGAATCACTCGACCATAATTTAAAAGGTGAGTATAAAAATTTTAGAGAGTTTCATATCAGTGGAGATTTATTAGTTATTTATGCTGTAGAAGATGATTTTTTGAAGTTGATTAGAATTGGAACTCATGCACAACTTTTTGAATAAAATTGCTTAACTATGTGGGAAAAAGTGTGGGAAGATAAAAAAGAATACACATAAATCCCTTTAATAAGTACTTTTTGACTATCTAATCAAACGCTGGCAGCGTTGGGGTCGAGAGTTCGAACCTCTTCGTCTCCACCATCTATTTAATGGAACTTACACAGATTTATAAAATCCAAAGAAAGACTTCTTGTTTTTTAAAGTACCGCGATAGTAACGTATTTTAAGTTTATGCGTAACTAAACCTCAATATCTTAGTCTTACTTCATCATTAAATGAATCCGTAACCGAAGCATGGTAACTTAAATCTCAACTCCACTTTTAACAATATCTACGCCAAACTTTTCTCTTAATTCTTGTAGAGTGTTATTGAGTTTGTTTTGTTTTAAATCCTCTTCGTAATTAAAAATATCATAGCTTTTTGGGTTGTGTTCGTTGAAATTTGAAACGGCAATATTTAGCTGAACAACTTTATGCGTTAGGTGAATGTCTGTTTTGGTAAAAAGTTCCAATAGGGTCTGTTTTAAATAGAGTTCACTGAACAATCTATTAGTTTGAATGTAATTTTTTGATTTTACTTTATATTCGTACTGAATTTTTAGAAAAAATGTTTGTGGGTTTACCTTTTGTTTTTTAACTAAGAAACTAATATAACGGCATAAAATAACAACTCTTCGTTTTAATTCTTCTCTTGAATCAATGGCATCAAAGGTTCTCTCAATTCCTATGGATTTTCGATTGTCATAGGCGTGGTCATAAAAAGAGGCTACTTTTTCTTTATCAATTCCACAAATACGGTTATAGAGTTGAATTCCTGGCTTTTTCCAAGAGTAAAATAACTCTTTTCTACTTTTAACCTGCCCTAAAGTTGAAATGCCATAACCGTGTAATTTTTGGCTAAACTGCTTTCCTACACCTGTGAATTTTTCTATTTTAATATCTTTAATAAATGCTTCTTCTTGCTCTTTATAAAGAACTTGAACTCCATTGGGTTTGGCGTATTCTGTTACAAGTTTTGCTATATATTTAGTATTGGCAACTCCTATTGAAATGGGCAAATCAAGTTTTTGTTGAATTTCATCTTTTAATTCTTTTGCAAAGGCTTCCACTTCATCATCACTTATCCAACCTGTAACATCTCCAAAGAATTCATCTATACTAAACTGCTCTACAAAAGGCATTTTGTTTGAAAGCAGTTGCGCTAAAGCCGTTGAGAGTTCATGATACAAGGCATAATTGGGTTTTACCATCTTAAGCTGTGGGCAAATACTTAGAGCTTCATTGACACTCATAGCGGTTTTAACCCCTAGTTTTCTTGCTTCATAAGAACACGTAGTAATAATTCCACGAATTCTGCCTTGTTCATCTTTGTAATACTCTTCTTCACTATTTTCTTCATGGCAACTAACAATTGACCCCACAAAAGCGCCTGTGTTTGAGCTTACAATTTTATTTGTTTTTTTTGAGTTAAAAATATTAACATTACTTCTTCCGCCTACGGCAACAGGAATATCAAGAAGTTGTTTATTTTGTATGCGTTCTGCTGATACAAAAAAGCAGTCTAAGTCTAGGTGTAATATCATGCGGTATTGTAGCAAAATTTATTGCAAAATGAAATTAAATTACATTTTGCAATATATACTCCAAAGTAAAAGCTACTAACTATTTCTCACTCATTTTTAATCAATAATCGTGTACCATTTCTTTTTTTAAAGGATACTCCATAGAACTCTGTAGAAATTGCAAACGCGAAATTGAAAACAAAATACGGCAATGCCCTTATTGTGGCATTTTAAACCCAACAGTTAAAATTAAAGATGTCTGGATAGGTATAGCTATTGTTTTAGCCTGTATGGCTGTTTATATGGTTTTATTTAGGTAGTTATTTTTTTATACTTCCTAAAATAAACCCTATTGCAAAACCTATAAAGTGGGCATACCACGCTACGGGAAGTCCTAAAAGTACAGGGAAAATAGAGATAACCACTACCCATGTAATAATGCCTTTTCGCTCATTTTTATCTACTAATGCCACATATCCTAAAAGTACACAAATGGCACCAGATGCTCCTACTAAGTTGTGATAAAGCCCCAAAGAGTAAATAAACGCAAAACTTCCTAATGAGGTTAAGACTCCACCAACTAAATATAAAAAGATAAATTGTGCTTTTCCACGGTATCGTTCTATTAAATTCCCAAACTGGTACAACACAAACATATTCATAAACAAGTGTGCTATTCCACCGTGAGTAAAAATTGTTGAAAGTGGTTGATAATACAAGTTGTTTTCAGTGAAATTTAGATTTAATCCTAAAAGAATATCGCCATGTTGAATATTGGTTTGAACCACATACATCAATATGGTAAGAACTATAATAATATTCGTAAGCGTAAATATTTTATTGTTTTGCATTGGCTTTAAAAGACTCCATAATACACTCTACTTTTGATGCAAGGTCGTTAGGATTTGTTGTATTAAACGATGTTTTCATTCGTATTATTTCCTTAGCATTAATTCGAAATGAGACTAAAAAATCAAGTTCAAATACCTTTTTGTTCTCATTTTGGCTTTCATTTTCATTTTTGTTATTTTGTATAATTTCATACTTAATTTTTAAAAATTTTTGTGCGTTTTTAATGGCAACTACATCAATACTGTTTTCAAACATTTCATTGACTTTTTTTAAAGAGAGAAAGGAAGGTAATGTAAAATTTTCTTCTACAATTACTCCTGCGTCAAGTTCGTAATTTCCTTCACTAAACAGTTGCCATGCCTCTTTTAAAAGCTTTTCATTGACAAGTTTTTGCTCTATTTTCAACCCCTTTTGACACGCTAAAACAACGGCTTCTATGGGGTTTTTGTTTTCTTTATTAGGGTTAATAAATTTTGTGTACAAAGCAATCACCGCTGCCATCATAACAATGGTAACAAGTGTATAGAAGTTATTAATAATTTGACTGTGATTCCTTCTAGAGACTCGTTTTTTCATTGTTACTAAATTAAAGCCTCTTTTATAACATCTTCAATAGTATCAACGGCTTTAAGCTCTAAAGCTTCTTTAACTTCTGCAGGAATATCTTCTAAATCTCGTAGAAAGTTTTTTCTTGGAATTAGAACTTTTCTCATTTTTGCTTTAAATGCAGCGATAAGTTTCTCTTTTAAACCACCAATTGGCAATACTTTACCACTAAGAGTGAGTTCTCCTGTCATGGCAACATCGCTTCGTACTTCTTTTTGAGCTAAAACAGAAGCAATAGTTACAGCCATAGCAATTCCTGCACTTGGACCATCTTTTGGCGTTGCGCCTTCTGGAATATGCAAGTGAATGTCATTGCGTTTATACATCTCTGAAGCGTCTAGTTTAACTCTTTCTTCTTTTTCTTTAAACAATTTAGGAATTAATTCTTGTTCTATTTTAATTTTTCCATTATCTATTAAAACTTTTACGACACTGTGAGAAATTCGAGCTGATTCTTTCATAACATCGCCCATATTTCCAGTTAACGACATTATTCCTTTTCCATTAAGTTTGATGGCTTCAATTTTAAGCACATCTCCCCCAACGGATGTCCAAGCAAGTCCATTGGTAACTCCTATTGAGTTTTTCTTATCAGCTGGATCAATTTCAAAAATAGGTTGTTCTAAAAATTCAACAATATTTTTGTTATTAATAGAGACTTTTTTATGCTCAGGATTGGTTAATATTTTTTTAGCTGCTTTTCTAAAAAGTTTTGCAAAAACTCTTCTTAGGTTTCTAACCCCTGCTTCTCGTGTATATTTAGAGATAATAGTTTCAATAATAGCATCACCTAAAACTATTTCACTCTTTTTTAACCCATGTCGCAGTAACTCTTGAGGTATTAAATAATCTTTTGCTATATGAAACTTTTCATTGGGCGTATACGATGAAATTTCAATAAACTCCATTCTGTCTTTTAGTGCAGGTGCAATTCTTCGTGCATCATTTGCAGTTGCCACAAAAATAGCTTGAGACAAATCAATTGAGAAGTTTAAATATAAATCTCTAAATTCATTGTTTTGTTCAGGGTCTAAAATTTCAAGCATGACAGCACTAGGATCTCCTCTGTGGCTCACCCCTAGTTTGTCAATTTCATCTAAAACAATAACAGGGTTCATATACTTAGCATCAACAAGCCCTTTAACCAAACGCCCAGGCATTGCTCCTACATAGGTTCTTCTGTGACCTCTTAGTTCATTCACATCTTCCATTCCACCCAGTGCAATTCGCACCAATGGACGGTGCAATGCTTTAGAAATAGAGTTCGCTAAAGAAGTTTTTCCCACTCCCGGAGGTCCTACAAAACACAGTACCGTTCCTTTGGTTTTATTGTCTTCAATTCCTCGTTTTTCCAGCAACTCTTTAACTGCAAAATACTCTGCAATTCTCTCTTTTGGTTTTTCTAAAGAGTAGTGGTCAATGTTAAGTTGCTCTTCTACATTGGTAACTGAAATCTTAGCATCGGCATATTTTCCAAAAGGTATTTCTAAAACTTGTTCAATATAGGTTTGAAGTAACGAGGCATCGGGTGAATCTTGGTGCATTCGTGTAAGTTTTTCAATTTGTTTTTTGGTCTCTTTGTAGCCATCTTTTGGCATAAACGGTTTTAGTTTTTTAAGTTTATGAGTATACGTTTCAATTTCTTGATCTTTTTTATTATCCGTACCCAACTCTTTTTGTATCGCCTTAATTTGCTCTTTTAAGAAGTAATCTTTGTGCGTTTTTTCAATTTTTGAGTTAACTTTTTGAGTAATTTCATTTTGTATACGAAAACTCTCAATCTCTTTTTTTACCGTTTCAATAATTTTAATCAGTCTGTCTTCAATATTGGTTTGACTAAAAAGCACATATGCTTCTTCTTTTTTAACTCTTAACACAGAAGAGATTAAATCGGCAATTCTTATGGGGTCGTTGTTTTCGTCAATTGTTTTAATTAAATCTGTTGGAAACTTTGAATTAATTTTTGAAAGTTTTTTAATTTGGTCTCGTAAAACATCTATTAAAGAAGTCACCCCTTGTTCTTCAAAAGGCTCTGTTTGAAGAATGTCCACTACTGCAAAAGTAGGATTTTGTGGGTCAAATTTTAAAATTTTCCCTTTTGCTAATCCTTGAAAAAGTACTTTTATTTTTCCATCGGGAAGCGTTACTTTTCGCATAATATTCCCAATAACTCCTACATCGTAGAAGCTATTTTCTTCTCGTTTGCCTTCAAAGGAAGGTTTACTAACTGTTACAATAACCAACTTATTGGTGTCTATTGCTGTTTCAACTGCGTCTACGTTTGATGCTTCACCTAAAAAAAGTGGTGCAATCATAAATGGGTATAAAAAAATATCATCTTCTATGATTAACGGTATCTCTTGTGGAAAAGAGTCGTAATTGCTTAATTCCATTTATAATTCTCCTTTATAAAATTTATTCAAATACACTTCTGTAAAATGGAACACTAACTGGTTCAATATCTTCTAAATATGCCCAAGAACCTTCTGCTTTTTGCTTATAGTATTCAGCTGCTTCTGGTTTATCTTTTCTTATATAAAGCCCTGAAATCTCTTGGTCAAACGTGGCTTTTGCCATACTAATTCTTGAATTAATATCTTCAACTAAATGAATATAAGGCGAATCTGAGTGCTTACTCATAAATATATTAATATCTTCAAGCGTATCTAAAAGCAACTGTTGGTTTCTAAATTGGTTCTCAAATGCAAAGAAATTCGCTTTAATTTTTAAATATCTTACATACTCAATATTATTACTTAATCCAAATCGTTTAATATACTCATCAAGATAATATTTCGCTAAATCATACTCCTCTTCGGCAATATGCGCATTAGCAATAATTAACGTTGCAGTTGGTATTAAAGGTGAATTTCTATGTTCACTCTCTAAAGAAATAAATGTATCATCGGCTGCTTCTAAGTCGTAAAAAGCAATCTGCTTTAACATTTTGTTGTACCAGTAAATAGCCGGTTTGTTGTACTCTTGTGCATCAGGGTCTTTAGAAGAACACCCAATTAAAAAAACAGCTATCATACTGCTTAATAGTAATAGTTTACTGCTTTTAAAAATACTTTTTACATTCGCCATATTTTTTCCTTCTGTTTATGCTGTTTTATTAAGGCAAGTATTTTATCTAATACAACCTTAGGGGAGTCTCTTCTTAATACTTAATATGAAAAATATTTGATATAATAAATTCATACTGAAAAAAGGTGATAACAATGCAACTTACACTAATTGGAAATGGAATGATGGCGGAAGCTTTAGCTGCTGGTTTAATCTCTAAATATGAGATTGAAGTAATAGGAAGAAATCCTACAAAACTACAACGAATGCAGAAAAAATTTCCTCAAATTCAAATCAAAGTCATGAGTGACAAAGAAGACATTACGGGTAAAAATATTATTTTTTGTGTAAAACCCTATGCACTTCAAAGTGTCTCTTTGCGTCTTGATGGTACTGCAAATATTCTTTACTCAATACTTGCAGGTACCTCTTTAGAGTTTTTAAAACGACAAATTAACGCCAAACACTATATACGAACCATGCCCAATATTGCAGCATCTCAACAAAAATCCATGACTACCATTACAGGCGATAAAGAGGCTCAAAAAGAAGCACTAGAAATTTTTTCTTCTATTGGAAGAACACTTTGGGTTAATACAGAGAACCAACTCGATATTGCAACAGCATTAGCAGGAAGTGGACCTGCCTTTTTAGCACTTGTGGCAGAAGCTCTAACCGATGGTGCTGTAAAAGTAGGATTAGAACGAAGCTACAGTGTACAGCTAGTTCATGGATTATTTGAAGGAACCGCAGCACTTTTAGAAGAAAATCACCCAGCAATTATTAAAGACAGTGTTACAAGTCCAGGAGGAACTACTGCTCAAGGTTTAGCCAAACTTGAAGAAGGAGCCGTTCGAGATGCCTTTATTAAAGCCATCGAAGCTGCTTATTTGAAAGCCGTTGAAGTTGGAAAAAAATAGCTTTTCGCTTTTTGAGACGATTTTATCGTTAATTATTCTATCTTTGCTTGTAAGTGGATTTGTACAATTTGCTTACAAGCCCTCTTTTAACTCTTTTTCTATCAATGACATTCACAATATATTTACTAAAAAACAAACACACTCTAATATTAGTACCCAATTTTTAACTTACACGCAAGATTCTTCAACACTTTTTTTAACTTCTGGCAATACTATTTTAAAGAAAACCTATCA
Organism: Arcobacteraceae bacterium; assembly: GCA_041672955.1. Lineage (GTDB taxonomy): Bacteria > Campylobacterota > Campylobacteria > Campylobacterales > Arcobacteraceae > Marinarcus. Next base: position 30,929 of record JBAYYP010000019.1, read on the forward strand.
AGACAATGAGCTAAAAATGGAATATTTAGAGTTGCTTCATCCTACAATAACAAATAATGAGTTTGAGAATTTTCAATGAAATTTTCAATGAAAGCTTCTATGCTTTTACTAGAAACCCTACTCTCTTTTCTTATTATGTCTGTTATTTTTCTATTTTCAACATTTTTTTATGCCCAAATTCTTAAAACCAATAATGAAACCTTTGATTTAGCTCTTATACAAAGTGATCTCTTTGCCACAAAACTCTTTATTGGAAAACAACTCCAACATGGCAAAACTATAGAAGTTACTTCCAATTCCATTCGTTTTTATGCTTTTGATATTCATGCATTTTTACAAAACTATTACTCAGGTTTTATTGATTTGTCAAAAAGTTCCTCTGCAAAAGCTTTTTCACCAAACAGTAACCTCTTAAAATTAGAGTCTACTTCTATTTTATTTAACGACTCTGAACTTCATGAATTAAACAAATCTTTGGAAAACAATATTTTGCTTTTTAAAAACAGTTCTCCTAAAAGAGTTTTCCAAAGATACAATATTGTTAAAAATATCTCTACTATACACTTCAACAACTCCTCTTTGTATTTTAATGGCAATTTACTGCAAAATAATATATCGGAGTTTCATGCCTCATTGATTAATGAGCGTTTACATATTAATATTTGCATAGAAAATATTTGCAAAGAGTGGGTTTTTTAAATGAAACGCTCTTTTGCACTCCTTCTTACCATTTTTTTAGTAGCGCTTTTTTCATTGCTTCTTATTCAACTTTATTTTACACAAAATCTTACTTCAAATGAACAAAGTAAAGAGTATTGGCACGCCCAAAGCTTGTTTCACTTAAAATTTTTTAAATCTCTAATTTTAGATTCAAAAAATCAAAAATGTACAGATAGCTTAACTTTAGAAATGCCCTCGTTTAAACTTTACGCCCATATTGATTGTGCAAAAGAACCTGCGGTTGTAGATGCTTTTGTGAAAGTTAAAGATGACTCTTTTTCTATTC
>JBAYYP010000020.1:0-30855 GCA_041672955.1 Arcobacteraceae bacterium
CATCTTTTCTAATTTTTGTTTTTGCAATAGTATCTCTAACTTTTACTAACATTAATCCAGCTTCTCTTTGTTCATGATACAAAGAGCTACTCAAAGAGACATAAGTTCCAAAAGGAACCATAAAAAGTTCTTGATAGTTTTGATATAACTCTTCTTTTGGTTTATCTTCTAAATAGGTTAAAATTTTCTCCACATTTTCTGCTACATCTTCATCAAATGCATTTTGCTTTAGAAGTGCTAATTTCTCTTTAGTAACATCACTTTGTTCTTTTGTGTACTCTTCTACAAATAACAAAGATAAGATATTATAAATAAATCCTCTGGCTTTATTAATCTCTTCAGTATGCATTTAACATTCCTTCTTTTATCATAATTTTAGCTTTACAATCTTCACAACAGTAAAGCGTTCTCTCTTTTGTTTTACTCATTTTTGCAAAAATAGGTCCCATCATTGCTGCTATTTTTTCAATAGCTTTTTTAGTTGCAAACTCTTTACCACACTCAATACAAGGATAGAGTTCATCTTGGGCTAAAACATTCTCTTGAAACCATGTTGGATTTAATTGAATAATATCTTGCTCAATAGTTAAACAATCTTTTTCAGGACATGAAACTTCACAATATCCACATGCTGTACATAAAGATGGAATAATCCGTAACGTATTATCTCTGGCATCTGCAACGAGTGCATCTACATTACAAGCACCCACACAAGCCAAACAAAGCGTACAATTAACCTCTTTAACTTTTACAAGTCCATAGTGAATATGTTCACCTGTGATAATAACTCCTAAATCTTCCTCTTTTACAATATGTTGTAATCGAATAGAAAAAATCTCTCTCTTTCTAGAAGTTCCATGGTTAAATGTAAATCGTGAATTAGGAATAGTTCTAACTTGTTCTAAAGAAGTTCTTAACTCATCTTGATTCATTGCTAGTAAAATAGCATCTGTTCCATACTTTTTTTGATAAATCTGATTTAAAATATGAATAGAATCTTTTGTTCCTTTTGAAAGAAAATCAGTATAAAAAACAACTTGACTTCCACTTTCTTGAAGCAGCGTTAGTAAGCTTTGTTCGTGTAAAAATTTTTCCCCTTCAATCAAGAAAGGTAGAACATTTTGTTTTAAAGGTATTTCCAAATGCTCGATGTCCATTTTTTCAGGAACAACTAAAGCAATATGTCCTTCATAAAATCTTGACATTTCAAACATAGAGTCTCTTGACGTTGGTGCATAATCTAATGCACCACTAGGACAAACAGAAATACACCCACCACAGCCATGGCAATCTATTTGTGAAAAAACCAAATGCTTATTTTTGTCATCTTTTACAATAGCAACAGTAGGACACACTTCTTCACATTTTCCGCAAATCTCTTCTCGTCTTTCATGATATTGACAAACAGTAGAGTCATACGTAGTGAATTTTTTGTAGGTGTATTCGCTAATATTTGCACGCAATATTTCAACAGTTTGTTCAACAGTTGTTTGCAGTGGGTCAAAACACCCACTTTGTTGTAATCCCATTTCAGCCATATCAAACCAGACTACTTGAGAGACGTTAAGGATAACCTCTTTCCCCTCAGCGTTTACAGTTACTTTTAGGTTTCCAATATGCCCTTTAATATTTAAAACAAGTTCAGGGTCAACGTAATATAAATCAAATTCATCACTGTTAATTTCTTGAAAAAACTGCTCTTTTTGTTCAAGTGTTCCTACTATTAATAGTTGATTGTTAACTTCTTGAGTAAAACTAATATCTTTAGATAAATCGTATCTTATAGCATTGAGTTCATAAAGTTTTTCAACATTTTTAATTTTTGCAGAAAGTTCATCTTGTGAGTTTTTAATATAAAAATCAATCTCTTTAGCAACAAATTCTGCTTGAACCTCTTTGGAGTTTGATACTAAAAAATTGTTATTCGTTTGAGTAGAGTTCGATGTAGAGACACATATGCTTTCACTCAAAGGAAATTCCAGGCCGTTTGGAGTATAGTAGATAAATTCTTGCATAAAAGATGCCTTTTGGTAAATTATTGTTTACCATTTTAAGGTTATTATTCTTATGTTTGACTGAATTGGTTAATTAAACTTAACCATTTTCTATTTTATGTTACATTTTAAGGTGAAATGATATAGTTCCTTTATTTACAATTTTTATTGAAGGTGGCTTTTGTTTAAAATTATTATTTTTATTCTGTTTTTTTTTATAAGCATTTACTTTACATTAAAGGATGAAGTCTTTAGAAACCAAGAGATTGTTTTTGGAGCTTCTTTACCTAAAACAGTCATTATGAATCAATGGGGCAAATCTGTTGAAAATGGAATATTGGCTTATTTTAATCATGTCAATGACAATAAGTTATTAAATGATAAAACTCTAAAATTTATTGCTTATGATGACAAATATGAACCTGCAATAACTCTTGAAAATTTAGAAAAACTCATACATAACCACCACCCTTTTGCTTTTTTAGGATTTGTAGGAACCCCTACTACTAAAATAATTTTGCCTCTATTAGAAGAGAATCAAATTCCTTTTATTGCCCCTTTTAGTGGTGCAGAGTTTTTACGCCAAAAACACCTAAAAACTGTTATTAACTTTCGAAGCTCCTATAAAGATGAAATAGAAACACTTGTTGATTATTTATACGATCAAAAGAGGTTAAATAAGTTTGCTGTTTTTTATCAAAACGATGATTACGGAGAAGAGGGATATATCTCTTTAATTAAAGCCCTTAAAAAACGAGATTTATCTCTTATATCAGAAGGAACTTACAAGCGCAACACTCTCTCTTTGTCTCATGCTTTTGATGAAATTAAACAAAGCAAACCTGAAGTAATTGTACTTGTAGGTGCCTATAAAGCCAATGCTTTATTTATTCAAAAAGCCAAAAAGCACCCAAATTTTAAAGAGACCATTTATTGTGTTATCTCTTTTGGTGATGCCAATGCCATGGTAAATGAGCTAAAAGGAGAAACCGATGATATTATTTTTTCTCAAGTAGTTCCTAGCTACGATGACACTTCGATTGTTGTAGTGCAAGAATACTCATCTTTAATGAAAAAATATTATCCCCATGAACCTTTGAGTTTTATCTCATTTGAAAGTTTTTTAGCGGCAAAAACTGTAGTTGAAACTATTAAAAATATTAGTGGCACACTTACACAAGATAAATTTATTACTACAATTAAACAATTACCTCCTAACTTTTTACAAGGAATTCCAAGTAAATTTAAAAACTCACAACTGTTAAACGATGTTTATTTATTTGAATATAAACAATCAAAATTTATAGAAATACCACATGTTAAATAAAATTAATTTCAAAAAAATATTTAACACCTTTGATAACATTGCGTTTTCTTATAAAACTTCGTTTTTAATTTTTATTATAACAGGAGGAATGATTAGTATTATTCTTCTTTCTCAAATCTCTATTTATGCACTAAAATCAGATTTCGATATTTTATTTGAAAAAAGAACCAAACCATTAACCAAATTAGAGATTATTAAAGATGCTTATAAAATTAACATTTATGACACCCTTTATGAAGTGCAACATAAAAATATAAACTCAGAACAAGCCAAAGACGTTATGCTTTTAGGAAAACAGCTAATTGAGTCAAATTGGGACTCTTATAAAAGCAATATTAATAATAAAGAGTTTCAACCCACTATTGTGACCAAGTTTATTAAAGATATTTTTTCATACGATAAAACAGCCAATGAAAACTATATTTTACAAGAGAATATTATTCACAATATTGATGAAAAAATAAACGGCTTAAACTACTATTTAGATGCTCTTTCTACTTTTTTAGAAACCAATAATATTGAAGTTGCCGACTCAATAGTAAACAGTGTTTACACACAGATTAACTCTATAAATATTTATATTACGAATTTAATTAATTACGATTTAAATACTGCAATTGAAGAAAAACGAGATACTCAAAAAGTCTTTAATATGCTTACCACCATTTTAAATATCTCCATTGTTTTTGTTTTTTTATCCTCTATTATATTATCGGTACTTTTAATTAACAACTTTAAAAAACTTCATTTAGTACTAGAAGACACGGTTAATGAAAAGACAAAAGAGTTAAAAAAACTCAATGAAAGCTTGGAGCAAAATATTCAAAAAGAGGTGACCAGTAATCGAAAAAAAGATTTAATTATGTTTCAACAAGCAAGATTAGCAAGCCTAGGAGAGATGATTGCCAACATTGCACACCAATGGAGACAACCTTTAGGAGCTATTTTAGTTATTATTCAAAGCTTTCAGTTGAAATCACAAATGGGAAAGCTAACGTGCGAATATGTCAACGAAAAAGCCAACGATGCCATGTTGCTAGCTAACAATATGTCCAATACTTTAGATGACTTTCAAAACTTTTTTAAACCCAATAAAAATAAAACATTTTTTTCACTTAAACAATGTTTACTTGACTCACTTGAGCTTTCAAAATATATTTTAGAACAAAGTAATATAAAAGTTGAATTAATTGTTAAAGAAGATGTTGAAATTTTTGGATTTTACAATGAGCTTTCTCATGTTTTTTTAAATATGTTTTCAAATTCAAAAGATGCTTTAAACTCAATTTCCAATAAACCAAGACGAATTTCAATTGTCATCAAGAAAATAAAAAACAACGCTAAAATATATTTTTATGACAATGGAGAGGGTATTGTAGAAGATATTTTACATAAAATTTTTGAACCCTATTATACCACTAAATACAAAAGCAATGGAACAGGAATAGGGCTTTATATGTCTAAACAAATTATTGAAAAACAGATGCATGGCTCTATTGTATGTAAAAATGTTTATTATAAAATTGACCATGAAAATGTTGAATTTTGCACCCTATTTCTGTTAGTTATCCCTATGGAAGAAAGATTTATTCCTTAATTTAGGAAATATATTTTAAAAGTTTATCTTCTATTTCAATATTGTTAAGTATGCTAAAAATTGTTTTTACCATATTTTTATTCTCTCTTCTTGAGGTTTAAACATCTTATCTCCAGATTTAACTCCGCTTGAATGTATTTGTTACATATATATTATTTAAACTTCAAGAAGTGTATTACTTAATATATTCTTCATAGCATAGTTGCTATAATTTGTAAATTCAATAAAAACATTTTAATTATTATTTATTGAATTTTCTGCTCAACTTTAGTCTATAAATTTATTGAAATTTATATGCGAAAGTTACTTGGTAAATCAAGAAAAAGGACATAATGTTGAAAAAAGCATTCTCTTTAATGGAAATAATGGTGGTTATGATAATTTTAGGATTATTAGCTGCTTTCGTACTACCAAACCTAATTGGTAAAAGTGATGAAGCAAAAGATAAGTTGGTTTGTATTCAGATGAAAAGCATTTCACAAACTTTAAAAATGTACAAACTTGACACCTCCTCATATCCACAAACAGAAGAAGGCTTAAATATTTTAATTGAGAAAAAGTATTTCGAAGACAACAAAATGCCAAAAGATCCTTGGAAAAACAATTATATTTACATATTAACGGATGATAGTTTTGATTTAATCTCATTTGGCCCCGATAAAAAAGAGAATACTCTTGATGATATTTACTTCTCAAAATGTAATCAAGAATAGATGCATCTAAATAAAACAAAAAGAGCTTTTACCTTAATAGAACTTATTATTGTAATCTCTCTTATTTTTGTAACTTATTTTTTAGTTTTTTCAAATTCAAATTTTAAAGTAAAAAATAATGAAGTAGCAATATCTTTAAATAATTTACAAGAAATTTTAATAAAAAATTTTCAATTTAATCAAGATATTTCATTTGTCTGTATTGAAGAAAATTTTGAATGCTTTATTAAAATAGATGGGATTTTAGAAAAAATGCCTATTGTTAAAAACTTTTTTAAAACTAAACCTTCTGTTTATGAATACAATAAAGAATCTAATTTAGTTGAGTTTAGGCAAATAAAAATAAATAATACTAATCAAAATATTATTTTTGAGCTAAAAATAAGCAGTGACTACAAAATAAATGAGTTTATTTTAGATAAAAATCTAGATATAAAAAGTAATGAAAAAAAAGTTTATATTTTTAATGCTCTTTTTAAAGAACCACAAGTTGTTGCTTCTTTAAATGAAGTAATAACTATTTTTAAAAATAATGAAATAGAGGTAAAAAATGCTTTTTAAATATAGAGGTTTTGATTCCAATGGTGCAAAAATAAAATCAAAACTTGAAGCTTTAAATATAGAAGAAGCAAAATTAAAATTAAAATTAAAAGGCATTTTATATATAACTTTGACTGAAGATAATTTTAGTTTTTCTAAATTTTCACTTAAAAGAAAAAAAACTTTAGATTTATCTTCACTTTCATATTTAAGTAGAGATTTAAGTATATATTTAAACTCGGGCATTTCACTAATAGATGCTATAAAACTTTTACAACAAAGATATAAAAAGAACAAGCGAATGCACTCTTTTTTTGAATCAGTTAGCACATATTTAGATGAAGGAAAAACTTTTTATCTGGCACTTAATTCTCAAAATATTATAAAACTTCCTGAGTTTTATAAACAATCAATAAAAATAAGTGAAAATGGTGGAGTGTTAGAATCAATTTTACTTGAGCTTTCAATTTTTTTAAAAGAACAAGATAGAATAAAAAAACAAATAGGTTCTGCTTTAGCTTATCCTTTATTCATTCTATTTATTTCTTTTTTTATGATTGGATTTATGTTAAGTTTTATTGTTCCAAAAATTTCTGATATTTTCACACAAACCCAACAAGAACTTCCAACAAGCACAAAAGTTGTTATAGCTTTAGGTGATTTTTTCTCAAATAACTATGGATATATTATTTTTGTTTTTGTTTTTCTTATAACTTATTTTACAATACTTTATAAAAAATCTTATTTTTTCAAATATCAATTTGATAAGTTTTCTTTAAAAATTCCATTTTTCTCAACTATGATAGAACAAAGTGAACTTTCAAGATTTTCATATATGAATTCTATTTTAATAAAATCAGGAGTTCCTATAGTACAAGCTATAAATTTGAGTGCAAGTATTTTAAAAAACTCTGTAATAAAAAAAGTTTTTCTTGAAGCTTCAAAAAGTGTAGTTGAAGGAAAAAAACTATCTATTTTACTAAGCAATAACAAAATATATGAACTTGATGAAGCTTTTATTCACTCAATTGCAATTGGTGAAGATACAAGTAAGTTATCAGAAATTTTCAATAATCTAGCATCTTTATACAATGAGGCAAACAAAGATAAAATAGCTATTTTCTTAGCTCTTCTAGAACCTATGTTTATGCTATTTGTTGGAATTACTATTGGGTTTATTGTAATTGCAATGTTGCTTCCTATTTTTTCTATGAATTTATATTAGCATGAAAAAATCTATAGTTTTACTTATGTCACTTTTTTATATAGCAGCTATTTCTGTGCTAATTTTAAAAAATCTTGAAGATACAGACTCTTACATAGGTAAACAAAACAGTAAATTTGCAAAAACACAGATACTTTTTTTACTTGATAATATAAAACAAGAAGTTTCAAGAGCAATAAAAGCCAGTAATGAAGCTGATATAAAAGAGGATTATTTAAGTGATTATTATAATATTTTATTTCCCTTAAAAATAAATGATATTGATATTTCATTTATATTAAAACCCTATTCCAAAGTAAATATAAATGTATTAAAAAATAAAGAGTATGAAAAATATAAAGATTTAAACGATCTATTTACAGACAACAGAATATATGATTTTGATTATTTTATTCAAATTTATAGACAAAAAGTAGATTTATATTTAAAAGATTCATATAACAACGAAATAGCAAATCAAAAACAACTCGATGAAATGATTGATTTGTTTGTAAAAGAGACTTACAGTGATTCTATTTTAGAAATAAAGGATAAAATTGGCTTTTTTGATTTTAATACAGAGAAAGCACAAGAGGAAAAAAGATATGATTACTATGAACTTACTGTAAAGATTAATTACTTAAAAGAGTTTGTAAAAGCTCATTATATTTTAAATAAAGAAGGAAAGGTTGAAAACTTTGAATTTAGTTTTAAATAAAAATAGTAAAATCTTTTTATGCTCACATACTAAAATAGAATCTACGTTTAAAGTTGATATTATTTTGTCTCCAGAGCTTTATTGGATTAGGATATTTGATATTCCTGTTAAAAATATCTCTCAAGCAAAGAATGTACTTCCTACACTATTTGAAGATATAGTTGATAGTACAAAAGAACTTTCATATAAAGTAATAAAATTACAAGAGAATAAATATCTTTGTTTTGCATATATAAATAGAGTTATCTTTGAAACTTTAAAAAATTCTGGAATAAACTTATCTTTAGTAAACTCAATATATTTTGCACAAAATGAGTGCAAAAATTATAATCATTTCTCTGTTGGAAAAAAAAACTTTATCTACACTAAAGATGGAATTTTAGTAAAATTACCCACTGCTTTATTAGAAGATTATGTCGATTTAAATGAGCATATAAATAAGATAACTCTTTCTTCAAATAAAATAGATATTAAGTTATATAACAATATTTTATCATTAAAACAAACATATTTTATTACTCTATTTTTTCTTTTAATCACTTTTGTAAATTTTTCTAAAATTTATAGCTATAAACTTGAATCTACTGCTATTGAAGAATAATTAAACCAAGAAAAAGAAAGGAATACTCTTCCTTCTAGTATTTTACAAGTTGATGCAATCATAAACAAATATAAAGTTATTTCAAATGCAGAAATTAAAAAAAGAGAAGCTTTATCTTGTGTTTTGCAAAATGGGAAATTTGACATAAATAGTTTAAAAATAGAAAAAAATAACTTAATTTTAAATAAAAATATAAAAACCCCAAAGAAACTAAAGTTTCATTGGGGTTAAAGCTTATTTACAAGCTGAAAGAGTGAGTTCTTTTTCATTTTTTTTCAAAAATGATTCACCAATACCTTTGACATTTTTTAATTCATCAATTGTTTTAAAGCATTTCTTTTGAGTTCTATACTCAACGATGGCTTGTGCTTTTTTAGCTCCAATTCCTTTTAGTTGCGTAAGTTCCTCCGCACTTGCCTTATTTACATCCACAGCCAATAACAACGAGGCGAATGCCATAATTCCTAATAAAAATTTCATAAATGCTCCTTTTTTGTAATTATCTAAATTATAAATACTTTTAAGTAACAAATAGCTTAAATTATAACTAAAATATTACAAATTAAACATTTTCTTTTCAACCGCTTTGTTAACTAATGTAGTATAATAATCAAAATTTATAGGAAACTTCAATGTCTTTTTCTCTTTTTTCACTTAACCAAACCCTTTTAAACACGCTTTCTAAAATAGATTTTCATACGCCAACGCCTATACAAAAAGAGGTTATTCCTTTAATAATGGCGAAAAAAGATATATTGGCACAAGCTCAAACAGGAAGCGGTAAAACAGCTGCGTTTGCTTTGCCTATTTTAAATGCACTTCTTTTAGAAGAGGAAACCTTCAAAAAGCCGAAGATAAAAGCCTTGCTGCTTACCCCCACACGAGAACTGACTTTACAAGTTGCTGAAGTATTTAAGAAACTAAGTCAAGATTTTAGTAAAAAACCAAAAGTAGTAGCTGTTATTGGTGGGCAAAGTATTGGGGAACAGCTGTTAGATGTGCAAAAAGGGTGCGACATTTTGGTTGCAACCTCGGGGAGATTGTTGGATATTATAAATAAAAAACAAATTAATCTTTCAACAATACAATTTTTTGTACTTGATGAAGCCGATAAAATGTTAGATTTAAACTTTGCAGAAGAGCTTGATGCTATATTAGAGTGTTTACCAAAACAACGGCAAAACTTACTTTTTTCTGCCACAATTGCTCCAAAAATTGATGCTATTGTTTCAAAAATTACAAATTTGGCGGTTAAAGTAACTATTCAAAGCGATGAAAGCGTTGTTCAAACACTTCAACAAAGAGTCTTTTTAGTGAACAAAGCGTATAAATCGGCACTGCTTAGAGAGCTTATTTCAAGTGAAAACTTAGAGCAGATTTTAATTTTTATGGCAAATAAACGCTCTTGCGATAACATTGCTAATAAGTTTAGAAAATATGGGTTTAATGCTGAGTCATTTCATGGAGATTTAACCCAAGAAGAGAGAATTTTTACGCTTAATGAGTTTAAAAATAAAAAAACCAATATTTTATTTGCAACCGACATTGCAGCACGGGGGTTAGATATTGATACTATTAATTGCGTAGTAAATTTTGACTTACCACGAAGTGCGGCGGATTATATTCACCGAATAGGAAGAACAGCACGAGCTGGAAAAAATGGCTTAGCATTAACACTATTAAGTGCAGAAGAGTTGGAGCATTTTAAACTGATTGAAAAGCGTTACAAGCTAAATATTTTAAAAGAACAACTTGATGGTTTTGAATTTACGCAAATTTTTGAGCCAAAGCTTAAAGGGGAAGCGCCTATTAAGGGAAAACGAAAAAGCAAAAAAGACAAACTTCGTGAAAAAGAGTTAAAATAATCTTGACAAAAACAGCATTGTATAGCTATTTTAGATAAGTTTTGTTAAAATGCAAAAGAATTAAATTATTATGGATTGTACTTGAAAATAGAAACTAAAACCGCAAAATTTGATACGCCTTTACGCTTAGAAAGTGGACGAATTTTAGAAAATTATGAAATTGTTTATGAAACTTATGGCGAAATAAATGAAGACAAATCAAATGTAATCGTTATTTGCCACGCATTAAGTGGTTCTCACCACGCAGCAGGAAGATACAACAATGAAGCCAAGCCTGGATGGTGGGACAATTTTATAGGCGATGGAAAAACTATAGATACTACTAAATATTTTGTGATTTGCACCAACAATTTAGGCTCATGTTTTGGTTCAACTTCTCCTATGAGTATTCCTAAAGGAAGCAATGAACCGTACCGTTTTAAGTTTCCAGTTTTAACCATTTCAGATATTGTAAAGGCACAAAAAAGGTTATTTACCTCACTGGGAATTGAACATGCGAAAGCTGTAATTGGTGGAAGTATGGGTGGAATGCAAGCATTGTGTTACTCTATTGAGTATCCTACCTTTGCTAATTGTGTTATAGCACTTGCAACCACGGCATACACTCGACCATGGGCGATTGCGTTAAATAAAATTGCTATTGAAGCCATACGACATGACCCTGCTTTTAAAAATGGAAAATACACCAAAGACGATTTGATTGCAACATCGCTTCCAGGACTTGCCATTGGAAGAATGGCAGGGCTTATTGCCTATGTAGGACCTAATTCATTAAACGAAAAATTTGGTCGAAACTATGTTGGAACAGACGGTTTATATGAACTTTTTGGACGTTTTGAAGTAGAGAGTTACTTAGAATACAATGCCTACAACTTTCCAAAAATATTTGACCCTTTGTCGTATTTATATATTTGTAAAACCATGAATATTTTCGATGCAGCAAGAGGAAGCGACAAGCTGCCCGACTCTTTAGCCAAAGTTAAAAATAAGTTGCATCTTATCTCTTTTTCAGATGATATTTTATTTTTTCCCAATGAAATGGAAGAGATACATAATATTATGCTTGAGTTAGGAAAAAAAGATTTAGTAACGTATAAAATGATACAAAGCCAACACGGACACGACTCATTTTTAATAGAAGTAGATAAATATAAAGATCACATTATAGAAATTTTAGAGGGAAAGTAATGAGTAAAAAAGAAAACAACAACGAAGAAACAAAAGTATTAAGTTTTGAAGAAAAAATAGAAAATGCCAAAAAACTTTTAGAAAAACTTATCGACCCACAAATTACTCTAAGTAATTCGGTGGATATTTATAAAAATGGTATGAATGAACTAAAAGAAGCCCAAGAACTGCTAGACAATGCAAAACTTGAATTTGAAGAATTAAAAAAGCCTTAAACACTTCAAAATAATTAAAAGAGGTGATAAATTAATATGTTAAAATCTATCACCTCTTTTTTTGTTTTGTATGCTTACCACGGCTAGTAGGAAAGATGATATAAAAGTGAAAATACGCTATAATTCCACAAAAAAAGGAGCAAAATGAACTGCATACAGCAACTTGAAACGCTACTTAAAACTGATGTTCTTTTGCAAGTCAATGAAGATATTGAAGAACTAGAACAAGAACTTCAAAAAAAGTCCAATAAAGCACTTAAAGAAGAACTTTTATATATGCAACAAGTCAAGCAATATTTTGATGAAGTCTTAGAAGATATACGACTAGGAAATCTAAAAAACAATGATGCCCAAGATATTTTAGAGAGTCTCGAAGAGATGAAAACAGAGAATGAAGATGATGTTTAAAGGAAACCTATGAATATTGATATGACCAAAATTGCCAATGTAATTTTGTATATGTTACACAAGCAAGTAAAAAATTTAAACGACAAAAAGTTACTTATACTGCTTTTTTTAATTGATTATGCCCACTTTAAGCATTGTGGTAAAAAGATATTTGGCGATGAATACATCAAACAAAATAGACACCCCGAAGGTAAAATCTTAAGTGAAATTTTTGACATTATTGCTAATGAAGAAGATTTAGACGAAGAAGATGCAAGATTGTATTTAATTCAAGAACTTTTAGACTATTTAGATATTGCAGTAGCTTCCAATGAAAAATTTATTGAACTTACTTTTCTTAAAATGGAAGAGGAATTTGATGAATCTTTATTTACTAAAGATGAGTTAAAAACCATTCAAAAAGTTATCAATGACCATCAAAATGCAACAGTAAGAAACATTGCCAACGAAACTTTTAAAATTGAACTTGTAAGAACAACTAATATTGGAGAAGTAATTATTTAATAATCACTTCTTCTTTTTCTGCTATTTTTCTATTTTTTAACACTAATTGGCATATCTTTAATGCCGGCATAAAAAACAATTATTTGTGCAGGTTCATCGGAATCATTTTTACCATAATGCCAAGTATCCACGAGTTCAACAATAGCATCACCCTCTTTCATTTCAAGTATTTCACCACTATCACTTACAACCGTTAGTTGCCCTTTAATTAAGATACCAGCATTAATAACAGGATGTTTATGCCAATCCAATTTCGAATGAGCAGGAATAATAATATTTAAAATAGTTATTTCAGGCTCTCCTTTAGGATACTCTTTTAATTTTGATTTATCCCAACTTTGAGTTGTTTTAATCATGGTTTCAACCACAAGCGTTTGCGTATCAGAAGCATACCCAAACTGATACAAACATAATAAAAAGAATAAAGTTATTCGCTTCATATGATTAAATCCTTAATTTTTTATTTAAACTATTTCTTTGCTTTTTTCTTAGAAGCTTTTGCCATTTTTGCTTTTGTCTTAGCTTTGGCTTTTGTTTTCTCTAAATTTATACCTTTTTTAGCATTAACCACCTGCTCTTTTATAGTATTGTCTTTAGAAAATGCCGTAGGAGTTGCATTTTTATTTTCATTTCCTCTTGCTGCTATCATATCCATTTTAGCACTTTTAACACTATTGTTATTTTGACTTTTCCTCATATTCTAACCTATTTTTATAATGGCATATTATATTGAAAACTTTGTAAGAAGCCGATTATTTTTTGTATTATTGTTAAATTGTGCATCATTGTTTTACTTTTGGCTTTGCATAACTTAAAAAAGATTTTTTGAACTTAGCGTGAACTGCTAGTATAAGTACCTGTTCCCAACAAAAAATTGGGAACAAAAGGTTTTTTTATATTTAAAGTTATAAAACTATTTTTTACTACAATGTTCTGCGTAAAACGCTCCAAATTTAAGTCCTGTTCCTGGTTTGTGGTTTTTAACTGAATAATTAGTAACTACAGGATTACAGCTATCAATCCATGAGTATAAATCATAAATTTTTACTGTTTTAAAGCCCATTTTTCTAAAAGTTTCAGCTTCAATAGATGCTCTTGCAGCACTATTACAGATAACTATTAGGTTTTGTTTAACAAAATTATCTTGAGCATCTAAAGCATGTAACGCTAATGCATTTTCAGGTGCTTGTCGTCCAATTCTAACTGTTCCTTTAATATGAGCTGCTGCCCACTCTTCCATTGTTCTAACATCAGCAACTAACCAATCTTTTGATTCAATTGCTGCTTTTACTTCAGCTTCAGTAGCATAATTGCCTTTTTTTGTAGCTTCTGCTTTTAATTGTTTTGTTAATGCATCGTAATCAACAAACTCATTTGCCAATAAATTACTAGCAACAAATGCTAAAGACATAAGCATAATTTTAAATTTCATAATATTCCCTTATATTGATATTAAAAAATAGTATACAAATACGTCTTAATTGAAGTTTAAACAGTATAAGAATTATTTATTATTCTAGACTTTCAAATAACTTATTGGTTTTATATCTTAACTTGAATATATTTTATTTTATGCAAATATTAATACAAATATTTCTTTGGTTTTTTGCATATAATTGAGTAAATAGGAGCTCTTTATAATCTTTATATTTAGAAAATATTCATTGAATGTAAACCTTTTTGTATTACATTGTGAAAAAATTATTCTTTTACGCCAATTCACATAAAAAATACTCAATCTTTATTTATAGTGCTTTGTAAATGCTACTATCTCTATAATAAAAGTAGTGTTTTATTATGGTTTTTATATATATTTTCACTTTTCATGAACTCATTATATCTTTTTCCGACCCAAGAGTCGGGGTATTAACCCTGTCTTAGAATAAACTATCAGTATTCATTCCCACTTAGAAGAATGGAAATGGCAAAAAAATTTTAATCCATGGTGATTTTTTTATTTAGATATTTTAATAGGAAGTGTAGATTTCTATTTATTTGATTTTGCATATGCATTCTCAAGTTCGACTTGAAAATGAGGGAGGTCTACCCTTAATTTAATGATATACTGTCTCTAAATTTTATTTAATGATTTTATCCAATTTAAAAATGTCATAATATTATTAAATCTAGGTTCATCTCTTTCATTTTTTTTTGCCATATCTTTAGTTTCATAATTTGTCCAATAATTATCAAACATATTTTTACCATCTTCTCCAAATCTTTGTCTAAACAATCCATTACCAGCCTTTAACGTCCCAATATCAACTGCTGAACCAATGTTTTTAGTATTGCCACTTCCAGGTCTATCAAGTGCAATTTTCCACTTTTCTTGAATAAAGAACTCAAAATCTTTCACAACGGACTGTATTTTTATAAAATTTTCGAGATTATATACATTTGTTTCATTAATTAAACATGAATCTATTACGGATCTATTCTCGCTTGTTAATTTTATTTTTTTTGAAAAAGATTCAAATTTCTTAACAATCTCATTCCATTTATCATCTGTATTTTCATTCATATAAGCAATAAGAAATTTTTTAAAAACAGTAGTTGGTTTAATACCTAATGAATCAAAATATTTTTCTATTTTTGATATATCAGTTCTTGAGTAAATTATCCCAAATACATAATGTTTATTATATTCATCATAAGGATATAGAGTATTTTTATTTGATTTTCTATTTCTAAAATATCCTGTAAATGCGCCAAGTGTCATACCATTAACTTTACTAGAAGTCATTCTATATGTGCTTTTTAAGTCAACTGCATATTTTTTACCAACAGAATCAATAAATGTTATATCAGGATAATAATTCTGATGTGGAGCTAATTTTAACTTCAAATTATTTCTTTGAGCAAATTCTAAAATTTTTGGAAAAATCATCAATTCTATAATTTTCGAAATAACTTTTGTATCGGTACTGATAGAATAAATATTTTTATAATAATCAATAAATCCTTTTACCGCCCAATCTGTACTATCTGGAATAGTTAATGCCTCTGTTAACTCTGGTATAAATTCATTAAATTTATCTTCAAAGCTTTTTTCATTATTTATCATTATTTGATGCCTTTTATTATGATTTTTAAACATAAATATATATATTAATCTAAAATGTTATATTCTCTAATTATTCCTAAATCTATTAATTTTAGATATTAATTCAGTTTTCTATATCTATTAACTATTATTTCCCGATAATTAAGACTTCCTTCAAATTTCCTTTTTTAGATAATACATATTGATAATCAGTCATTTCAATATGAACTTTTTTACCATATTTTTCTAAGATTTTTGATATTTCTTCTATTGTTGGAATTCCATCACATCTATAAGATATAACAATGATACTGTCTCTAAATTTCTTAACTAAATTTTCAAAACCTTGATGAATATTCCATTTATCTTCCCAGATATTATAGGTAGATTTTAATTTCTTATGTTTGGTGTTATAATCAATTGATTCTTGCCAATTATCATAATTTGTAAGTCCTTCTAAAAAATGATAAAAATCTCTATAATAAGTTAAACTCCCTTTTTGCGGAATATACGGTGTATCAAAATATACTAAATCAACTTCTAAATTTAATTCAAAAATATCTTTATTAAAAACTTTATTATTTTTATTATTATCAAAAACTGCCGAATTTATTTCTTTAATAAATTTATAAAAATGTTCTTCAAATGATTTATCCCAAGTTGTCTTGTTCCCAAAATTTCTTTTAACTTCAGAAGTTCTTACATATAAATTTTTTCTATGAAATAAGTTGTAAGGTCGTTTAGATATACAAGATTGATACAATGCCCATAAAAACATAACTTTCTTATTATCATTTTTTATTTGATTAATATTTTGAATAACAATGTCTAACCATTTATTTTCTTCATCTAAAAAATATATATTTTGAAAAGTATCTTGAATAAAAGAAGAGTATTTATAATTATTTTTTTTAATTATAATATCTTCGAATTCACTTTTAGTAATTTGTTCAGAATTGTTTTCAATAAGAGCTTTAGCAATATAATAATTAAACTTTAATATATCGTTGCAATAAACAGTTTTATTCATTTCTTTAGCAACATAAGCAATAGAACTAGTACCAGAAAAAGCATCTAGCATAGTCTCAAAATTAAGTTTTTCTAAATTATTTTTAATCCAATTTTGCAACTTGTATTTACTTCCTTGATATCTTGTTCTAGGAAATTTATGAGATTGAAATAAATTTAAATCAGATTTCATTACAGTTGTCATTTTATATTAAATCCTAGTTATTTATATCATATTTATTATATCTTTTTCTGTATTTTAATCTCTTAAATTATAGAAATACATATTAAATGAGAATAATAAGGCAGTAGATTTTAGCTTCAGATAAGGAAGAGAAAAAAATCAGCGATTGTGTATACACTAAATATGTGATTGAGTTGATCTTCTTATCTGACGCAGTATCAAGTTAAAAGATACTGTTTTATTTTATTCCCACTCAATTGTTGCTGGTGGTTTTGAGCTTATATCATACACTACTCGATTGATTCCATCAACCTCGTTAATAATCCGTCTTGAAATAGTTTCCAAAACATCATATGGGATATGTGCAAATGTGGCGGTCATACCATCGGTGGCTTCTACTATTCTTACGCATATGGTGTTGTCATATGTTCGGTTATCACCCATAACTCCTACTGATTTTACGTTTAATAAAACAGTGAAGGCTTGCCATGTTTTGTCGTAGAGTCCTGTTGAGTGCAGGATGTCTAGTAAAACAGTATCGGCTTTTCGTAAAAGTTCTAGGTCGGGTTTGTTTACATCTCCCATAATTCTAATAGCAAGTCCTGGTCCTGGGAATGGGTGTCTTCCTATCATTGCTTTTGGAAGTCCTAGCTCTAATCCTAACTCTCTTACTTCATCTTTAAAAATTTCTCGCAATGGCTCTATTAGTTCAAATTTCATCCAAGCTGGAAGTCCTCCAACATTGTGGTGCGACTTGATTGTTTTTGAAGGTCCTTTTACTGAAACAGATTCAATTACATCTGTGTAAAGTGTTCCTTGCGCTAAAAATTCAATCCCGTTGTGTTTTTTTGCTTCTTCATCAAAAACTCGAATAAAGACTTCTCCAATAATTTTTCGTTTTGTTTCAGGGTCGGTTACTCCTTCTAGTTTTGACAAAAACTGTTCACTTGCATCAACTGTAATTAAAGGAACTCCTCTTGAAGCAAAGATAGCTTGAACTTGTTCTTTTTCATTGGCTCGTAAAAGTCCATTGTCTACAAATACACAAATTACTTGCTCGCCTATGGCTTCGGCTAAAAGTGTTGCAACAACTGAACTGTCAACGCCTCCACTTACACCACAAAGCACTTTTTTATCTCCAACTTGGTCTTGGATTTTTTTAATTTGTTCTTTTGCGAAACTGCCCATATTCCATGTGCTTTCGCAACCACAAATATGTTTTGCAAAGTTTTTCAAAAGTTTGCTGCCTTGCTCTGAGTGGTACACTTCTGGGTGAAATTGAAACGCATAAATTCGTTTTTCTACATTTGCGATGGCCGCAAAGGGTGAATTTTCACTCGTACCAATTTTTTCAAAACCTTGTGGAATTTGTTCTACTTTATCACCATGGCTCATCCATACAATTTGTCCATCTTGAGTATCTTTGAAAATATCATTTTGTGTTTCAAAATTGAGTTTTGATTTTCCGTATTCATGATGACTTGCAGGTATAACTGAGCCACCAAAGTGTTGAGAAATAAGTTGCATTCCGTAGCAAATCCCTAAAATTGGTAAACCTAAGTCATATATTTTTGAGTCAGGATGGTAGGCATCTTTAGCATATACAGAAGCAGGACCTCCACTTAAAATAATACCTTTTGGTGTTTTAGCAAGTATATTTTCAATTTTTTCATTGTAAGGCACTATTTCGCTATACACACCACTTTCTCTTAGTTTTCGAGCGATTATTTGCGTATATTGACTTCCAAAATCTAAAACTATTATGGGAACATGTTTCATGTACTGTTTTCCTTTATTAACCTAAATATAAAGCAAATAATATCTAAAAAGGCGTTAATTTTTAATGAAAAGAAGAAAGAATAAAAGGGGAAAAAAGAAAAGAAGTTAAAAAATAGATATAAAAGTGCCGAAGCACTTTTATATATGTTTATCCAATATGATAAAATCCAAAGATTTCATATTGAACATACCAAACGGCAACGGATACAAAATATCCTATAACAATTGTCCATGCGTATTTCATGTGTGAACCAAAAGTATAAATACCATGTAGTTTACCCATAACCCCAACACCTGCTGCACTTCCAAAAGAGATCATTGATCCCCCAACTCCAGCGGTTAAAGTTACAAGCATCCATTGGTCAAGTCCCATGGCAGGATTTGCTTTTAACACAGCCGACATAACAGGAACGTTATCTACAATAGCAGAAAGGAACCCAACTGCAATATTAGACCATGTAGGCCCTAATACGTTCGGATCGTAAACAATTGAAGCCAATGCTAACCAACCAATAAAATACAACGCTCCCACTGCAGCTAAAATACCGAAGAAGAACATTAATGTATTATTTTCAATTTTTGCAATAGAACGAAATATATTGAAATGGTCTCGTCCGTATTTTCTTTTTAAAGAATACGCAAAAAGTTTAAGAAGTGCTAAACCAAACATCATTCCCCACATCGGAGGCAAGTTTAATACTTGGTGAGATATAACCGCACTTGCAATTGTAAATATTCCTAGTCCCATAACCACTTTTGCACCTTCATGCATTTTTGGTTGAACCTCTTTTGAAGCATCAAAATCAGGTACTGTTTTTGGTACAAATTGAGCCAATAAAACAGCGGTTACTAAATATCCTAAAATAGAAGCGGGGAACAGAAACATAAAGTCTGTAAATTCACCTTTTCCTGCTGTCCATGCCATTAGCGTTGTAATATCTCCAAATGGCGACCACGCACCCCCTGCATTGGCAGCAACTACAATATTAATTGCACCTGGAACTAAAAACTCTTTTTTCTCTCGTTCAATGGTAATTAATACGGTTGATAAAATTAAAGCCGTAGTTAAGTTGTCGGCAATTGGTGAAAGGAAAAATGCTAAAATACCTGTAAGCCAATAGAGTTTTCTATAGGTGTACCCTTTTGAAACAAGATTGTATTTTAGTCGGTCAAACACGCCCATATGAATCAACGATTCAATGTAGGTCATGGCAACAAATAAGAAGAAGAAAATTTCAGCAATTTCCAAAATCAAATGTTGTGCTTCTGCATGAACTAAGCTCATATTTAAGTCATTTAAAACATAATAAAATGCTACTAACATAAACATAAATGTTCCAATAAATAAAGCAGGTTTTGCTTTATCAATTGCATACTTCTCCTCAGCGGCTACAAAATAGTAACCAACAACAAAAACAAATAAACTGGCAAATCCTACCCAGGTCATTGTTATATCGGGTGCAACTTCATTAACTACGTTACTAGAGCCAAAGGCAGTAACACACATTACTAATAAAGTTATTAAAAGTTTAAACATCAATTCTCCTTAATAAAATGAGCTCCCAGCGAGCTTGTTCGCTTTATAGCGGACATCAAAATAGATTTTGCCGTAAGTAGCCTTAAATAAAGTAGTCTCCCTACGGGTTCTTTTAAGAATGTATCAATTTGTATCAAAGTGGCTTTTAAATCCTCTAAATTTCTCATTATTGCGACGTTTTCCCACATCAATAATCGTAAACTATTTTTGATTTCTTTATCTATTTCTTCATTTCTAATAAAATGTTTAATAGGGTGTGTGTAGTTTTGGACATCAATTAAAAAAGCTTGTTTCATACTCTCTTCAACAGCTATTTTAGAAAATACAATCCCTTCAAGTAAAGAGTTTGATGCCAAGCGATTGGCTCCATGAACTCCTGTACAAGCAGACTCACCAATAGCGTATAGGTTTTTCATATTTAAAACTTGTGCTTTTAAATTTGTTTCAATTCCACCCATAGAGTAGTGAAACGCTGGAGAAATTGGAACTTTTTCAAAAGGAAGCTCAAAACCTAACTCCTTTAAGTTGGCATAAATATTGGGAAAGCGTTTTTTAAACTCTTTCTTTTTAAAGTTTTCAAATGATAAAAAAATACCTTTTTTTGTTTTTTTAGCATAATCAAAAATAGCACGACTCACCACATCTCTAGGGGCCAGTTCTCCGTCTTTATGATAATCAAAAACAAAACGCTTATTGTCTTCATCTACAATATGAGCACCCTCACCTCTTAAGGCTTCACTTAAAAGAGGTTTTCGTGCAAAGGGTGTTCCTTTTACAACGGTGGGATGAAACTGCATCATCTCCATATCTTTAAGTGCCAACTTTTTTTCTAAACAAATACCTTGAAGCTCTCCAGCAATTGCCGTTGAGTTGGTATGGTATTTATAAATTGAGCCAATACCTCCACTAGCAATTATAGTATTGTGTGCATAAACTGCTTTTAATGTGGTTTCATCGCTAAAATATTGAGCTCCGTAACAGACTCCATTTTCTATAAGCAGATCACAAACAGCAGCATTGATTAAAATTTCATGTGGACACACTTGCAGTAAAAAAAGGTGCAACATTCGTCCAGTAGCATCGCCATCGGCGTGTAAAATTCGACTTCGGCAATGAGCTGCTTCTTTAGTAAATGCCAAGTTTCCTTCTGCATTTTTGTCAAATTTTAGTCCAGCTTCTATCAAACTGTCAATACAAGCACGGGAATTTTCACTTAAAATTCGAACCGCTTGTTCGTTGTTGTGATAGACACCAGCTGCAAGAGTATCGTGAATATGAGGTTCAATATCCTCTTTATCAACCGCAGTTGCAACGCCTCCTTGTGCATAAAAAGTATTGCACTCCCAAGGAGATTTTTTACACAATATTAATACTTTTTTATCTTTAGGTATTAACCTTGCTGCACTTAAGCCAGCAACTCCACTTCCGATTATTAAATAATCATAGATCATTTGGGTGCAATATGTTCTTGTTTTTGATCATCAACATATACTGGCGGCCCTTTATAACCGCATCCACTTAAAGAGATTAAAAAACTTGCTATAATACAGCTATGAAAAAAGTTAATGAGATTCTTACGCATTTGAAATATAATCCTGAGTTTAAAAAATTAAACACTCATACTACACTACAAAAACTAATAAACACCTTACCTTTAAAGTTAAAAAAAGGGGTGAAATTTGCTTATGTAAAAAAGGATATTCTCTACTTTGTTTTAACGCACCCTGTCTTTAAAATGGAGTTTACGCACAATAAAGATATTATTTGGTCATTGCTTAAAACGTTAGGTATTGCCAATATTTCTGATATTAATTTCTTTGTTACGAATGTTATAGAAAAAAAAGAAATTCCAGTAGAGCCTATACCTTTTTATGAGGAGCGTTCGTATGGTATTTTTGAAAACTTTATTGAAGACGCCCGTTTACACAAAAAAATAGAGAGCATTAGAAAACTTATTAAAAATACTTGATTTTCTTCTCTTCTTCTTTATAATTGGGGCAATACTCTTCCACAAAATCCCAAAATACTTTTGAATGATTCTTATGTTTTATATGAGCTAATTCATGAATTACAATATAATCTACACAACTAAAAGGTAATTTCATTAAATTGGTACTTAAGTTTATAATATTAGTAAAAGAACAACTTCCCCAACGACTTTTTGTTTTTCTAAATTTTAAAGCTGTAGGAAAAAGATTCATTTTTTGTGCATATTTTTCTACAATAACAGGAAGTATCTCTTGTGCTTTTTTCTTATAAAAAGCATCAATCATTTGTTCATCTATATCAAAATCTTCAAACAAACAAACCGTTCCTAAAAAATAAAACTCACTGTTTTTAAGTTGTTTAGCTTGAAGTTGTATAATATGTTTTTCAAGCCAAGGTTTTTTTTGCTCAACTAAAGCTTTTGCATCTTCTAAAGTGTAATACCAATGAGATTTTATTTGAACAGTTGAAGCGTCTAAAATTCGAATATAACAGCGTTTCATTTTTTTACTTTTTTCAAAGAGAACCGTTATGTTGCTGTTATTTATATTTACTTGAAACTTCAAAATCAACCTTAAGAATTATTTTGATAAAATCCTACCAAAATTTAACATAGGAAGCGCGTAAATGAAAATTGCAAAAAGAATGGAAATTTTATCTCCATCGGTTACTATGGCAATTACTGCATTAGGTCGGGAACTTAAAGCTCAAGGAAAAGATATTTTAAGTTTTAGTGCTGGAGAGCCAGATTTTGATACTCCTGATATTATTAAAGAAGCTGCAATTCAAGCCATTCAAGCAGGTCATACAAAATATACTGCAGTTGAGGGTATTACTGAAACCAAACAAGCAATTATTAATAAACTCAAAAAAGATCATGGATTAAATTATGCGTTAAATAATATTGTTATTAGCAACGGTGCGAAACACTCTTTATTTAATCTTTTTCAAGTATTAATTGAAAATGGCGATGAAGTAATTATTCCAGCGCCTTATTGGGTAACCTACCCTGAGCAAGTTAAATATTCAGACGGTGTTCCTGTGTTTATTGATACCGATGATTCTACAAATTTTAAAATTACACCAGAGCAATTAAAAGCAGCTATTACGCCTAAAACAAAAATATTGTTACTTAATTCCCCTTCAAATCCAACGGGAGGAGTGTATAGCAAAGAAGAACTAGAAGCACTCGGAGAAGTTTTAAAAGGTTCAGATATTATTGTATTATCAGATGAAATGTATGAAAAAATTATCTACGATGGAAAGAAATTTATCTCAACTGCACAAATCAGTGAAGATATGTACAAAAGAACCGTTACTATTAATGGATTAAGCAAATCGGTTGCTATGACAGGTTGGCGTTTTGGCTATGTAGCAACCCCAAATGTTCCTTTAGTAAAAGCTATGATTAATCTTCAAGGACAAGTAACTTCAAATATTAACTCTATTACACAACACGCTTCAATCTTAGCACTTGAAGGCAAAGCCGACAAAGAAATTGAGATGATGCGAGTCGAATTTGAAAAAAGAAGAGACGTTGCTGTTGAACAAATTAATGCTATTAAAGGGCTTTCTTGTGTAAAACCTGACGGTGCTTTTTATCTTTTTATAAATATTAAACAACTCACCGACGACTCTATGAAATTTTGTTCAGACCTCTTAGAAAAAGATGGGGTTGCAGTAGTTCCAGGTCTTGCTTTTGGAGTGGAGGGTTATTTTAGATTCTCTTTTGCAACCGATTTAACAAGCATTGAAAAAGGAATTGCCCGAATTAAAAAATTTGTTGAGCAAAACTACTAAGCACTTATGTCTTTATTTACAAAACAAAAAAAAGCAACACTCGTTTCTACAAGTGTTGCTGCTTTTTTAACTGTAGGTAAACTAGCACTTGGGATTGCTAGTGGTTCAGTAGCTGTTTTAGCTTCTGCTGTAGATTCTGTTTTAGATATGTTTGTCTCTATTTTTAACTACTTTGCTATTACTAACTCTGAAAAACCTGCCGATGAACACTTTAATTATGGTCGTGGAAAAATAGAAGCCTTAGCTTCTGTTATTGAAGGTACCATTATTTCAATTTCTGGGCTTTTTTTACTCTACCAAGCCTTTAAAAAATTTATTAATGGCGAAATTTCCACTTATTTAGAACTTTCATTAATTGTAATGGTTATCTCTTTATGCATTACCATTGTATTGGTGATATATTTAAACCGCATAGCTAAAGAAACCAACAGTATGGTAGTAAAAGCCGATGCCTTACACTATAAAACAGATGTCTATTCAAATGTGGCAGTACTTGTCTCTTTAACTTTAGTGCATCTAACCAATTACGAAATCTTCGATGTAATTGTAGGAGCTGGAATTTCCTTCTATATTATTTATTCAGCCTATGAACTAATAAAAGAAGGCGTTTTAGTCTTACTCGATAAAGCTTTAGATGAAGAGTTGGTTGAAAAAATAAGAGCGTTATTACTCTGTGAAAAAGAGACCAATGCCTACCATTTATTAAAAACACGAGAAGCTGGGCATCAAACCTTTGTAGATGTGCATTTAGTATTTGATTGTTTAATTACTCTCATGGCAGCACATAATGTTGCCCATAGAATTGAAGATAAAATTAAAGAACTTGACCATAAACGAGAGTGGATAATTACCATTCATATGGATCCCTACGACGATTTAGAAATAGATAAGGAAGAGAAATGAAAAGAGCTATTTTAATTTTTTTAGTGTTAGTTGTATCTGCATTTTCACAAGTAGATTTTAGTAAGGCCAATTTGTATAAAGCAGACATTAACTCACAAACTGCTTTCTTAATGCAACAAAAAGGGGCTATTTTAATAGATGTACGAACCAAAGAAGAGTTTAAATTTTCTCGTCCTAAAGGAGCCATTAATATTCCTGTGTTTAATGAAAAATTTGGACAACGCGTTTTTAATGAAAATTTTGTAGAACAAATTGATTATGCTCTTAAAGGCAATCACGATAAAGAAGTAATTTTAATATGCAGAAGTGGTTCACGAACAAAATTAGCTGCAAATTTACTGGCAAATGATGGCTTTTCAAATGTCTATAATATTAAAGAAGGTTTTACATACGACTGGATTAAAACAGACTTACCTGTGGAGAAATAATATGAATTTAACAAATAAAACTATTTTAATTACAGGTGCTAATGGTGGTGTGGGAAGTGAGCTTTTAGACTATGCTTTAAAACATGATGCGTTAAATATCTATTGTACAGCTCGAAACACAAATGATTTATTGCCTTTAAGCAAAAAACATTCCCATGTTAAAATATTTGAACTTGATATTACCAATAAAAAATCAATAAAAACATTAGTAAATAGCATTGGAAACATAGATATTTTAATCAATAATGCAGGAGTAAACAGTAACAAAAGAGTATGTGAAGATACAACAATTGATTTTGAAGTCAATCTTTTAGGCACACTTAATATGTGTCAAGCATTTAAAGGGAAAATTAATGAAGGCGGCTCTTTAGTAAATATTACTTCTTTTTTAGCTTTAGTAAATCTTCCTATCATGGGATTGTACTGTGCTTCTAAAAGTGCATTACACTCTTTAACACAAGCTTTTAGAGCAGAATTAGCATCTCAAAATATTTTGGTACAAGAAGTTTTGCCAGGACCTATTGATACAAGAATGACACAAGGTCAGCAGATGCCTAAAGCAACACCACAAGCCATTGTTGAAGCTATTTTTGAAGGGATTCAAAGCAAAGCAGATGAGATTTTTCCCGATGATTTTTCTAAAATAATGTACCAACAACTTCTAGAAAACCCTAAAAAAGTAGAAAAAGAGTTTGCACAAAGCGTGCAAGGTTAACTTTTATAAAAAAGGTTAAAGGGTATTTTTATACCCTTTAACACTCGTGTAAAGATAAAAAAACGATTGCACCGTAAAAAAATAAAACATATTGGTTAATCCAATATAAACAAATACTACATCGGCTACAAAAAAACAAACAAATGCATATCCTCTAATTTTTGGCGTATGACTTGAAAGTAAAAAACTTCCTAAAATGGCTAAAAATGAAGCAATTAAATCTACCCACAACACCGTAAAATCTATTGTTGTTACAAAAGGCAAAATTTTAAAATAAATTATTATGGTAAGAAATGACAAGACTGATGCCATAAGCGTAATATCTCGTTTTTTATTTTCACTATGTTTGTAAATTCCAATAATAGCCGTAAGAAAAAAAAGTACCATTTGAATAATAATAGGCACTTTCCCATTTAAAGTAAAAAATAGAAGCAACGCCATATTGGACGTAAAAAAACTAATAAATCCATAATAAAGTGGTTTAGTATTATTTTTTGTGCTGGTTGCCATTAAATATGCACCTAAAATAGAAAAAATTGCGCCAAAGGCTTCTAAAAATACCATATATTTTCCCATAATTTTTTTACGAGTTTATCTTATTTGGTGTTAGTAAGTGTTTAGTTCTATCTTACCTTGAGTAAATTTTGAACTCTTTCATAGATTATTATCATTTTGTTTTGTTTAAAGATTTTATTGTCCTATTTCTAATCATTTAAAAGATATAATATTATTTATGATTTATCTTTGACTCTAAGGTAAACTAATTTTAAGGAGAATGTTGTGTCAATCAAAAATAGGCTAACGGCGTTAGCGAGTTTTTTAATAGTAGGATTACTTGTTGTTGGATTTTTAGCATGGCAAAGTGCTAGTTCTTGGTCTAAAAATATGCATAATATTGGTGAAGTTAGAGTTCCAGGACTTTTACACTTAGCCGGTCTTAATACAGAAAGAATGACTATCCGTTCTCAAACATTTGAAGTGCTTACCCTTGCTTCTAATTATAATGCACAAGATCGTTTTGAAAATATTAAAAAACAACGTGCAAAAAGCTGGAGTATTATAGAAGAAAATTGGACTCAGTTTGAAGCACTTCCTAGAGCATCAGAGCGAGGACGAGCTGCGGTTAAAGATTTGGGTGAGCAATATAATCACTGGAGAAAAAGCTATATAAACCTCGATGATTTGTTAGCAAAGCTTCAAGCAAATAAAGATCCTGAAACACAAGATGCCTTAATGGCAGAGTTTATAAAAGCTATTGATGTAATGATTCCAATTTCAAATGTTTTTGGAGCTTCTATGGTTGAACGAATTGAAACAAACGTAGAAAATACTCAAACCATGATTAAAGATGCTACATCAACGGCTGATTACACTGAAATAACTACTATTATTGTGGTATCCCTTATTGTTTTAATAGGTGGAATATTTACTTTTATTAGTATTACTTTTATATTAAGTGCTTTACGTAAAGTATCTGAGGGCTTAAACGGATTTTTTGCATTCATAAATAGAGAGTCAACAAAAACAAGTGTTATTGATTTAAATAGCGATGATGAGTTTGGTCAAATGGCAAAAATGATTAATATTAATATTCATAAATCAGAAGATAATATTAAGCACGATGACGAATTTGTACAAGATGTTGCACGATTTGCAAGTGATCTTGGTGATGGAAATCTATTGGCAAAAATTGAGAAAGATACACATACTCCAAGTTTACATGAACTTAAAATTATTTTAACAAAAATGCAATACGATTTAGAACACTCAATTGCTAGAAGTGTGCCTGTATTATTAGATGTTTTAGAAAAGTACAAAAATCACGATTTTAGAGCAAGATTCCCAGACCCTTATGCAAAAGTTTCTGTAATGGTTAATGAATTAGGTGAAGTTATTTGTGAACTGTTAAAAGAGTCATTAGATGTTGG
The DNA here is from genome assembly GCA_041672955.1 of Arcobacteraceae bacterium. Lineage (GTDB taxonomy): Bacteria > Campylobacterota > Campylobacteria > Campylobacterales > Arcobacteraceae > Marinarcus. The sequence continues at coordinate 28,186 of JBAYYP010000020.1, forward strand.
AAAAACACTTGAATCTTCTTCAAATAATTTAATCAATAATGTTGGTATTTTAAATGTAAGTACCAATGAAGCAGCAGCTTCACTAGAAGAGACAGCAGCTGCATTAGAAGAGATTACATCAACTGTAATTAGTAATGCACAAAATGTAACGCAAATGTCTACATACTCTCATGAAGTAAGCAACAGTGCTAAAAAAGGTCAAGAGCTTGCTAGAAATACAAGCAATGCAATGGATGATATTACAGAGCAAGTTAATCAAATTAATGATGCAATTAGTGTAATTGACCAAATTGCGTTTCAAACAAATATTCTTAGCTTAAATGCAGCCGTTGAAGCTGCAACTGCAGGTGAAGCTGGAAAAGGGTTTGCCGTTGTTGCTGCAGAGGTGCGAAACCTAGCTTCAAGAAGTGCAGAAGCTGCTAAAGAGATTAAAGCATTAGTTGAACACGCTACTTCTAAAGCAAATCATGGAAAATCTATTAGTGATGAAATGATTACAGGATATGAAGAGCTTCTAGGAAGTATTAATAAAACTATTCAAACTATTGGTGAAATTGCTCAAGCTTCAAAAGAGCAAGAAGCAGGTATTTCTCAGATTAACGATGCCGTTACAGGACTAGATCAACAAACACAACAAAATGCAGCTATAGCTAACCAAACTCGTGATATTGCAATGGATACAGACACTATTGCTAAAAATATTGTAGAAGATGTTATGCAAAAAAGATTTAGGAAAAGATGCTGTTCTAGAAAAACATTCAAAAGAAAGCACACAAAAGAAATCTACTTCAACTTCTCCGAGTAAATTTGAACCTAAAAAACAAGAAACTAAAAAATATGAGCCAAAAAAAGAAGTTAAACTTGATTCAAAAAAAGTAGCTTCTAAAACATTTGAATCTAATCAAAAAGACGATGAGTGGGAAAGCTTTTAAATAAAAGTCTTTTTTAGGACTTTTCTCACAAAAGAATAAATATACAAGGAACTGTTCCTTGTATATTTTAGAGTATATTTACTACAATATCTTCTACAAAAAGGAACCCATTATGAAATCATTAAGCCTAGTTTTAAGTGCTGTAATTCTCTTTTTATTAACAGGTTGTTCTTCAAAACAAGAAAGCACAAAAACACTTTATCAAAACGAAAAAGCAATGCATCAAAAATTTGGTGCAAGTAAAGCCGAAAGTGAATTAGATAAAGAGATAGAAAAACTAAAATAATGCCAAAAGATATAGACTCATATTAAATTTGGAAGCTGTACATAAATCTAAACTACTATTACTGTTTAGTGGCTGTTATTATTTTAAAATAAACCTTTTTTTAGCCTCTTCTTTTCCATTAATAATAATATATAGATAATGAGCCCCTTTATAGTGTTTTCTTGTACTCATTTCTTTAAAAGCGTGTTCTTTTTTTAAAAATTTAATATTGGTTTTAATCTCATGTTGAGAGAGCATAAATACTTTTTTATTATGTTTTCCACTGGCTTTTAAATAATCAATAGCATATTCAACTCGAAGATTGCCTATTGCATTTTGAGACATTATTTCAAAAGAAAAATTCAACGCTTCACCAATGATTACCTCTTCATCAGAACTAAACTCTTTTATTACAATATTATTATTTGTTTCATATTTAAAAAGCTTCAGTGCTTCTTTATTTCCTTCTTTTAAAAGTGTTCTAGCCCCATGTTTACAAATCCAATCTAAACTTTTAGACATTCCCAAATTGCAAGCAATAAATGCAATAACCAAAGCAGGATTATCTTTAGAAATATCGTTCAAATTATTTGCCACACTCTTTTGCACATATTTGCTCTCATCATTTTTAAGTATTTCAATAATTTCAAAAACCAAAGAAGGTTCTTTCTTAAATTTTAACAAAGCAACCGCCCAAGGAAGTCTAGGACGGCTCCCCTCTGAAGAAAGTCGGCGTAAATGTTCATTTGAAGAGTGTGCCCAAAGTTTCATTTGTTTTAAAGTTTGTGTTTCATATTTTAAAATAAACTGCCTAATTGCAAACTCACTACTGGAATAAACTGTAAATACTTCCAAAGCCTTCATAGAATTTTCAAAATCTTCTAATCCAAACACTTCGACAAAGTCTTGAAAAAACATCGCTTCAAAAGAGGAAAAATATTGTGAAGTGGGTTTTAATACTTCAAGCTGTTCTTTATAAGGTATGGGGATATATTTATGAAGTTGCAAAGCAATGTGTCGCATTCGAGCTTTGAGTTCTAGTTTTTGCCAAGAGGCATCAAAGATTGCATTTATAAAAGCTTCTTCATTGAAGCTTTTATAATTTTGTTTTATTTTATTTGCTACAGATTTAATATAATTTTTTGTATATACATTTTTTAGTTGTTCAGCCACTGCTATTCCAAACTTTTTATTAATTTTTTTGCTTAACAACTAATTTCAAAAAATTATCCATACTGATACGGCTTTATTCCAAATTCACCCAATACTGAATAAATATGGTCAAAAATATCTGATTGAATATTTTCATAATCAGCCCACAGCGTTGTAGATGTGAAACAGTATATTTCTAAAGGCATTCCGTATTCATCTGGAGCTAATTGCCTCACCATTATGGTCATCTTTTGATTTAAGTTTGGATGATTTTTCAAATATGTTAATAAGTAAGCTCTTAATGTTCCAATATTAGTCAGC
>JBAYYP010000021.1:0-30844 GCA_041672955.1 Arcobacteraceae bacterium
TGGGATGAGAAAAAAATGTTCCCAAATCTTGACTGGTTCTCTGCTGTTTCTTATAACCAAATGGGAATTCCAACAGATATGTTTACTCCAATTTTTATTATTTCAAGAGTAACTGGATGGGGAGCTCATGTGATTGAGCAAAGAGAAGATGGAAAAATTATTCGACCATCAGCTACATACACAGGACCTGAAGGTTTAAAATTCGTTCCAATAGAACAAAGATAAGAACCTTACACTCAATATTCTAGTGCCACCTTTGGCAAACACACTAAAGATGAGCCTTTGCGCTCATCTTTTTAAATATAAACTAAATGGATATAACCAATATGACAAACAAAAAATATCTTAAAGAACTTGATGGATTCAACACAAAATACTACGATGTAAAATCTGCTGTTGAATCAATTCAAAAAGGTTCATTTGAAAAACTAAACTATACTTCAAGAGTTTTAGCAGAAAATTTGCTTAGAAAATGCCCGAGTGCCGATTTAAAAGATTCGCTCATTCAACTGATTGAAAAAAGAACCGACAAAGATTTCCCGTGGTTTCCTTCAAGAGTTATTTGCCACGACATCTTAGGCTTAACTGCTTTTGTTGACCTTGCAGGTTTAAGAGAAGCCGTAGCACGTGAAGGTGGTGATCCTCAAAAAGTTAACCCAGTAGTACCTACGCAACTAATTGTTGACCACTCATTAGCAGTTGAGTGTGGTGGATTTGACCCAGATGCTTTTCAAAAAAATAGAGATATTGAAGATAGAAGAAATGCGGACAGATTTCACTTTATTAACTGGGCAAAGGAAGCTTTTAACAATGTAGATGTTATTCCTCCAGGTAATGGAATTATGCACCAAATTAACTTAGAGAAAATGTCGCCTGTTATTCACAATATTGATGGCATTGCTTCTCCTGATACTCTTGTAGGAACAGATTCACACACGCCTCATGTAGATGCTTTAGGTGTAATTGCAGTAGGTGTTGGTGGATTAGAAGCTGAAAATGTAATGCTAGGAAACCCTTCTTATATGAGAGTTCCTGAAATCATTGGGGTTAATATTAAAGGCGTACGAGCTGAGGGAATTACAGCTACAGATATAGCCCTTGCTATGACTTCATATTTAAGAGACAACAATGTAATTTCTGCGTACTTAGAGTTTTTTGGAACGGGGATTAAATATTTAGATTTAGGGGATCGTGCTACTATTTCAAATATGACTCCTGAATATGGTGCAAGTGCTGCTATGTTTGCTATTGATGACAAAACGATTGATTATTTAAAAGTAACGGGAAGAGAAGAAAAGCAAGTTAAATTAGTAGAAGCGTATGCCAAAGCCAATGGTTTATGGGCTGATTCTTTTGAACATGCTACATATGCCAGAACCATTGAATTTGATTTATCAACCGTTACAAGAACATTAGCAGGTCCGTCACAACCTCATAAATTACTTCCTACTTCAACACTAGAAGCAGCAGGAATTTCTAAAAAAATTACTATTTCTGATGATGTAATGCCCGATGGTGCTGTTTTAATTGCAGCGATTACTTCATGTACTAATACTTCAAACCCACGAAATGTGGTTGCCGCTGGTTTGTTAGCTAAAAAAGCAAATGAATTAGGCTTAACTAGAAAACCATGGGTTAAATCTTCTTTGGCACCGGGTTCAAAAGTGGCTGAGTTATATTTAAAAGAGTCAGGACTTTTACCAGAGCTTGAAAAACTAGGCTTTGGAATTGTAGGATTTGCGTGTACTACGTGTAATGGTATGAGTGGAGCATTGGATCCAAAAATTCAACAAGCTGCTACTGAGTCTGGTATTTATACCACCGCTGTATTATCAGGAAACAGAAATTTTGATGGAAGAATCCACCCTTTTATTAAAGAGGCATTTTTAGCATCACCTCCTTTAGTAATTGCGTACGCACTTGCAGGTTCAATCCGATTTAACATTGAAACCGATATTTTAGGAACAGACAAAGCAGGAAACCCTATTCGACTCAAAGATTTATGGCCAACCGATGCCCAAATTGATGCCGTTGTAGAAAGTTCTGTTAAACCTGAAATGTTTGCAGAAGTCTATGACCCAATGTTTGCACGAAATTTATTTGAAAATGTTAAAGTTGAACCTTTTTACAGTTGGAATAAAAACAGCACCTATATTCAAAAACCTCCTTATTGGGAAGATGAATATATGCAAATGCCTGCACTAAAAAATATGCGACCATTGGGAGTATTCCCTAATGACATTACAACCGACCACCTTTCTCCTTCAAATGCAATTTTGCCTGATAGTGCTTCGGGTGAATATTGTATTAAAATGGGATTGCCACTTGATGATTTAAACTCTTATGCAACGCACAGAGGAGATCACCATACGGCTTCACGAGCCACATTAGCCAATCCAAAACTCTATAACGAAATGGTTAAAGATGAAAATGGAAAAGTCAAACAAGGAAGCTTAACAAAAATTATGCCAGAAAATGTTGAGTCAAGAATGTGGGAAGCCATTGAAACATATACGACTCGAAAACAACCTTTAATTATTATTGCAGGTACAAACTACGGGCAAGGAAGTTCAAGAGACTGGGCTGCAAAAGGGGTACGACTAGCTGGTGTTGAAGTTTTAATTGCTGAAAGTATTGAGCGAATTCATAGAACCAACTTAGTGGGGATGGGTGTTCTTCCTTTACAATTCAAAAAAGGAGATACACGACACACGTATGCCATTGATGGAACAGAAATTTTTGATATTGAGGGCAATATTACACCAAGAACCGATTTAACAGTTGTAATGACAAAAGCAAACGGTGAAGTGGTTAAATTCCAAGTTTTATGCCGATTAGACACAAGTGCAGAAGTTGAAGTTTACAAAGCCGGTGGAATTTTGCAAAAATTTGCTAAAGATGTTATTGCATCTTCAAAATAAGGAAAAATAGTGTCAACGTACAAACCACAAATTAAAATCCCTGCCACGTATATGCGTGGAGGGACAAGTAAGGGAACTTTTTTTAATATAGCTGAGCTTCCAAAAGAGGCACAAGAAAACCCAGCTAAACGAGATAAATTACTTCAAAGAATTGTTGGAAGCCCTGATGTTTATAAACAACAAATGGACGGGATGGGAGGAGCAACTTCAAGTACCTCAAAAGCTATTTTAGTGGGGAAAAGTTCTGTTGCTAACCACGATGTGGATTACTATTTTTGTCAAGTTGCCATTGATAAAGATTTTGTGGATATGAGTGGAAACTGTGGAAACTTATCAAGTGCGGTGGGTCCTTTTGCTATTAAAGAGGGATTAGTTGACAATGTACCTCAAAATGGTGTTTGTTGCGTAAGAATTTGGCAAGCCAACATCAAAAAAACGATTCTTTGTTATGTCACTATGGTTGATGGTATGGTTAAAGAAATCGGTGATTATTATATTGATGGGGTTGCATTTCCTGCTCAAGAAATTGTTTTAGAGTTTGCAGAACCAGTTGATCCTAGTGAAGAGTTGTTTCCTACGGGGAATTTAATTGATGATTTGGAAGTGCCAGGCATTGGTACCTTTAAAGCAACCATGATAACAGCTGGAATTCCTACGTGTTTTGTAAATGCTAGCGATATTGGATATTCAGGAACTGAGCTTCAAGGTGATATTAATTCAGACACAGAAGCACTTGCAAGATTTGAAACCATAAGAGCATACGCTGCACTTAAAATGGGTCTGATTTCTGATTTAAAAGAAGCCGAAACAAGACAACATACACCAAAAATTGCATTTGTTGCACCGCCTAGTGATTTTACAACATCAAGCGGAAAAGAAGTCAAAGCCAATGAAATTGATTTACACGTTCGTGCTTTGTCTATGCAAAAATTACACCATGCGATGATGGGAACAGCATCAGTAGCTATTGGCGTTGCTGCTTGTATTCCTGGTACTTTAGTAAATATTGCTTCTGGTGGAGGTGAAAAATCGGCTGTTGAGTTTGGACATCCATCGGGTACTTTAAAAGTGGGTGCGGTTATAAAAAAAGAAAATGGAAAATACCTTGTAGATAAAGCCACCATGAGCCGAAGTGCTAGAATTATTATGGAAGGAGATGTTTTCGTTCCTGCGGATACATTTTAATTTTTTTGCAATAATATTACTTTGACCGAAACAGACAAGAACATGAACTTATTAAATGTAAGAAGTGGTCAAGCTTACAAAAACACAGACAAAGAAGGTCCCCCCTTAAACCTTCTTTGCTATGTTTTTTAACCTCTATTTTTACCCTCACCTTATTCCCTTTTCTAATGATTTTTTAGCAATAATACCTTTTTATATATTTTATACTAAGGACATCAATGCAAACATGGGAAACTCATATCCAAAAAGAGCAACAAAAACCTTACTACAAAATACTTAAAGAAAATATAGATAAACGCTACGAAACAAGCACCGTATTTCCTCCTAAACATCTTATTTTTAATGCGTTTAGTCAAACACCACTTGAAAATTTAAAAGTAGTTATTTTAGGGCAAGACCCTTATCATGGAGCAGGTCAAGCACAAGGCTTGGTCTTTTCAACACCCAAAGAGATTAAAAATCCCCCTTCTATGCAAAATATATTAAAAGAGATTCAAGAAGATTTACAACATCCATCTTTATGTTTAGATGGCGATTTAACTCCTTGGGCAAAAGAGGGAGTGTTGCTGTTGAACACCATTTTAACAGTAGAAGAATCAAGACCGAAGTCGCATCAAAAATTAGGGTGGGAGGTTTTTACAGACAGTATCATTGGCTATATTTCGCAAAATTGTGAAAATATTGTTTTTTTATTGTGGGGAAGTCCTGCTATTGCAAAAACAAAACTTATAGATGAAATGAAACACCATATTTTAACAGCCCCACACCCTAGCCCTCTTTCATCGTATAGAGGTTTTTTTGGGTGTAAGCACTTTAGCAAAACCAATGAACTTTTACTCTCTTTAGGAAAAAAACCAATTAATTGGTAACCTAAGAAAATAAAACTTTGTTTTTGCCACTTGTTTTAGCTTTATATAGCAATGCATCTGCTCTTTTAAAAATACTCTCTTGCGTATCTTGAGATTGTACTTGTGTTAATCCCATACTCACTGTGATTTGTCGTTTATCCTGCAATACTTTTAATTCTTTTGCAATAATTGCGCACAAATTTTGTGCAGCGTAGACGGCCTCTTCTTGAGTGGTATTTGTAAAAAGAATAATAAACTCTTCCCCACCAATTCGAAACAAATAATCATTTTCTCTAATATATTTTTGTATTAAAACACACAACTCAATCAAAACTTTATCACCATGTGCATGTCCGTAGTTGTCATTGATTTGTTTAAAATCATCAATATCTAAAATTAAAAAAGAGAACATAGTGTTGTATCTTTGATACAAAGAGAGCATCTCTTTAATCTTTTGGTTATAGAATTTACGATTATAAATATTCGTAAGAGCATCAATATTGAGTTGCATTTGAAGCTTCTCTTGCAATTGTTCAAGTTTTTCGTTTTGCTTTATATATTGTTGTGTCTGTTTTTCAACCTCAGCTTCCAGCATTTTATTGGTTAAAAGCCACTTCTTTTTATGGATAAAATAGACTACTATAATAAATAGTGTAAACATAATGCCTGAAAAACTTACCGCAAGAAAAATAGTTTCGCTGCGGGTTAGTTCAATATATTTCTTTTTCTTAAACCACTTTGCTTGAAGTTTATCAAGCTCTCCTGTAAGCCTTAGGTGGCTAATGGCTTCATTTAAATGAGGCAATACATCAAAATTTGATTTACTAATTCCTACACCTCGTTTAATTTCAATAAGAGATTTATCTAAAGCAACAATATTATTACGATATTCTACACTCTCAAACTCTATAAGTGGTTTGGGATAGCAAAAAACATCTATTTTTTTGTCGTTTAAAGCTTGAATTAACTCTCGATAATCCGCATAAAAAACTTTTTCTACGTGTATTAATTTTTTATCAACAATTTTTGTACAAATATTATTAATAACTAATCCAATTTTTTTATTCTTAACATCGGTTATTGTATTAATTACTTGTGAACCTTTTCGTTTATAGACATTAAGCATAAAATTATCTGTGGGTTGAGTAAATAAAAGAAGAGATTCTCGGTCTGATGTAATACCAATATTGGGAATAATATCTACTTTATTTTCATTAAGGAGTTGAATGATTTCCTGAAAATTATCCACAATGACATATTCGAATTTAATATTAATCTCTTGGGAAATATGTTCAAAAAGTTCAACGGCATAGCCATCAGCTTTTCCACTGTCATTTATAAAGTAGTATGGTTTCCAATCTTTTACTATAGCTACTTTATATATCTTAGTATCATATGCACACATCAATAATGGAAAACAAAAAATAAGTAATATTAAAATTAATTTTTTCATAAAGTGCTTTATCCTATTCAACTATTTTGATAAAAAAAAGCACCTTAAGAAGGTGCTTAAAAAACTATTTTACTAAAGCTGAAATCTCTTTAAATTTAGGATGTTTAGAATTAACAGTTAATTCAAACAGTATCATTTCATAGGTTGCGGGAATTGCTCCTGCTTGAACGAGCCTTGCAATGGCTACTTCTTTGTCGTTTTGTTTTCTGCTTGAACAACAATCAGTTACTAAAATAACTTCAAACCCTTCTTCTAGCAAATCTAAACATGTTTGAAGTACACATACATGCGTTTCAATTCCGGCAACAATAATTTGTTTTTTCCCCGATGCCTTAATTGCTGTTAAACCATCTTCATTTCCACAACAAGAGAATGTTGTTTTCTCAAAATGAGGATACTCTTCAACAAGCTCCCTTAAAGGTTCAATGGTCTCTCCAATTCCCTTTTTGTATTGTTCATTAATAATAAAAGGAACTTCGTGCAGTTGTAAACCTTTTATCAGTGTTGTTAAATTTCTTTCTAAAGTGGCTTTATTTTGCATATGAGGGAAAAGTCTCTCTTGTACATCTACCAAACAAAACAGTACGTTATTTGCATCCATTCTTCTCATAATATCTCCTTCTTTTTTAGTTTATTTAAATTTATTTAAATGCTACTTTTTCAGCACGATCCAGCAATTCTCTTGCGCCTTGTGCAAGAAATGTTTGTGCCAAATCTTTCCCTGCTGTTTCGTAACTGTTTATATCTATTGTTCGCTCTTCTTTTATATATTCACTTCCATCAGGCATTCCAACAATAGCGGTTATATGCACTTCTTTATCATTTAAAATAGTAGCTTTTACACCAATTGGCACTTGACATCCACCTTGAAGCACATCAACAAAACTTCGCTCAATGGTTGATTCAATATGCGCATTTTTATCGTTTAATACACTTACTATTTTTAAAATTTCAGGGTTATTGGTAGTTTCAATTCCTAGCGTTGCTTGTCCCATAGCGGGGATCATTATATTGGTTTCAATAGGTGTGAAATATTTTACTTCATGAGCAATGTTAAGTTTTTGAACGCCCGTTGCTGCTAAAATAATAGCATCGTATTCACCTGCGTTAAGTTTTGCAATTCGAGTATTAATATTACCTCGTAAATCTTTTAGCACAACATCGGGTCGTAAAAGTTTTATTGCCATTCGTCTTCGTAAACTGGTTGTTCCAATAATTGCACCTTGTGGTAAGGTTTCAATGCTTGAAGCAATATTGCTTAAAAGTGCATCTCGTGCATCAAATCGTTTGGTTACAGCTGCTAGTTGAAGATTGTCTTCAAACTGAGTAGGGACATCTTTTAGACTGTGCACTGCTAAATGAGCATTTCCTTCAAGCATGGCAACTTCAAGCTCTTTTGTAAAAAGACCTTTCCCACCTATTTTTGCTAAAGGAACATCTAAAATTTTATCGCCCTTAGTTGAAAACTCTTTAAGCACTATCTCCATATCGGGATAGTGTTTTAAAAGTTCCGCTTTTACATATTCACTTTGCCAAAGGGCTAACTGACTCTTTCTTGTTGCTATGATTAATTTTTTCATTCCTTACTTTCCTGTCTCTAAAAATTTTGTTTTTGATTTGTCGTATTGCCCATTAACAAAAATGGTAGGTGTTCCTTGAACTAATACATCTTCAGCCATTGAAATATCATTAAGAATTTTATCTTGGATTTTTTTAGCTTGAATTTGTTCAAGCGTAATATTAAGATTAAACTCTTTATTAAAGCTCTCTAAAATTTTCTTTTCATCGGTTTCATTTTCTGCAAAATATTTATCCCAATCGGCTGTATATGTTCTTAGAATTATATCTTTAACCCCTTGCTCTTGTGCTACATCCATAAGCTCAGATAATGTTTTTGAAGCCGGATGAATTTGAAGCAACGGGAAGTGGTAATAATATAACGCCACTTTCTCTTTGTTTTTTTCAACGTGTTTTATAACATCTGGGATATAATCCATACAAAATGGACACAACGGGTCTGAAAATACTACAATCTTATCTTTGGCATTGGAGTTTCCTAAAAGCAAATTAGATTTATTGTAATATTTATTACTAAGTGAGGGCACAACACTCTCTTTTAAACTGTTTCCACTTTTAATATCAAGTAGTTCAGGGGCAACAACTATTCCATTTGAAAAGACAATATCTTTAAATTTTACAGCTTTTCCTTGATAATTGGCCTCTATATTTAAAATATAAGCATACCAATCTTTTTGCTTCATCTCTTGTTTAAAATGCAACTCTACATTTTTAAGTTCTATTTGTTTGTTACTTTCAAATCTTTTTTTCTCAAAGGCAATAATATCGCTCTCAACAGCTTTTGCATAGAGTGTTGTTGCAGCTGCACAACACGACACAAAAAGGGTTAATTTTTTTATCATTTTTTCTCCTATTTAAAACGTATTTAATTTATTGATTATAGTCAAAGCTTTCTTAAGTCTAAAAGAGTGTTAAGTTTTTGTTTGAACATTTATTTTTTTAATATCAAACAGCTCTTTTGCTTTATTAATCATTTTAGAATTAAGCAAATCTTGAATCTGTAACTCTTGTTCAGATGCTTTTGGAATTTGCACATCTTGCAAACTTGCCACACATCCAGAACTTTGTTCTTCTTCATTATATTGAAATTCTACCTCTTCAATCATTGATGAAACACCGTTTTTTTCATCATCTGGAACATTAGTTTCAATAAAATTTTGGTTTTCTACTTCTAATTCATCTTTTTTTTTTTCGGTTTCTGCTTTTGAAAATTCTATTTGGGTATCATTTCCATACACATCTGCTACAAAACTTCGTATTAAAGCAAAATGCTTATACAGGAGTTTTCTCTCTTCCCCTTCTGCTAAAGAAGTAATATGTAAAACAGTTGCGTCATACGAAGTAAATTTAAAGTTTTTTTCAAAACATTCCCCTAATTCATGACTTCGTTCAGAGATTTTATCAATGAGTTGCGTATATTTTTGAAGAGTTATATTGTTTGAAGGAACTTCAATATATTGCTCTTCTTCTATATTTTCTTCAAAATCATTGTATTGTTCTTCGCTTTGTTCTTGTTTGTTTGAATTTTCTATTGGTGTAGGTAAACTTTCACTGCTTTGTACCACTTTTTCGGGTTGTGAAGTTTTGGTACTTAATGGTTGTGGTGCTTTTGCTGCAGGAGTATAGGTTTCAAGTTGTTCTACTTCTTCAATAATAGATTCAATGGTTTTTAAATTCATTGCTTCAATCATTTTAGAAAGCATTAAAATTAAGACAAAGCTGCTGTTAGAATTAAGGCTTAAAAGATATTTGGCATCGGCTATGACTCTAAAAAATCTATCAAAAATCATAACATCAAATTTAGACTTATCATTTTGTAACATTTTTTCTTTTAAATAAACAGTCATCTCATCACAAACTTGCCCTGCTTCATACTCTTCTAAGGCTTCAATAATTGGTGCAATATCACCTTTTTGGAAAACTACTTCAAAAATATTTTCCATAAATTGTGGGTCAATCATACCTAGCATATCGGTTACACAAGAAGTGGTAATTTTTCCTTTAGAAAAGATAATGGCTTGGTCAAGCATAGTTAATGTATCTCGTAAACTTCCCTGCCCACTTCGGCTTAAAATCTCTAAAGCTTGGGGTTCAAACTCAACATTTTCTACGCGCAAAATATGAGAAAGATGATGAATAACATCTTTGTTGGAAATTTTTTTAAATCTAAAGTGCTGAGTTCGGCTTAAAATAGTTGCTGGTAATTTTAAAGGGTCAGTTGTTGCTAAAATAAATTTAACAAACCCCGGAGGTTCTTCTAACGTTTTAAGCAACGCATTAAATGCTTGTGGAGTAAGCATATGAACCTCATCTATAATAAAAACTTTAAATCGTGCGCTGCTTGGTTTGTATTTGGTGTGCTCAATTAAATCTTTAATATCATCAATTCCTCGATTACTAGCAGCATCCATTTCAATAATATCCAAATGTCTGTTGCTGTTAGCACTTAAACAATTAGGACATTCATCACATGGTTTTGAGGTAGGTCCTTGTGAACACAAAAGAGCTTTAGCCATGATTCTAGCAGTTGATGTTTTTCCACTTCCTCGAAGCCCTGACAACAAATACGCATGAGAGAGTCGATTGGAATCAAGTGCAAGACTTAGCGTTTGAGAAATGGTACTTTGTCCAATTAAATCTTCAAATCGTTTAGGCCGATATTTTAGTGCTAATACTTTTTGTTCAACTCTTTGTTCATTCATATGACACACTTCCTAATTTCTATATTTTTATTGTTTAAAATTTTCTCTACCATAGGTCTGTTTATTTCGCCCGTATAACAGACATAAATGTCTAATTGACCTTTGTTTATATGACCTTTTTCTTCACTTAATCGTTTTAACCTATTAGCAATTGCATCGCTCGTTTGAATTAACACAATCTCATTTCCCATAATTTCTTTAATAACATCTTCAACTAAAGGGTAATGCGTACACCCTAAAACAATGGTGTCTACCCCTTTTTCTTTCATAGGTAAAAGCCATTTTTCTAACATATCAAAGGTTTTTTGGCTCTTTATTTCACCTTTTTCAATTTGTTCCACCAGTCCTGCACACGCTTGTTCATATAAAACAACGCTGTTTTTACAAGACAATTCATTAACTAAAAGTTGATATTTATCCCCTTTTAAAGTTGCAGGTGTAGCTAAAACTCCTACATGAAAAGTTTTGGTGCTTAAAAGTGCTGGTTTAATTCCAGGTTCAGTTCCTATTACAATTAAAGCAGGAAACGTTTGGCGTAAGTGTTCAATGGCAGCCGAAGTTGCTGTGTTACATGCAACTATCAACGCTTTTATATGGTGTGTTTTAATAAGATAATGCGTAATAGCATCGCAGCGTTCTACAATTTGTTCCACTGTTTTTTCACCGTAAGGAGCATACGCGGTATCCGCAATATAATACACACAAGCCCCTTTAAAAAGCTTTTGAATAGCATTAACAACGGTTAATCCACCTAAGCCTGAATCAAACACACCTACTTTCAATGTTTACCTTTTATTGTAAAATAAGTGTAGATTCTAACATAAGTTTGTACATAAAATAATTAGGGAATCCAAAGTCTCTGTTCCTATCATTATTTATCTAAAAGAAATCAGACAACACCTTGTTCAATCATGGCATCTGCAACTTTTTTAAATCCTGCAATATTTGCTCCTAGTACCAAGTTAGTAGGTTCTCCAAATTCAACAGCCGTTGTACTTGCCGATTCAAAAATATTTTTCATAATTTGATCCAATCTGCCATCAACTTCTTCAAATGACCATGAAACCATAGCTGCATTTTGAGCCATTTCTAACTGACTTGTAGCAACACCACCAGCATTTGCAGCTTTTCCCGGACCATATGCAATTTTAGCTTCAACAAACAAATCTACTGCTTCTGGAGTTGAGGGCATATTCGCACCCTCGCTTACACATTTACAGCCATTGGCTAAAAGTGTTTGAGCATCTTTTAAATTCAACTCATTTTGTGTAGCACTAGGGAATGCCGCATCACAAGCAATTGTGTAAACCCCATTTTGTCCTTGTGGATACTCTTCAATAGGAGTGTAAGTAGCTTTTGGTCGGTATTGAATATATTCAATTAAGCTTACTCTTTTATTCTCTTTTAACTCTTTTAAAAGCAATAAATCAATCCCTTTTTCATCTATAATCATTCCTTTTGAATCGCTACAAGTTACTGGCAATGCACCCAAATGATAAAGTTTTTCAATAGTATAAATAGCCACATTTCCAGAACCAGAAACCACGCATCGTTTATCTTTTAAAGTTTGTCCTCTTGAAGCCAACATATATTTTGCAAAATATACACAACCATAACCTGTGGCTTCTGTTCTAGCTAATGAACCACCCCATTTAAGCGATTTTCCTGTAAACACACCTTCATATTTATTGGCAAGTTTTTTATACATTCCAAACATATAGCCAATTTCTCTAGCCCCTACTCCAATGTCTCCCGCAGGAACATCGGTATTTGGACCAATGTGTCGGTATAATTCACTCATAAATGCTTGGCAAAATCGCATAACTTCTTGTTCAGAACGACCTTTAGGGTTAAAATCACTTCCCCCTTTTCCTCCACCAATTTGTAAACCAGTAAGTGCATTTTTGAAAATTTGTTCAAACCCTAAAAACTTAATAACTCCAGCATTAACACTTGGGTGAAATCTTAATCCCCCTTTATAAGGTCCTAATGCCGAGTTAAATTCAATTCTGTACCCTTTGTTTACTTGAATCTCTCCATTGTCATCAACCCAATTGACTCGAAACATAATTTGTCTTTCTGGCTCAACAATTCTTTCAATAATTTTATATTTTTTATATTTTGGATATTTATCTAAAAGTGGTTGAAGAGAGTAAAGCACCTCTTCCGCTGCTTGATAAAATTCAGTTTGAGCAGGACTTGTTCGTTTAAGATAGCTAAATACATCTTCTAAATATGACATTGGGGGTTTCCTTTTCCTAAAATATTTCGCATTTTATCAAAAAAATGTTTTATTTTATTACAAGATACCATTTTTTTTTAAAAAGATAAGTTAATTCTTTATTTAATTAATTCCTTATTAACAATTTTTTATTTTCTAATAAAGAAAATGCTTTGTGGTCTACTTTACTCATGGCTAAGGCGTTTATCTCTTTTAGGGTAAACCATTTTTCAAATTGTTTTTCTAAAACCTCGCACACATAGACTTTCGCTTTTAAAGAAATATGCGAGTATTCGTGCTTAATTTCACCCAAAAACATAGCCTTTTCTTCTATTTCTTCATCCGTTTTAAGTTGCTTAAACCCATACAAACCTTTTAGCAATTTCTCTTCATTTTGAAAAAGTGCAAAGCAGTTGTTGTGTCTATAGATTAAAATATTCCTATACCGTTGCTCTTTGGCTTTTTTTATTTTTTTGGTTGGATACTCTTGTGAATTTTCTTTGCCTTGACACCTTTTAAACAAAGGACACTCTTCACATTTTGGATTGGTTCTCGTACAAATTAAGGATCCAATATCCATAAGCGCTTGATTGTATTCATAAGCATATTTTTTATTCTTGCTGTTTTCATTAAACAATTCATAAGCATATTGCCAAAGTTGCTTTTCATTGGCTGCTTTAAGGGCATAATATCTATATAAAATTCGCTTAACATTGGCATCTAAAATAGGAACTGCTTCTCCAAAAGCAAAACAAGCAATAGCATTGGCAGTTGAAACTCCAATTCCGCAAAGTGTTGTTAACTCTTTTGCACTTTTAGGCAAAATACCTTGAGTAGTTTGTGCTGTTTTATAAATATTTCTAGCCCTTGTGTAGTATCCTAAACCTTCCCACATTTTTAAAACCTCATCTTCTGTTGCATTAGCTACACTTTTAAAGGTAGGAAATTTTTCTAAAAAAGGAAAATAAAATCGTTCCAAAACAGTTTTCACTTGTGTTTGCTGCAGCATAATTTCACTTAAATAGATAAAATACGCGTTCTTTGTATTTCTCCAAGGCAACTCATGTCGTCCATTTTTTTTGTACCACGTAATCAAAGATAATTTTTTTTCTAAATTCACTTTTTTCTTCCTATTTTATTGAAATAAAACATTAATGTAACCGTTTCTATATTTTTAATTGAGTATACTTCACATTTATATTAAAAATCAAAATAAGAGGGCAATTATGGAGACATTATACCGTGTAGAGAGCGATTTCCTAGGCGAAAAGAAGATCGAACTCGACAAATATTATGGCATACAATCACTGCGTGCAAAAGAAAATTTTGATATTACTAAAACTGATATTTCTCTTTTCCCAAATTTTATAAAATCATTAGCAAAAGTAAAAAAAGCGTGTGCGTTAACAAACTATGAACTAGGCGATTTAACAGATATACAACTAAATGCCATTGTTCAAGCGTGTAATGAAATTATTGATGGAAAATATCACGACCAATTTATTGTAGACCCGATTCAAGGCGGCGCTGGTACTTCTACGAATATGAATGCAAATGAAGTAATAGCCAATCGAGCGTTAGAAATTTTGGGACATCCAAAAAGTACATATGACATTATTCACCCAAACAACCATATTAATATGAGTCAATCTACAAATGATGTTTACCCTACTGCTATTAAAGTAACTTTATATGAACTTATTTTCAAACTTAAAGACTCTTTACATTTTTTAAGAGACTGTTTTTACGATAAATCTGTGGAATTTAAAGATGTTCTCAAAATGGGAAGAACACAACTTCAAGACGCTGTTCCTATGACTTTAGGACAAGAGTTTAAAACCTTTGCCGTTATGATTGACCAAGATATTTTAAAACTTCGAGATGCTCAAAATTTGCTAAAAGAAGTTAACTTAGGTGCAACAGCAATTGGTACAGGAATTAACACCAAACCGGCATACCAAAAAAAGGTTATAAATAATCTTCGAGAAGTTACAGGGGTTGACTATATTAGTGCTGGAGATTTAATAGAAGCTACTCAAGATACAGGTGCGTTTGTACATGTTTCTGGAATTTTAAAACAAATTGCAATTAAAATGTCAAAAGTGTGCAACGACTTAAGACTTTTAAGCAGTGGTCCTCGTGCTGGATTTAATGAAATAAACCTTCCTTCTATGCAGCCTGGTAGTTCAATAATGCCAGGAAAAGTAAACCCAGTTATTCCAGAAGTAGTTAACCAAGTAGCTTTTGAAGTTATTGGAGCAGATGCTACTATTGCAATTGCTAGTGAACACGGACAACTTCAGCTCAATGTTTTTGAACCACTCATTGCCTATAAACTTTTTACTTCTATTAATATGATGCGAAGAGCATTTTACACTTTAGGTGAAAAATGTGTTAAAGGAATTACAGCAAACGAAGATGTTTGTATGGAAAATATTTTAAACTCTGTGAGTTTAATTACATGTTTAGTTCCAGTACTTGGCTATGAAAAAAGTTCAGCCATTTCTACAGAAGCATTAAGCCAAAACAAACGAGTCTATGATATTATTTTAGAGCAAAAACTCTTTACTAAAGAAGAATTAGACAAGTTGCTTCACCCAAAAAATATGGTAGGAAACTACGCAGGGTAACCTTTAAAATAGACCACAAGGCTTCTCCTTGTGGTCTATTTGTTGTATACTCTTTTTATGAAAAATGCCTTTATACACACTCACCCCTTTGAAGTTTTTTTACACCCTGACACTGAAAAAATCATTGTGGGAACACTTCCCCCACCACGGTTTTCAACAAAAGAACTCAAACCCAACGATGTTAATTTTTGCTACGGCTCCAAAGACAACCTTTTATGGCTCGCTTTAAACCAAATTTATAATTTAAATCTAGAGTTTGAAAATACTCAAGACGCAATAACCCAAAGAAAAGAGTTTCTAATAGAGCATCGCATTGGTATTTGCGATATTGTACACTCCTGTGAGCGAATCAAAATAGATGCAAGCGACATAGGCATGCAAAATGTAGTTTTACGCAATTTAATAGGCTTTATAGAAGAGTACAAACATATCCACACCATCATTTTTACAGGCGGTGGTTCAAAAAATGGACCCGAATATTTTTTAAAACAACAACTAAAAACCCACCAACTTAAACTAAACCTTCTTGAAAATGAAGATGTCCGAACTCACACCTTTACACTTGATAACAGAGAAATCATCACCTACTCCCTAATATCGCCTTCCAATGCCGCCAATCGTTTTATTGGTTCCAATAAAGAGTTTAAAGAAAAAAGAGCTCAAAATCCAAACTACACCACCTTTGATTTTAGAGTCAAGCAGTATGAAAAAATATTTAAGAAATAAAAAAACTATAGAGGTTTAAATAAACAAGCTGACTCAAATTTGTTAACTCCAAATTGACATTTAGAAGAACTCAAACAAAGAGAAAAAAAGTTAATTTAATAGCTTTAAAAAATTATTATTTGAGATAAAATTCAAGAAATTGGGGTAATGCTGTAAGGAGTGTAACGCAAGTACATGACGAACAAAATTCCTGCAACTCACGCAGAAATTTGTCCAAAGAGCTTTTTGTAAACTCTATTCGTTCATTGAGGCAAAAAACTCATCATTATCTTTTGTTTTTTGCATTTTAGAATATAAAAATTTCAACGCTTCTACTTCATCCATGCTTGAAATAGCATTTCTTAGTATCCATGTTTTTTGTAAAATATCTGGGCTTAATAATAACTCTTCTTTTCTTGTTCCCGATTTTACAATATCAAATGCGGGGTAAACTCTTCTGTTTGCTGCGTTTCTACTAAGAATTACTTCAGAGTTTCCAGTACCCTTGAACTCTTCAAAAATAACTTCATCCATTTTTGAACCCGTTTCAATTAAGGCTGTTGAAATAATAGTTAAACTTCCACCCTCTTCTATGTTTCTAGCTGCTCCAAAAAATCGTTTTGGCTTATGCAAGGCATTGGCATCCACTCCACCACTTAACACTTTTCCACTGCTTGGTGTTACGGTGTTGTAAGCTCGTGCTAGTCTGGTAATGGAGTCTAACAAAATAACTACATCTTTTTTCATCTCTACAAGTCTTTTTGCTTTTTCAATTACAATTTCTGCTACTCGAACATGATTGTGTGCGGGTAAATCGAAAGTTGAACTATAAACTTCTCCTTTTACACTTCGTTGCATATCGGTAACTTCTTCGGGTCTTTCATCAATTAACAGAACCATTAAGTGTGCTTCTGGGTGATTTCTTGAAATCCCATGTGCCAACTCTTTAAGGAGTTCGGTTTTACCCGTTTTAGGAGGTGCTACAATTAAACTTCTTTGACCTTTTCCCATAGGAGAGAATAAATCAAGAATTCTTCCTGTCATTCGTGTAGATTCGTATTCAAATTTAAACTTTTGTGTGGAGTAAAGAGGAGTTAAGTTGTCAAATAAAGGTCGGTTTTTAGATTCATGTATAGGAAGATAATTTATGGCTTCTATTTTTAAAAGCGCATAATACTTTTCACTCTCTTTATTAGGAGGTCTTACTTGTCCTGTTACAATATCTCCTGTTCTTAGTGCAAACTTTTTGATTTGTGTAGCACTTACATAAGAGTCATTTGAAGTATCTGAAAAGTTTCCGTCCATTGCACGTAAAAATCCAAAGCCGCCATCTTTAATCTCTAAAATACCTGTGAATAAAATAAATCCACCTGCATCGATTTGAGACTTTAGAATTGAGAACATTAACTCTTGTCGTTTAAGTTCTTGAGGGTTTTCAACATCGAGGTCTTTGGCAATTTTAAGAAGTTCTTCTAAAGGGTGTTCTCTTAATTTTTCAATAGTATAACCTTCAACAGGTATATGTGTTCTCGCTTTACTTGTTTTGCAACTTCCGCTAGTTTTAGTAGATGCTTTTGTTTGTTTTGTTTGAGTTTTTGACTCTTCCATAAGTTTGTTTAACCTTTTTTAGATTTACTAGGATCAAGTAGTTATTTGATGTAGTTCATTTTGGAATTAATTGTGATGGCGTAATTTTAGTCTTTATTTTTGAATTTGTCAATTAAATTGGATTTTTAAATAAAAAAGAGTTAAAAAAAAGGCACCAACTTGGTGCCTTTTTTACTTTATAATATAAGAATTATAATTTGCCTTCATTTTTAGCTAAATATTCAGCAACACCTTTTGTGTCTGCTTTCATACCTTCATCGCCTTTGTTCCAACCAGCAGGACACACTTCACCGTGCTCATTTGTAAATAACATAGTATCAACCATTCGAATCATTTCATCAATATTTCTTCCTAATGGCAAGTCATTGATAACTGCGTGTCTTACTGTTCCATCTTTGTCTATTAAAAATGAACCTCTAAGAGCTACTGATTCACCAAATAAAACATCGTAATCTTTTGAAATTTGTTTGCTTAAATCTGCTACAAGTGGATATTTAACTCGTCCAATTCCACCTTGTTCAACAGGAGTTTCTCTCCATGCAAAGTGTGAAAATTGTGAGTCAACAGAAACACCAATAACATTAATACCTCTTGAAGTAAAATCATCAATTCTTTTTGAAAATGCAATAATTTCTGATGGACAAACGAAAGTAAAGTCTAGTGGATAGAAAAAAAGTACTGCACCTTTTTTTCCAATATTTTCATATAAATTAAATTTTTCTTCTATTGAACCGTCTGCAAGGACAGCTGCTGCTGTAAAATCTGGAGCTTTTTTTGTTACTAACATCGTTAAATTCCTTTTTATATTTTAAGTTTTGTGTCTGGAATTGTACTCTTTTTACTTTAAAAAATCTAAACTTAAAATTACCAGTTAATAATTTTAAGAATATATTTATCTTAAGATAATTTTTATCCTTAAAATAGTATAAATTTAAACCAATATTTATTTTTTCTGTGTTAAAGTGAGCGCAATAAATCTAAGGAGAAAATATGGCAGTAATTATTACAGATATTTGTATTAGCTGTGATGCGTGTTTAGACGAGTGTCCAACTGAAGCAATTGTAGATAACGATGAGAATCCAACTGGTGAAGATATTTACTATGTGTTTGAAGACAAATGTGTAGAGTGTATTGGACACAATGACACACCTGCATGTGCTGAAGCATGTCCTACTGAAGGATGTATTGTATGGGGTGAAAATCCTACAACTGAAGGTGCGGTTGCTGGACAACCATGTATTGAAGACTAATTTTTAGTTTTTAATTTCACTTTATAAAAAGGCAAGTAGTTTTACACTACTTGCCTTTTTTTATTCTTTTAGGTATAATCCGCGACTCAAAATTTAACTTTAGGAAATAAAGAATGGAAAGAACACTATCAATCATCAAACCTGATGCTGTTGCAAAAAATGTAGTTGGTAAAATCTTAGACAGATTTGAAACAGCTGGTTTAAGAATTGCTGCAACAAAAAAAGTACAATTAAGCAAAGCAGACGCAGAAGCTTTCTACGCAGTTCACGCTGCACGACCTTTTTATGGAGAATTAGTTGCTTTTATGATCTCTGGGCCTGTTGTAATTACAGTTTTAGAAGGTAACAATGCAATGAACATCAACAGAGATTTAATGGGTGCAACTAACCCTAAAGAAGCAGCAGCTGGAACAATTAGAGCTGATTTTGCAGACTCAATTGATGCTAATGCGGTTCATGGTTCTGATTCTGTAGAAAATGCAGCTAATGAAATTAAATTTTTCTTTTCAGATAGAGAAATTTGTTAATAATTACCTATGAAAATTGAATTTAAAAAAGCCCCTCAGACAGAAAAAGAGTTTCAAACTGAATTTAATTCAGTTAAATTAGAGGGTAATTTTTGTAAAATGTCGTCATCTTTAGTCAAAATTGAAGCCAATTTAAACGGAAACATTCAAATAGAGTGCTGCCGATGCGGAAAAAGCGAAGATTTAGAGCTTAATGAACCACTTAATCTTGTGTTAAGTGATGGCATTTTCGATAAAGAATCAGAAGATTTAGTTATTGAAATAGAGAGTGGAATTATTGATTTTGATGAAATAATTCAAACAGAAGTAGCTTCAATACAGAGTGATTATCACTTTTGTAGCGAATGTGCAAATACTGAAGAAGTATTTGAAAAAGAATTTTAAATAAGGAGAATAACATGGCAGTACCTAAAAGACGAGTGAGTCATACGCGAGCAGCGAAAAGAAGAACTCACTACAAGATTACATTGAAAAAACCGGTAAAAGATACCGATGGAACTTGGAAAATGCCTCACACAGTGAACCCAAACACTGGTGAATATAAAAGCTAATGGTAAAAATTGCCATTGATGCAATGGGTGGGGACTTTGGTCCCGCACCTATTATAGAAGGTTTAGTTTTTGCATTAAGACAAAACAATAACTTTACCGCAATAGCGGTTGGAAAAAAAGATATTTTACTCCCTTTAATCCCACGTTTCCTCGATGATAGAATTGAAATCCTTGATACTAACGATGTAATATCTATGCACGACGGTGCTACTGATGCCCTCAAACGAAAAGAAAGTACCATTTATAAAGCTATTGATTTAGTTAAAGAAGGCTTGGCTGATGCTGTGGTTTCTGCTGGACATTCTGGAGCTTCAATGTCATTAGCAACATTAAAAATTGGACGACTTAAAGGGGTTACACGACCTGCTATTGCTACGCTTATGCCTACTAGTGAAAATCAAAATACTTTGGTTCTTGATGTGGGTGCAAATGTAGATTGCGATGCAAAAAATTTATTTGAATTTGCTATTATGGGACAAGCCTATGCACAATTTGTTTTAGAACTCGATGATCCCATTATTGGACTACTTAGTAATGGCGAAGAAGAGTCTAAAGGAAATGAAGCTACTAAAGAGGCTTATGAATTAATAACAAAAGCTAAAATACCTAATTTTGCAGGGAATGTTGAAGGCAGTGATATCTTCAAAGGAACCGTAGATGTAGTTGTATGTGATGGTTTTATTGGTAATATTTTACTTAAAACCGCAGAAGGCGTTGCTGATACTATTGGCAAAATCTTAAAGAAAAACTTAAAACGATCACTTATTTCTATTGCAGGTGCTGTGTTGATGAGAAAAGTGTTCAAGAATTTAAAAGTAAGAGTTGATTATGCTGAATATGGTGGTGCTCCTCTTTTAGGTGTTAAATCGCCCGTTATTATTGCACATGGAAAATCAAATCATATAGCAATAAAAAATGCAATCTTTCAAGCAATTAGAGCAGCAAACTCTAATATGAATCAAAATATAGAAGAGAGATTGCACCGATATAAAAATAATTACTAAGGATTTTTTATGACTTATGCCGCTTTTAGATCAATAGGTGCGTATATCCCTCCCAAAGTTATGACAAACGCTGATTTTGAAAAAATCATTGACACAACTGATGAGTGGATTACAAAACGAACCGGAATAAAAGAGAGACGAATCTCTGAAAAAGATGAAGCATCCTCTGATTTAGGAGCAAGAGCAGCTGAAGTTGCAATTTCACGTGCTGGTATAAAGAAAGAAGAAATCGACTTATTGATTTGTGCAACGGTAACTCCTGATTATTTATGTATGCCCTCAACTGCTTGTTTAGTTGCTTCAAAATTAGGTTTACCAAATCTTATGGCTTTTGATATAAGTGCTGCTTGTACTGGTTTTGTCTATGCATTAAGCATTGCAAAAGCATTTATAGAATCAGGAGCTAAGAAAAATGTTCTTATTATTGGAGCTGAAACATATACCTCTATTTTAGACTATACAGACAGAGGTACATGCTTTATTTTTGGAGATGGCGCGGGAGCTGCAATTATTTCAGCAACAGATAATATCTCTGAAGCCATTGTCGATGTAAACTGTGCAAGCGATGGAAATTATGAAGATTTAATTAAAACCGAAGGTGGAGGAAGCAGACATCCTTGCTCTCAAGAAGTTTTAGACAATAAAATGGCATGTATTCGAATGAAAGGGAATGAAACCTTCAAATTGGCGGTTAAAACTTTAACTTCAGATGTAAAAGTTATGCTTGCAAAACATAATTTAAGCAACAAAGATATTACCCATTTTATTCCTCATCAAGCCAATTTACGAATTATAAAAGCCGTAGGCGACGCACTTGGATTAACTGAAGAACAAACTATTATCACAGTTGATAAATATGGAAACACTTCCGCTGCTTCTATTCCAATGGCTATGAATTACGCCTATGAACAAGGAAAAATAAAAGCAGGTGATACTATTTTATTTGATGCCTTTGGAGCAGGACTCACATGGGGAAGCGCTCTTTTCCCTTTCTCTCCAAAAAAATAATCTTTTATATTTCAGTTAATGGAATTTTTCCATTAACTGCTTCTTTTTTACTCTTTAATTAAATTTTTATTTTTCGGATTATTTTTAAATGCATTCATAGATTTTTGGACCAGTTCTTCTTTTTGAACAAAATCATCTGAAGTAGCAATAGAGTTAATATATAAAATTGACTCTTCAATAATTATTTGAAAAATAGCTAAATAAGGAATTTTTACCAATGCACCAAAATTTTCTTTTCCAAATCCTGCTTCGAAAATCAAATCATCCTCGCCTAACTCAATAGTTGAGTAGGTATAATTTGAAAGTACAAACAGAGAAAATGTTGAGAGTTTATCTAAAATTGAACTTGGTAATTCTGGTTCAAAAGTAATTCCCTTAACATTTGCGGTTACTGCAAACTCTTGTTTAGCATTTAAAAAAAATGTAATAACCTCTTTAATTTGATTCTTAGTAAGTTGTCTATACTCTTTATTATTTATTAAAGTATTAACCATTGGTATCCTTGTGTTCTAATTTATGTGTATTATAACAAATAATATTACCCATTTTTCTTATTTATAAAATTATATTTATCTATTCAAGTATTGAGTAATCGGTAATTATTCTCATTCCCATCATAGCATTAAGCAGTGCGATTTTTTTTGCATTTTTTAACATTTCAACACTTATATTTGCAGCAAAAACCTCTTTTTCTTTTATTAATCGTTCTTGCGTTGTTCCTCTTAAAAGTGGGGTTTTGCTTGTAATCCAAAACTCACCATCGTAAATAGCAATATTTGAAATAGAAGTATCCGTTACAAAACCATTTTTAACAATAATAATTTCATCGCTTTGTTCTTTTTTATTCAATAAAGCATTAAGCTGCTCCCTGTTGGTACTTTTGTATTTATATTCAATAGTATCGTCATGGATAATTTTAAATTTTTTGAAGATTCTTTTTATATAAGGTTCATAAAGAACATCTATAACACCGTGCTTGTTATAGAGTACTTTACACCTTAAAAAATCGTCATTGATAGGCAAAACATACTCATGCAAGTTAATATTAATCATAATAGTTCGTGCAATTCTTTGACAATGATAATCTAAATTATAAGCAATTCCATCATCACATTTAATTGTTTCAAAAAATACTTCACTTTTTTTCATTGCAAACCTTTTTATATGGTTTAATTATAGTATAAACAGTTACGAAGGGATATATATTTTATCAATTAACTCTTGATATTCACTAAAACAATCCGAATCGCATGTAATTCCACCGCCACTTTTATAAAAAAGTTTATTGTCTTTTGCTTTTTCTATAAAGCGAATCATTACAGAAGAGTCCAAATTTTTGCCATCGTATACACCAAAAACTCCTGTGTAATATCCTCTTTTATACTTTTCAGTTTTTTCTAAAATTTCTACTGTTTTTTTCTTAGGAGTTCCCGTAATTGAACCTGCAGGAAGAAGTTTTAAAATAATATCGCCTATGTTTTCATGCCAAGAAGTTGACAACGTGCCTTCTATTTTTGAACTTATTTGTAAAAGCGTTTTTTCGCCAGCTTCTATTTTTTCTACATAACGAAACTTTTTTACTCGAACTTTTTTTGCCACCATCGACAAATCATTTCTTAGTAAATCCACTACCATTGTGTGTTCAGCTTTTTCTTTTTCATTGTTTAAAATAATGGCTTTGGCATTTTTAATTTTAGCATCAATAGTGCCTTTCATAGGAAAAGCAGCAATGATATTGTTTTTTATTTGAATAAATCTCTCAGGAGAAAAACAGATAAATTTATTTTTGTATTGCAGTTTAAATTTAGAAGAGGCTTTTTGATAGATTTCATCCCATGTTAAGTTGGTTTCAATGGGAGTTTTAACTGTTAAATTTAGTAAATAACTGTTTCCTTTCTTAATCTCTTCTTGTAAGATGTCAAATTTTTTTTTGTAGGTTTTAAAACTTATAGGGAATTTTTTAACCTCTGTCTTTTCATTTGAAAAAGAGGAAGTTTCACTGATTTTATATTGAATATCTAAAGGTAATTTTTTTAAAGGAAAAACTACATGTTGCTTTAAATCATAAGAGAGCATAAAAAAAAATGGCTCTTTTAAAGAGCCATATAAATTTAATTTTTCTTGAAAAGTTTTCTTCAAGATTATCCCAATAATTTTTTCAGAACAGCCATTCGTACAGCAACTCCATTGCCTACTTGTTGTAAAACTTTGCATCGTGGGTCTTTTAACATATCATCGCTAATGTCAATATTTCGGTTAACAGGTCCTGGGTGCATTAATATAATATCGCGGTCACCTAAAACTTCTGGAGTAACGCAATAATCTTTCGCATACTCATTTAACGACTCAAAATAGACTTCGTGGTGTCTTTCAAGTTGAGTTCTTAAACTAATAATTACATCAACCTCATCAATTATTTCACTAATATGGTCATATTGTCTAAAGTCATTGGTATCTGTATATTTAAAACAATCAGGCGCTACAAAGATAACTTCCATTCCAAATCGTGGAAGTAATCTTCTATTAGATCCTGCTACTCTTGAAGATTTAACATCTCCAATAATAGCCACTTTTTTTCCCTCTGCATTCCAATTAAAATGTTCTAAAATAGTAAACAGATCCAATAAGGCTTGTGTAGGATGTGCATGCGTTCCATCTCCTGCGTTTATAATAGGGCAATTAACTTGTTCGATTAAACTTCCAGGTAACCCACACTCTGAATGTCTTATGGTAATAGCATCTGGTCGCATGGCATTAATATTAGCAATAGTATCAAAAATAGTTTCGCCTTTGCTTCTTGAACTTCGCCCCACATCCAAAGAGATAACTTGCGCACCTAATCGTTTCGCTGCTATTTCAAATGCACTTCTGGTTCGTGTGGAGTTTTCAAAAAACAAATTGACAATAATTTTTCCTTGTAAAACCAAGTTGGAAGTTAAGTCTTTAAAGATTTTGGCATCTTCAAAGACTTCAAGTATCTCCTCTTTTGAGAAATCAGAAGTCGTAATTAGGTGTTGCATTCGTTGCCTTATTTTTGATTTCTATTTTACCTAAAATCTCATTAAAAAAAATTTATATTTTCAATTTTATTTCATATTTGGGTTAAGTTTTAACAAAATCAAATCTGCAAGCATATTTCCTATAAGAGTTAAGAAAGCTCCTATAATTAAAATTCCCATAATTACAGGATAATCATGGCTCAATGCACTTTGATAAAAAAGCAATCCCATGCCATCTATTGAAAAAATAGACTCTAAAATTACACTTCCTCCAATAATTCCAGGAAGCGACAACCCAAGTAAAGTGATAACAGGTGGATATAAATTGGGCAAAATGTAGTAACGCAAAATCTGTTTTTTGCTTAACCCTCTGCTTTTTGCAAAAAAGATATAATCACTTTTTAAAATTTCAATAGTGAGTGAGCGAATATAAAGTGTCAAACTCCCAATGCCTCCAAATGTCATAATAAAAATAGGCAACACAAGATGCCACGCCATATCTAAATAATATTCAACCCCCGTAGCATTAGCAACGGAATGTAAACCAGCAATTGGCAGCCACTCTAAATATATTGAAAACACCAACACCAATAAAAGAGCTAAATAAAACGATGGCATTGAAAAACTTAAAAGTGAAAGTTGGCTTGAAAATCTATCGAAAAAACTGTTTTTTCGTAAAGCAGATTTAATTCCTAAATAAAGTGAAAGCACAAACACCAATACTATACTAATAATATTAAGTGTCAAAGTAATTGGAATTCTATTTAAAATCTCCTCTTTAACCATTTGACCACTGGCAAAAGAAATCCCAAAATCAAGCTGCAAAATAGCAAACACCCAAGAAAAATATTGTACATATAAAGGTTTGTCTAACCCATAAATAGTTTTTAAATGTTCAATAGATTCAGGCGTAATATTAGGGTTCAATTCCCCACTTGCAAAAAAAGAGTTAGGCGCTAGATTTATAGCAATAAAAGAGATAAGACTAATAATAAACAGCATAATGATAAGATATAATAATTTTTTAATAAAGAGTTTCATAAACAAGATTATACACAACATAGGTTTAAAATGATAGGCATAGATATTGTAAATATTTCACGAATTGAAAAAATGATGGTGAAATTTCCAGAAAAAGCGTTGAAGCGTTTTTTAAATGAAGATGAAATTATACTCGTCAAATCACCGCAAACAGCAGCGGGATTTTGGGCTGCTAAAGAAGCTGCTAGTAAGGCTATTGGCACTGGGATTGGGGGGATTTGTTCCTTTCATGATATAAAAATTAAAAAAGATAAACATGGTGCTCCAAAACTTAAATATAGCAAAATGTTGAGAAAGAAATTTAAAATAAAAAAATCAGTATTAAGCATAAGTCATGATGGGAATATCGCAGTTGCTGTTGTGGTAAACAGTAAAAAAAAATAAAAGAAATAAAGGTTTGATATACATCAATGTTTACTCATTTTTTATATATTAAACTACTCTAATATAAAGAAGCTTATTTTGGTGGGTTTAACCTAAATCTTTCTTATAAAGGAGTTTATCATGATACTTTTTATCCTAAGCACAAAACCATATAATGGAAGTGACCATATGTATGGTGCGTTAAGATTGGCAAAAAAACTGGTAGAAGTGGGTGAAGAAATACATATTTTTGCAATTAGCGATGCAGTTGATTTAGTAAGAGCAGTTGCAAAAAAACCTGACTCTTATGATCTTGATTTACAAGCGTTAATAAAAGAGCTGCTGGAGTTAAATATTCCTATAAAAGCTTGTGGAACCAGTCTTAAACGTTCAGGTGAGTATAAAAATGAACCTTATTTAAATGATGATATTAGAGGCTCATTAGACCTTTTAGCATCTTGGACAAAAGAAGCCAGTAAGGTTTTAACGTACTAAACACTAAATAAAGGCTATTTTATAGCCTTTATTTTTTAAACTTTTACTTTAATTTAAACTATCCAACAAATTTTAAAATGGCTTGAATAATGGTAGCATTTATTAAATCTACAAAAAATGCTCCGCATAAAGGAACTATTAAAAATGCTTTATATGAAGGTCCATACATATTGGTAATGGCTTGCATATTGGCAACAGCTGTAGGCGTTGCCCCTAATCCAAACCCACAATGACCTGCTGTTAAAATAGCAGCATCGTAGTTTTTTCCCATAACTTTAAATGTGATAAATGATGTATATAAAATGAGTGTTAACACTTGAATTATTAAGATTATCACTAAAGGTCCTGCTAAACTTGAAAGTTGCCAAAGCTTTAAAGACAAAAGTGCCATTGCTAAATATAAAGACAAAGATGCGTTTCCAAATACATCTATTGCTCTGTCAAAAACATTTACTCTTAAGAAGTTTTCTAAAACATTTCTAAGTATTACACCTCCACCCAAAGCCCAAACAAAAGTTGGTAATTCAATAGCGGTGCCTTTAGTTAGCACCGTCATAAAATCAGCAAATGCCAAACAAGCAGCAAAAAGTCCCAACGTTGTAATTGCACTGTTTGCTGTAATTAATCGAATATTTTTCGGATATCCAAAAGGCACAAACTCTTCAATAATTGGTGGGTTTTTTTCTTTTTCTATCTCTTCTTCATGTTCACTGTTAGCACACGCTAAGTCGTATTTATTGATAAGAATTTTAGCCATTGGTCCGCCTACTAAACCACCCATAATTAAACCAAAAGTAGCACTGGCCATTCCTAAAGTAGTAGCCCCTTCTATGGCATATTTTGTCTCTAAAATTCCTCCCCAAGCACCAGCTGTTCCATGACCTCCTGTTAGTGCAATAGAACCAGCTATTAGTCCAATAAGTGGGTCAATTCCTAGTAGCGTTGCCAGTGATATTCCAACAATATTTTGAATTATTATAAAAAAGGCAATCACAAATAAAAACAGCAGAAGAGTTCTTCCTCCCTCTTTTAGCTTATAAAAATTTGCACCAAGACCAATTGAAGTAAAAAATATAAGCATAAAAGTTGTTTGTAACTCAGCACTTGTTGTTATGCTGTATCCCCAAATATAATAAACCAAAGTGGAGATAAATGCAGCAACCAATCCACCAGCAACGGGTTCTGGAATATTGTATTTTCTTAAAAATCCTATTCTTTTTACTAAATACTTTCCAATAAGCAATACTATAACAGCAGCAATTAGCGTATAGTACGAATTAAACGTAAAATTCATAACATCCTTTCTTTTATCTGCTCTTCTTTATTTTCCTAAATATCTCTCTAATATAATTTTTGCAGCAATAGAGTCAATACGCCCATCGCGTTTGTGTTTGATTTCACCTTTGATTAACTCTTCGGCTTCTATGGAACTCATATTCTCTTCTTGAAATTCATAAGGAATTTTCAAATCAAGCAAATTTACAAAATGTTTGATTCTGTTTTGTGTATCAACACTAGAACTTGGAAATCCAACAATAAGCTTTTCTATTTCCCACTCTTTTAAAAAAATATTAACATCATGTGCCGCTTGGTTTCTATTTCTTCGTAAAATTGCATTTTGTGGAGTAACTATATTGCCGTATAAACAAATTGCCACACCAATACGCTTTAAACCCACATCTAAAGAAGCCAGTTTTTCAGCCATTTACAATTAACTCATTGGCAAGGTCAAAGTTATTGGCGGTCATTAAATGAATTTTAGGGTGAAACGTTTTAATTTGTTCAAAAAGTTTATGATTTAACTCTAAACCAATTTTTCGCTCCTCTTCTTCACTTTTATCATTGGCTTTTTCTAGGGCATCAATCCAGTTTTGCGGTACTCGAATACCTGGAACTTGAGCTGAAAGAAAGAGTGCCGTTCGTAGTTTCACAATTGGGAAAATTCCAAAAATAAGCTGTGCCTCTTGTTTATGAGAACTAACCTCTTTTTTGGCATTTTCAAAACTTTCCAACAATATTTTGGCATTTTCAAGGTCATATACCGGTTGTGAGATTAAGCCAATAGCACCTTCTTGAATCTTTTTTTGCATCTTTTTTTCTAATGTTTTAAAACTTTTTGCATAAGAGTTCGTAACAGCAAAAGGGAAAATCTCTTTGGGTTGCGTTTTAAAAGGTCGCCCTGCTAAATCCATGCCATGATTAAACGATTTAATCATTTTTAAAAGTAGCGTTGAATTACTTTCAAAAACACCTTTGGTATTAGGTTGGTCACTCATTTTTGCAGGATCACCTGTAAGACACAAAATTGTTCGTATGTCAAAATCATTGGCACCTAGTAAATCCGATTGCAATGCAATTTTATTTTTATCTCGCATGGTCATAGTAGCAATTACCGGTTTATTAAACGCTGTTTGCAGTTTTAGTGCAGCAAAAAGTGAGCTGTATTTCAGTTTTGCTAAAGGGTTATCCGTTGCTGAAAAACCATCAACTTTCTTATCTAAGTCATAGGATTTTATTTTAGCAAGAAGGGTATCCATTGAAGGTTCGTGCTGGGGAGTGGTTTCAAGTGTTAAAAAATTTCCCGATTTTAATTTGCTTATGAGTTCATCAAACATTCAAAAAGAATCCTTAAAGTATTTTAGCTATAATTATATCCTTTAAATATTTAACATAGGATTTATAATGAAACTAGCCGTCTTCGATTTTGACTCCACACTTATGGATGGAGAGACTATTGACTTTCTCGCACATGAACTAGGAATTAAAGAGAAAGTTGCCAGAATTACCGAAGAAGCAATGTCTGGACGACTTGATTTTTTCGAAAGCTTAACCACACGAGTAGCTTTGCTCAAAGGCTTGCCGTACAAAAAAGCAGTAGAAATTTGCGCTTCTTTACCTCCTATGCCAGGAGCTCCTGAAACTATTAAAGAGCTTCAAAACAGAGGGTACAAAGTTATTTGTTTCTCAGGTGGCTTTAGAATTGGTACGACTCCATTTAAAGAAAAATATGGTCTTGACGCTGAGTTTTCAAATATTTTACACCACAAAAATGGGGAACTAACAGGCTTAATTGGTGGGGAGATGATGTTTGGTTTTTCAAAAGGCGATTTACTTCAACGAGTTCAAGCACTTATGGGCATTACTTCAAAAGATACGTTAGTTGTAGGAGATGGTGCAAACGATGTTTCAATGTTTAAATATGCCGATACAAAAGTTGCATTTTGTGCTCATGCTATTTTAAAAAAAGAGGCAAATATTATTATTGATACAAAAGATTTAACACAAATTTTAAATGAAATTAAGGGATAACAATGGCTTTAAAAGACGAAATAAACTTTTCACTTTGGTGTGACTTTATAGAAAGAGATTTCTTAGAAAATCAATTCAAAGAGTTAATAGAAAACGAGATAATCCACGGAGCTACAAGTAACCCAGCCATTTTTGAATCAGCAATTTTAAACTCAGTAGCATACCGACAACAACTCGATATGTTACAAGCCAATGACCAAAAAAAGATTTACGAAGAGTTAGCAATTACAGACATAAAAAGAGCATCTCAAATTTTATATCCACTTTATGATGACAATAGTAACGATGGATTTATTTCATTAGAAGTTGACCCACTGTTGTGTGATGATGAAGCGTCTACTCTTGAAGAGGGAATACGACTTTACAACACCATTGGCAATGAAAATGTCATGATAAAAGTACCCGCCACTCAAGCTGGATATGGAGCCATGAAAGCCTTAACCTC
>JBAYYP010000022.1:0-30346 GCA_041672955.1 Arcobacteraceae bacterium
GACAATGCAGGTGGAGTTATTCTGCGATTATTGATAAAATATTTGAGCCATATTTCACAACAAGACACCAAACGCAAGGAACAGGAATTGGACTTTATATGAGTAAAAATATAATTGAGCGAAATATGCACGGATATATAAATGTAACAAATGTCGAAGATGGAGCTTTATTTACTGTAAAGGTTGATAAAGAGATAAAGTAAGAAAAGGAGTAAAATTACTCCTTGAAAAATTTTTAAAAACCATAAAATATGAAATTATAAAACTTATTTTGGAGCAGTAAGCTAAATTCATACTCATACAACTACATTTTAATAGTAAATATTCCAATGCTCATCAAACAAATAAGTATCTCTGTTTTTTTCTGTGTAAAAGTTTAATTCACTTTTTTTCTTGTAGTACTTAATTAGCTCATTTTTGGAAAAACCAATGTTTTCTAAATAAAATCCAGCTAACTGAAAATATGGGTAAATAAAATCAAATTTTTCTAGGATAGTGTAGATTTTATCTATGTCTAGATTGTTTTTTATGGAAGAGAACAACTCTAGTGCTTTATTGCTGGTTTGGAAATAGTGGATATTACTTATAATTTCCACAAAAGCTCTGTTTACGGAAGAGAGTTTAAACCCGTTATAGTCAATTATCTCATATGCTGCTGTATTATTGGCTTCTAGCATTATGACCATGTAGTTTTCAACCTTGTCATACGCAGTGGTTCTTCTTGGTTTTTTAGCAAAAGCATTATCTATATTTATTTGTAAAAGTTTTATATTATCTTGTTCTACTCTTGCTACTCTTTCTTTTGAAACAAAAATATAGTCACTTCTGTAATTGCTTAATCCTTGAATATTAAGCGATGTTGTCATAGAAAAATAGCTATTTTTTTCTAATGCGTTGCAAAAATTATAAATATCAAAATCTTTTTTAAAGGTATATCTGATTTTTATATGTCCTCTAATAGTTACGCTGTTTTGAGTTATTCCCTCATCTATTAGCTTTAATAGAAATGCATTAAATGAAAGATTGGTTGATACTAAAGACTCTTCTTTAAACGCTTGCAGTATCTCTTTTAATTGCTCTGTTGATACATAATCATACTCTTTGATTTTATTGAGTATTGTTTGCTTATTTAGTGTGAAATAGTCTTGTTTTTTCATCTATTTATCTTAGTAAAGTAAATTTACTTTACTATACTTTAATTAAACTCTTTTGTCAAGAGACTTTTGCTCTTGACTTTTATAAAATACTTGTTATTATTAAGTATATATACTTAATTAAGAGTTAGTAATGAAAATATTTGTCGTTAAAAATCAGCAATTACTTGGTCAACTAAAACAGAGCAATGAAAAAATCATATTTACATATAACAGTAGTATTGATAAATCTCAATATATTAAAAGTTTAAAGGAAGAAGAGAATATTTCAACTTCACTTTTTCCTATCTTTGAAAATATGTTGCCAGAATTTGAGCAACTGAATTTATTAAAAGCTCAAAAAAACATTACTTCACAAATTGAAGTCTTACTATACCTTAGTGATATTCATGGAAGTTATGAATTTTATAGTGAAGAAGATTTCATAAAGCTACAGCTTCAAAAGCAAACTATTTTTCAATTTAACGAAGTTAAACATGAGATTTTAGACAATAATTATACTTTTCCAAATATTTTGGAGTATTCTTTAGATATTGATGAGTCAATTTTATATCCAAATGGATTAGTAAACAGTAAGGTTATAGGATTATCAGGGTATCAATATAAATTTAGTGTTATTAAAAACGATGAAAATAGAACTATACATTATGATCTATCAAAAAACAGTAATTATTTTATTAAACCTTACAGCAAATACTATACAACCTATGCACCTCTTGATAAAGAGAGAAGTTATATCCCTTATCTTCTTATAAATGAGCATATTTTTATGACACTAGCTAGAGATTTTGGATTTGATATTCCATACAATGCTATATTAAAGCATGGCAATGATTACCACTACATCATAAAAAGATTTGATAGATTCCAAACAAGCAAAATAGACCATCATGAAATTTTGACCCTTATGAATAAAAATAGCTATCAAAAATATAAAGTTACTATGAGAGAAGTTTTAGAAGTAGCAAAAAAATATATTTCAAATGAGCAGCTTATAGAGCTCTATCGATTCATTGTTTTTTCAGTAATAATAGGACACGGTGATTTACACGCAAAAAATATTTCCCTAATATATTCTAGCAATCAATTTAATGAAGATAAAATGGTATTATCTCCTTTTTATGATATTTCTACAACCAAAATATATAAAGATACAAAGCACAATGATATTGGGCTAAAAATTGGTAAAAAAACAAGTAACCTCAAAAAAATAGACTTAATAAAATTAGCTGATTTTATAGAAATTAGTGAAGAGTTTGCCAATAAAGAAATTGAACAAATTACAAAACAGTTTATCAACACCTTTGAAAATTATATAAATAATTTACCTGCAAATATTAAAGCATTACCCTATTACACCAGCAAATATGGAGGTCAAAAACCATTTGAAGTTGTGCTTAAAGAGTATTATTTAAGTAGGGTTGAGACTCTTTCTGTAAATATGCTATCAACCTCTTTTTCAAGAGATATTTGGGAATAAATATAAGCACAGGAAAATATAGCAAGAATATTTATATATTTTAATTATTTGTATTTACAAGAAATGAGTGCGAGTAGCTAGAAAGCGTCAGATTTTGTTCAAAATCAAGGCGAAGTTTAACTTTTATGAGGAGCGTACATCAAGTACGTGACGATTAAAAGTTAAACTTCAACGCAAGAGTTTGAGCAAAAGATGATGTTTTATAGCTACAATTTTTTTATTTTTTCGATTTCATCTCTTAATCTTATGGCTTCCTCGAAGTTTAAATCTCTTGCTGCTTTATTCATAGCTTTGTTTAACTCTACTAGCATTTTCTTTCTCTCACTCGCTGGCATTTTATTAAGCTTGTCTAACTTATTGGCAACATCGTCATACTCTTCTAATCTTAGGTTTTCGTCCAGCGTTCGCACAGTACTTTTTGGAGTAATTCCGTGCTTTTTATTGTGTGCATCTTGAATTTCTCTTCTGTCGTTGGTGACATCAATAGCGTGTTGCATGGAATCAGTAACTCTTTTTGCATATAAAATTACTCGCCCCTTTTCGTTTCTTGCGGCTCTTCCTATGGTTTGAATTAGTGCTGTACGGCTTCTTAGAAAGCCCTCTTTATCAGCATCTAAAATGGCCACTAAGGAAGTTTCTGGAATATCTAGCCCTTCTCTTAGTAGGTTAATTCCTACAAGCACATCAAAATCGCCTTTTCTTAAACCTCTTATGATTTGGTTTCTCTCAATGGCATCTATTTCACTGTGCATATATTTAATTCTTATACCTAAATCAGCATAATAAGAGGTGAGTTCTTCTGCCATTTTTTTGGTCAATACTGTTACTAATACTCGTTCATTTTTGGCAACGATTGCTTTAATTTCATCGTGTAAATCTTCTACTTGAAATTCGCTATTTTTAATATCAATTATGGGGTCAAGTAAACCTGTGGGTCTTATTACTTGGTGAGCTACTACTGAACTCATTGAAGTTTCAAGCTCATTTGGCGTGGCACTTACAAAGAGATAAAAGGGGGCTTTTTTTATAAACTCATCGAACATTAAAGGTCGGTTGTCTAACGCACTTGGCAACCTAAATCCATAATCTACTAAGACCTCTTTACGGCTTCTATCAGCTGCGTGCATTCCACGAAACTGAGGCAAAGAAACGTGGGATTCATCTACAATTAGTAAAAAATCTTCATCGAGTTGTTCAAAATAGTCTAAAAGAGAGTATGGGGTTTCACCCGGTTTTTTGTCGGTTAATAATCTGGCGTAGTTTTCAATTCCTTTACACATTCCTGTGCCTTCTATCATCTCTAAATCGAACTCCACACGCTGTTTAAGCCGTTGGTACTCTACTTGTCTGTCTTGGGCTTTATAATACGCCAAACGTTCGCCTAGTTCTTGCTCTATTTCTTTAACCGCATGGGCTAATCTGTCTTGTGACACCACAAAAGGGTTAACGGAATAAATGGTCGCTTCTTTTAGCTCTTTGTGCTTATTGTTGGTTAAATATTCATGTACACTAATGCTTTCAACCTCATCGCCAAAAAACTCTATTCGAATAAACTCATCTTCCCAATACGCAGGAAATACATCTATAACATCGCCATTAACTCTAAAATCAGCTCTGTCAAAAAATTTATCATTTCGTTTGTAACCCATTTCTACAAGTTTTAAAAGCATTTGCCGTTGTGAATACTCAAACCCTACTTCTATTTTTTGAACATTGGCTTTGTATTCACTTGGGTTTCCCAACCCGTAGTTTGCAGAAACAGAAGCAACCACAATAACATCATCAAACGATAATAGTGATGATGTAGCACTGAGCCTTAATCTCTCTAACTCTTCATTAATGGAGCTGTCTTTTTCAATAAACAGATCGCTTCTTGGAATATAGGCTTCGGGTTGATAGTAGTCGTAGTAAGAGATGAAATATTCCACATGGTTGTTGGGGAAAAATTGTCGAAATTCACTGTAAAGTTGGGCAGCAAGAGTTTTATTGTGCGTCATAATCAACGTAGGCTTTTGCGTTTTTTCAATCACTTTTGCCATAGTATAGGTTTTCCCCGACCCCGTTACTCCTAAAAGCGTGTTGTAACGGTTGCCTGCAATAATAGAATCACTAAGCTCTTTAATAGCAAGAGGTTGGTCTCCTGCTGGCTCATATTGACTGAACACTTTAAACTTTGCTATGTTTTATCCTTTCTTTTGTGTTAAGTATTGTGTTATAAATTTGCCCTCTTCTAATACCATATAGGCTTTGGAACAAAATAAAGAAGGTACATTTACATACCTCTTTTTATCAAGTGTGTACTCTTTTCCTTGATGGAAATGCCCTTCGATAACCGTATTTGTTTTATAGTTTTTCAAACGTCTTTCTACGAGTTCTTCAAAGTTTTTAAACTCATGGCAAATATTTTTTTTAGTTAATGCCTTATCTATTTTACAAGAGAGCCAATGGTTAAAATCAATAGCATTTAAAAATTTTAACAAAGGCTTGTTTCGGATAATTTTGCAATAGATATTGTAAGAAGTAGGCGTAAAATTATCTCCATGGGAAAGTGCTATTTCTTCCTTATTTAAATAGGCTTTTAAGGGTTGTTTTTCTCTTGAAATAACTTCTATATTTGGGAAAAGTTTTTCTAAATTATAGTCGTGATTTCCCTCTAAATAGATAATTTCAATCTCTTTAGAAAGATTATTGAGTCGTTTAATTATAGTACTATTTTGTTTAACAAAGTAAAAAGACTCTTGTGTTAAAAAGTCGAACATATCGCCCATTAAAAAAAGTTGCGGTGGGTTGATTTTTTTTTGTTCAATTAGGTCTAGAAAAACCGAAAGCTCATTTCGTTTTATATTAAAATGAGCATCGGCTACAAATATTGCGTTCTGTTTAATATTAAGGCATATAGGCAATATTGGGAACTCCTAAAGCTTCATCAAAGCCACACATTAAATTTGCATTGGCAACAGCGGCACTTGAAGCCCCTTTAAGTAAATTATCAATTGAAGTGTTAATAAACAGTGCTTTGCCATTTTTAGCCACAAAAATATCGCAAAAGTTTGTTCCTGCGGTTGATTTTATATCTACAGGTTTATCTTTTATTCGAATAAACGGAGAATTTTTATATGCTTTTCGTAAAATTTCTTGAATTTCTTGTGGGTCAATATCTTCTTTTAAAGTTACATAAGTACTAACTAACATTCCTCGTGTGGCATTGATTAAATGTGGTACAAAGTTAATATTTAGTTCTTTATGTTTAATTTTTAATACTTTTTCTTGAATTTCTGGCATATGTCGGTGTTTAAAAGGGTTATACGCAAAAATATTTTCATTGATATTACAAAAAGTTGTGGCTTCACTAATTTTCTTTCCAGCACCACTGACTCCTGATTTAGCATCAACAAATACAGGTATATTTTCATCTATATAAGGCACAAAAGGCAAAAGTCCTAAAAGTGTTGCAGTTGGATAACAACCAGGGTTTGCTACAAGTTTTGCATTTTTAATCTCTTCTTTGTAGTATTCAGGCATTCCATACACTGCATTGGGCAAGTTTTCTTTGTCAATATGAGGACAATAATGTTTTTCATAAGTCTCTAATTCAAGTCGATAATCTGCACTTAAATCAACCACTTTAATTCCCAATTCAAGCAACTCTTTTGCAAACCCCATTGAAGTTTGGTGAGGCAGTGCTAAAAATGCCAATTTTGCATTAACCGCAACTTCAACAGCGTTGGCTTTAGAAACAGGCATTGAAAGTACATTTTGTAAACAAGGGTGAAGCTCATTTACATTTTGCTCTCCTGTTGAGTTTGCAATATATGTTATTTTAAACTCAGGGTGGTTCACTAAAATTTTAATTAATTCTAGCCCCGTATAGCCAGTGGCTCCTATTATTGCTACTTTCATTACAGTTTTAACTCCTTATATCCTACTTCTAAAACTTCAAATTCTGTAACTCCTGCTGGAAGTTGTGCTGTGAACTCATCGCCTTCTTGTTTTCCTAAAAGTTGTTTTGCTAAAGGAGAATTAAATGAGATAAATCCTTTTTCAGGATTGCTTTCAACACTTCCCACAATGGCATATTCGAACTCTTCTTCTGTTTTTGTATTCAGCAATTTTACGCTTGAACCAAAGCTTACACGGTCGTGTGGCAAAACTTCAGGGTCTATAATAATGGCTTTTGAAATAATGGCACCCAATTCTGCTACGTGCATATCAATAAATTTTAGTTTCTCTTTAGCAGCATGATATTCAGCATTTTCTTTTAAGTCGCCTAACTGTCTTGCTTCTTCCAATGCAAGAACAGTTTCAGGACGTTCTTTGTTTTTTAATAGTTCTAATTCTTTAGTGATTTTTTCATATCCGACTCTCGTCATAGGTTCTTTATCCATCTAATTCTCCAAAAGTATTTATGTTATAATACCCAAAAATTAATAAAAGAGAAACAGCGGTGTTAAGATATGACAGAACCATTAAACTTTTTGGACAAAACACATTTGAAAAATTCCAAAACACAAAACTTATTCTTTTAGGAGTAGGAGGTGTTGGAAGTTTTGCACTTGATGCTTTGTATAATACGGGCATTACGAATATTACTATTGTAGATTTTGACTCCTACGAAGAGTCAAATTTAAATAGACAACTAGGAAGTGCTGGGAACATTGGTCGAATAAAGGTTGAAGCATTAAAAGAAAAATACCCAGAAGTAGAAATTTTACATATTAAAATAACTCCCCAATGGATTGATGAACACAATTTTGACCAATACGATTTTATTTTAGATGCTATTGATGACATTAAGCCTAAAGTGCATTTAATTAAAAAATATTATCAAAAAATCATTAGCACAAGTGGTGGGGCAAAACGCATTGACCCTTCTAAAATAGAGTATTTAAGTATTTGGAAAACCTACAATGACCCATTTATAAGAAAAGTACGAACAGAGCTTAAACAAGCAGGGTTTAAAAAGCCTTTTAAGGTTATATTTTCAGGTGAAAATCCATTGTGTATAGACAAAGGAACCTTTGAAGCAGTTACTGGTTCTTTTGGATTAATGATGGCTTCTGTAACAGTTCAAAAGATTTTAGCTAAAAGATGATATAATAAAACTCTATCTTGTAATTCTTGAAAATAAAAAGTAATTTATAAGATAAAACAATATATAATTTACAAATATCTCAAAAGGAATAATATGAGCATAGGAAAAGATGTAGAACAAATGACCCAAGCGCATTTACGAAACGTTCAACAACTCGCTGTATTTTATACGGGTGGTGGAAATGTATATGCAATTAATATTGCAAAGATTAAAGCATTTATTATTACTGAAGAAGTAACCATTACTGAAACTCCAACAAATAGTGATGTCATTGCAGGAATTGCTACTATTAGAGGAGAGCCTATTACTTTAATCAATTTAGATATTTGGTTGGGAAATAAAGTAAAACGAGATATGGTAGATTATAAATTAATTATTTATTGTGAATTTAATCACAAAAAAGTTGGTTTTTTAATTAAAGATATGATTAATATTGTTGAAAAAACAACAGACGAATTAAGAAATTCAGAAGAACAAAACTCTAAAATCACCTATACAACTTATG
The DNA here is from genome assembly GCA_041672955.1 of Arcobacteraceae bacterium. Classification (GTDB taxonomy): domain Bacteria; phylum Campylobacterota; class Campylobacteria; order Campylobacterales; family Arcobacteraceae; genus Marinarcus. Next base: position 8,232 of record JBAYYP010000022.1, read on the forward strand.
TTAAAGTAAACAACGAAACAAAATTATGTACCGTCTTTAACGCTGAACAACTTTTAAGAGATATTGGTTGGACAAGCAGTGGCGATGAAGAGGTTAATAAATATGTTAATGAACCAATTATTACCAATAAAATTGTGTTAGTTGCTGAAGATTCAGCAGTTGCAAGAGAAATATTAAAAAAATTCCTTCAAAAAATAGAAGTTAAATATGAGATTTTTAACAACGGTCAAGAGCTAATTGATAGATTAAATATTATTGACATAAAAACAGTAGGATTAATTATAACTGATATTGAAATGCCAGAAAAAGATGGCTATCAAGTAGCTTCTTATGTAAAAGAGAACAGCCGTTTTAACTCAATTGCTTTAGTTGTAAACTCATCTATGACAACCGATGCAGTTGTTGGTAAAATGAAAAATATTGGTGTAGATGGATTTATTGGGAAAACAGATATTCCAAGAATGTACGCTATTTGTAAAAAGTTCTTAGAAAAATAATTTATATTAATTTTAATAAAAAGGCAAGTGAAATTCACTTGCCTTTTTTTAATCCCAAAAGTAAAACAAAAAGCTATCAACCGCTTCTAAGCCCTATGGGGGAGGTTCCCTCATTTATTATTTTTAATTTAATGAGATTATTAGCTTCTTTAAATTCAATTTATTTAAGGATTTTCTAAAGTCGTTGAAGCTTTTAAACTCCTTGAAACTTTTGCTCGAGTACTGCGTTTCGAGTTCCGAAATACCCCAAAAGGAAACCGAAATTTATTTCGGTCGGTATTGAGAGTTATTACAGACTCTTTAAATTTCGGTTTCCAAATAATTAAACTATCTTTTAATTACAAAACACCATAAATAATATTAAATTTTTCACTTTTCATTTTTCATTTTCACTAAGCCATTCTCTAAAATATTCAATTTGTTTTTGAGTTTGAAAAGTAGACGTTCCTCCATATGAAGTTCTTGCATTCATAGAATTTTCTAAGTTTAGATAACTTAAAATCTCTTCATCTATTAATTTAAGTTCCGAAGCAGCACTTCTAATTTCTTCAATAGTGAGTTCACTCATATCTTTATTTAATTTATTGGCACAAGCAACTACTTCTTTAGTAATATAATAAGCTGTTCTAAAAGGCATGTCTTGTTTTTGTACTAAATAATCTGCTAAATCAGTAGCAGTTAAATGCCCTACTTTACAGGCTTCCATCATTTTATCTTTATTGATTGTCATGGTTTTAATGACTTCATTTAAAATACTAATTGAAATCTCAGCTGTTTTAACAGAATCAAAAACACCCTCTTTGTCTTCTTGAGTATCTTTGTTATACGCTAATGGTAAGCCTTTCATAACGGTCAATAAAGAGATTAAATTTCCATACACCCGTCCTGTTTTTCCACGTAAGAGTTCAGGTACATCGGGGTTTTTCTTTTGTGGCATAATTGAAGATGTAGTTGCATACTCATCGCTCATTTTTACAAATTGAAACTCATAGGATGACCATAGAATTAACTCTTCAGAAATTCGGCTAATGTGCATCATACAAGTACTTATATTAAATAAAATCTCTAACGCAAAATCTCTGTCACTTACGGTATCTAAGGCACTAATTGTTGGTGCTTTAAATCCTAAAAGTTTAGCCGTTTCAAAACGGTCAATATTATGAGGCGTTCCAGCTAGTGCAGCACTTCCAAGTGGTGAGTAGTCATTTCTTTCATAAGAGCTTTGCAGTCTCTCGAAATCCCGTTTAAACATATTGGCATACGCTAAAAGGTGATACCCAAAGTTAATGGGTTGCGCGTGTTGTAAATGTGTCATACCAGGAATTAATGTAGTCGTATGGTTTGAAGCAATATTTACAAAGGTTTCTATCAATTCTTTAAGCTGACTCATAAGCGATTGGTTTTTCTCTTTTACATACAATCTAAAATCGGTTGCTACTTGGTCATTACGGCTTCGTGCCGTGTGAAGTCGTTTTCCGGCTTCCCCGATTATTTCAGTCAAACGACTTTCAACTGCCATATGAATATCTTCTTGTGCTATTTTAAATTCAAAATTTCCTGATTCTATTTCACTTTTAACTTGCAAAAGCCCTTTTTCTATAGATTCTTGGTCTTCTTTGGTTAAAATTCCTTGTAAACATAACATTTTAGCATGTGCAATAGAGCCTCTTATATCTTGATCATACAACTCTTTATCAAACATAACAGACGCGTTAAACTCATCTAATATTTGTGCATTGGTGTTTTTTAATATTTGTTCTTTTTTATCTGCCATACTTTTTATTCCCCAATTTCACTGATGGCTTTTTTAACGATTTCAACTATTCGTTTTTTCGACTCTTTTTCATCATTTTCAGGAATATCCAAACTGGTTATACTCACAAATTTTTCGACTAAATTATACACATCGGAATAGATATCGGGTTGAAGTTGTCTTAATTCTTTATCTAATGCTGTCATTTTATGCCCTTTCTTATATTTAGTGCATTATAACATATTAAGACAAATTGGCAAACGCATCCATAGGGTTAGTTTTAGCTATTTTAGAATATTTTCTTACGCCAGTAATGCAGTTTATCAAAAACAATATATTGGCAATTATAAACAGAAGTGCAGCAATAAGAATAAAGAAGCTACTCAAAAATGGAGATATTAAAAAGAAAAATACCGAAGAGACATAGATAAAAAAATGAAGTTTTATCATATCTTCATGTATCATTTCTCGCATTGTAGGGATCATCATATGCCCTTTTGAGCTTAAGTGAAACCATGCTAAAAAAGGAATTATTTTATAAACCATACCTTGAAGAAGTGAGTATAAAAATCCCAAGCCAAACATAATTGCCATTACAAAATAAGAGTCTTGTGGAACAAAAAGCCAGTTAAGCATTGAAATTAACAAAAAACTCAATGAGAGTTTCCAGTACCATAAAGTTACATCAAAAACGGGTCGTCTTCGTTTATTTAAACTGTTTAAACCATGAATACAAAACAGAATAAAGAAAAGTCCAAACAACACTTTTAAGATATACGTATCTAACTCTAAAAACAAAAACATACCAAAGGCAAATAAAGAAGCCATAATAAAAATAGGAATTTTATTTTGAATATATTTTGGAAAGTCCAATGCCACATAAAACATGGGAATAATTTGAAAAGACACTCCCATAATTAAAACTGTTGCAAAACCAAAAAGTCCAAATAATATATGCAAATAGACAAAGTTATAGTGCAATGCTCCAATATTATTTGAAATATGTGAATAGGCTAAATAGACTCCCAAAAGCGAAGTAATAGCACCCGCTATTGCAAAAAGTTTCATGGCATTAACCGTGGAAGTTAAAAACCTTACTTTAAAAATCAAATACAAACTCACCGCAAAAAACGTAAAAAAAGCAATTGCTAAAAATGTTGTTCCTATGTGCAGTAATGCTTTGATTTCAAAAATAAAACTTCCACTAAAACAAAGTGTTCCCAAGGTTAACGATGTATGTACGACATTGGCAAACAGCACAGGTTTTTTAACAACCGCACCTGCTAAAACTGGCATCATTTGTTGCATTGCACCAAAGATTATCATACTTAACATTCCTAAAGTAAAGAGGTGAATTACCCCAATAGCAACCGAAGAGTATCGGTTAATAATTAAATCAACAGGAAAGAAGAAAAAAACCAAACCTAATAAAATTCCAAAAATAGGTGCAGTAATAAAAAAACGATACGGCACACCAATAGGAGGTGCTTGGTCTAGTGATAATCCTTGGTTAAACATATTATTTTTCTAATGCTTTCATTTGTTCAACAATAGAAGTTACATCAGCACCTAAATGGTTATCTGCCATAGCATATAACATCTGCTCTTCTTTCATATTGTGTTGTTGAATAATCATCATTAAAGATTCAGATAAGCCAAAAAAATGGTCTTTGTTTTTTTCATCTAAATCTTTTTTCATTTGTGAAATAACACTTCTCATTTGTTCGTGTTCCATTTTCATCATAGCAGTAGGTCCACCCATCATTCCTGTTTTTTGCTCAAACGCAGGAAACATCACTTGCTCTTCCATACCAAAATGGTGCTCTAAATCACCTGTAAATTCTTGAAATTTTTTATTTGCATTTGCCCAGTTTTCTGAGGCAACTTCGTTTTCCATTTGAGCGAAAAGCTCATCACATGCTCGGTGGTCTTTTGTCAAAAAAGAACTTATTGTTTCAGCCATATTATTTCCTTATCTATTTTTCTAAATTATACAAAAATATTTTTTTTATATCATAGATTCAAATCAATAAAAAAGGGAGAATCTTCCGATTCTCCCTTTTTACAATTTTATATTAACTTAAATAGGTAAAATTCGAATATTTTCATCTACTTTTTGTTTTAAAATTGACTCCATTGCATATAATGTTCCTGTACTTCCAGAAGCACAACCTGAACATGCACCTAAATATCTAATATAAACATCGTAGTGAGGTAAATTATCTTTAATATCAATAATTTCCATATTTCCGCCGTCCATAATTAACATAGGTCGAATGTCCGCATCTAAAACTTCGTCAAGTGCTTTAATTCGTTGAACGATTGTCATTTTGTCAAAAGAGTGTCTTCCTTCAGCACTAGCATCAGCTGCTTCTTTAAGTTTCTCTTGTTCCATTTCAGCTCTTGTGTCTGCTAATATATCAACCAAATAGATATCCTTTTCTTCATGACCACCAGGTCTGATACATGATTTACAAAAAGCACCTGCTTTTGTGTAGTCAGTAATTTGCTCAACTGTTGTTAAGTCATTTATTCGAATAACATCTTGAATAGTTCTTAATGATACTCGCGCACATTCACACACTATTTTTTCTGTTTCAAAGCTGTCCATATCAACACCTTTGTACAAAGATGCTGCTTTTTTAATAACATCATATGCCATAACAGAACAGTGCATTTTTTGAGGAGGAACAGCTGGAATATCTGGATGATCACGCAACGCATGTTCAACATCAATATTGGTAATTTTAACAGCTTCTGTAACTGTTTTTCCAATACAAAGTTCTGCCATAACATCTGAAGATGCAATTGCTGTTCCACAACCAAAAGATTTAAATTTTGAATCTAAAATAACTTCTGTTTCTTCATTAACTACCCAATACAATCTTACAGCATCGCCACAAGACTCTGCTCCAAAATCTGCAACTATAAGTTTCCCACCTATTTTTTTAGCCATCTCTTCTGTGATCTCACCTTGATGAGTAGGGTTGTCCATTCTTCGTATAACTTGGTTAGAGTACTCATCCCAAATTGAACCGCTTATTAAATCACCTTTCGCCATAATAATTCCTTTAATTGTATCTAGTTTTTGTCTTCAGTTTTTTCTAATTTTATCTTTTACTTGTGTTACTTTTTGTTATGATTCAAAGGAGTATACGCATAAGAGCTTGAAATTGCTCTTAATCGTTTAACTGCATTTTTTATCACATCTATTGCATAATCTATTTGCTCTTCAGTATTAAACCTACTTAAGCTAAATCGAACTCCGGTATGTGCAAGTTCACTGTCACTTCCAAATGCGTTCATAACAGGATTTGCTTCTAAATCTTCACTGGCACACGCACTTCCAGTACTTGCCCCTATAGTTTTTTGGTTCATATCCCAAAGCATTGACTCACCCTCAACTCCTCTTATTGAAATAAGCGTTGTATTAGGTGTTCTGTTCTCTTTTCCTCCAATAACAATAGTTTCAGGAAGTTCTAAAATAGCATTTTCGAGCTTATCTCTTAGTCGTCTAACTTCCGTGTTTTCAAACTCCAAATGTTCAACTGCTAGTTTCATGGCAAGTCCCATTCCAACCATGGAAGCTACATCTACCGTACCTGCTCTATGCCCTCCCATTTGTTCACCACCGTGCAATAAAGGAGTTAACATATAAAGCACCAATTCCTTTAGGCCCATGGAACTTATGCGCTGAAATAGATAAATATGAGACATGACAAGCTTGTACATCTACTGCAATTTTTCCAATAGCTTGAGTGGCATCTGTATGAAAAGGAACTCCTTTTTCTTTACAGATTTCACCAATTTCTTTAATAGGGAAAATTTTCCCAGTTTCGTTGTTTGCCCACATAATTGAAACTAACGCAGTATCATCACTTATAAAATCTCTTACCGTGTGTGCTTCAATAATTCCTTCATCATTAACAGGTAAATACGTAATACTTACCCCTTGAGTTTCCAAAAATTTACACACCGCTGTAATAGATGGGTGTTCTACTTCTGAAGTGATAATATGGTTTTTATCTCCATTTAATATTTTATCAACCCAAATGCCTTTTAAAACAGTATTGTTACTCTCTGTTGCATTTGCTGTAATAATAATATCGTCTTCATCGGCTGCATTAATTCCTTCATACAAAAAGTTTAATGATTCAACCATTTTAGGATGCGTTCCTGCACCAAACTTGTGCAATGAATTAGGATTTCCGTAAAGCGTACAAAAAAATGGCTCCATAGCTTTATAAACCTTTGGATCAACCATTGTTGTAGCATTGTTATCTAAATATACTTCCATTTTATTTCCTATTTTAAGGTGTAAACTTTTATGTTTACAACCATTTTAGTAATTTATTTTGACAGTTTAGTGTAAATAGGATAAAATTTGTCTTAATTAGAATTTTTAATTAAAAAATCCAAAAAAGAGCCGAATTATCATCCCTAAAGCAAAACAACAAAAAACAAATGCTGAAATAACGGCAATCTTTGAGTACACTCGTTGTGAAATCAAATGCTTTGTTTTGAAAACAAAATAAGGCATTACTGTTATCCAAGCCATTAAAGCAAAAAGCATTCCAAAAATTATAGCAGCAGGATTGGTTTTATTAATACTTAAAGTAGCAACGCTTAACCAAAAAACTACCGTATAAGGGCTTAATAGTGTAAGTATATACCCTTTTACATAATGTTTAAATAAAGAGCCTTTACTATTTGTATCTATTTTTTTAATCTCTTCATTTCTGTTCTTATACATCGTATATGCAATAAAGATTAAAAAAAATGCTCCCAATAAAGTCAACGTATTTATTACAATTTTGTGGTTAAAATAGGTGTTTAAACCAAACAGTATTAATAACAAATAACTAGTATCGGCACTCATAGCACCTATTCCCACACTAAATCCATTTTTATACGATTTTAAGGATTCATTCATAATGAGCAAATTAATAGGTCCCAATGGCACAGCAGCCGTTAAACCCAATATTATGCCTTGTAAAAAATCTATTAACATTCTATTCTCTTTTTTTTGGAAAATAATTGTACTAAAATATGGCTAAAAAATACTTTTGTGTTTCTTTTTTAAGGCTAATCGTTCTTTAATTAAAAAAATGTAATAATAAAATAATTAAAGAAAACCCCTAAAGGAGGTTCATTATGAAAAAAGATAATTATAAATATATCGGATACGCTATTATTGGAATCATTTTATTTATAGGTGCTGTTGTTGCTCCAAATAGCAGTGTCTTTTCAAAACAAAAAATGGAAAGCAGTGCATTTAGTGGATACAAATTACCCGATAAAAATTCAGAAACATCATCTTTGCCACCAAGTGTTGAATGGCATGACCCCTCTTTTTTAGAGAAAAAGAAATAGTAGTATTAAGAAAAAAGTATGAATCTTCTATTTCTAATACTGCAACTATTTTTCGCAACATTAATTATTATTTTGGTTTATCAAACACTAAAATATACACACACCATGTGGCGTTTTAAAAAAAGTTCAAAACAAAACAAAAAAGAGAGTGATTTTAAAAGATTCGATTAATGAGTTTTAAATAGCAATTTTTATTACAAAGAGAAAAAGCTTCTCTTTGTAGTTTAGTAATAATTAATTTATTACTACTATTTTTTTAAATGGTTCTCCATTTAGCAGGTCCAGTTGTGTGAATAGATTCACCACTTGTATCAACCGCAACGGTTACTGGCATATCTTTAACTTCAAACTCATAAATGGCTTCCATTCCTAACTCTTCAAATGCGACTACTTTAGCAGCTTTAATTGATTGAGAAATTAAATATGCAGCCCCACCTGTGGCAATTAAATATATAGATCCATACTCTTTAATTAAATCAATAGTAGGTTGTTTTCGTTCTGCTTTTCCAATCATTCCCATAATACCAATTTCCATCATATCTTTGGTAAATTTATCCATTCGTGTAGATGTTGTTGGGCCTGCTGGTCCTACGGCTTCATCACGAACAGGATCAACTGGTCCTACATAGTAAATGAACTTATCTTTTAATGTTAAGCCATTAGGAAGATCTTTTCCTGCATTTTTGTACTCAACTATTTTTTGATGTGCAGCGTCTCGTGCAGTTAAGATTTTTCCAGAGATTAAAAGAGTATCCCCTGATTTAAATTGTGATAAATTTTCATGCGTAATATCATCAATATTTATTCGTTTAATCGTATTCATTGGCAACTTTATATCTGGCCAAATGTCTAAGTCTGGTTTATTAAAAACAGCTGGTCCATCGCCTTTGAGTTTAAAATGAATATGTCGTGTAGCTGCACAGTTTGGAATCATAGCAACAGGTAAAGAAGCCGCATGGCATGGATAATCTAAAATTTTAACATCTAAAACGGTAGTTAATCCTCCTAATCCTTGAGCGCCTGTTCCAATTTTATTAATATCTTCAAACAATCTTAGTCTTAGCTCTTCAATCGCATTTTGTGCGCCTCGCTGCTTGAGTTCATAAATATCTACTTGACCCATTAAAGACTCTTTGGCTAATAACATAGCTTTCTCAGGATTTCCACCAATTCCGATTCCTAAAATTCCAGGAGGACACCATCCTGCTCCCATTTCTCGTGCATTAGCCATTACCCAGTCATAAATAGAATCACTCGGATTTAAAACTGCAAACTTAGATTTATTTTCACTTCCTCCTCCTTTTGCAGCAACGGTAATCTCGATTTCATCTGAATTATCAACGCTAAAATGAATAACCGCAGGAGTGTTATCTTTAGTATTAATTCGTTTTCCAGCAGGGTCTGAAACGATTGAGTATCTTAAAGTATTAGTAGGGTCTTTGTATCCTAAAGCAACGCCTTCATTAATAATATCTTCAAGCTCTTTTTGAATATCTAAATTGGCTTTTAATCCTACTTTAATAAATACGTTTACACTTCCTGTGTCTTGACATAAAGGTCGATGCCCCATGGCACACATTTTTGAGTTAATTAAAATTTGTCCAATGGCATTTTTAGCAGCTTCTGATTGTTCTATTTTATAAGCTTTTACCATTCCTTTTACAAAATCTTCTGGATGATAATATGAAATATATTGAATCGCATCAGCAATACTTTGCTTGATATCGTTTTCGGTAATTTTACCCATGTTAAACCTCTTATGTTAATTTAATATGCAAAATTATATCAAAACTTCAATATGAATGAAAGAAAATTGCCCTTTTAGCTTAGCAGTGATGCCTAAAAAGTAACAAGCAAGAAAAAACCAGTGACAAGGCAAGGTAAGAGGTGCTATTTGCTCGTCATTCTTGCTTGTCACTCATTTTTTAAGAGACCAATTTCAACCCCACAATTGAAGCTATGAGTGTCATTAGAAAAAACAATCGCATAAAAGAGGCTGCTTCTTGGTAAAACAAAATTCCAACTACAATGGTACCAAACGCACCTATTCCTGTCCAAACAGCATATGCCGTTCCCACAGGTATAGTTTGAGCAGCTTTATTTAAAAAATAAAAGCTAAATATGGCAAAAAAAACAAATACAGAAGTAGGAAAAAGTTTAGTAAATCCTTGTGTTAATTTTAACGTTGAAGCAAAGCCAATCTCTAAAACCCCTGCTATAAACAAATATGTCCAGCCTGACATTATCTTTTACTTTTTTTAATATTTTGTACAGATGCATTTATATTTATTATAATCAATTCTATTCCTCTTTTTTTATAAACTTCAATGATATTTTTTGTGCAAGTGGAGCAAAAATAAATACCAAAGGAAAAGCACAGGCAAACGCTTTTATAAAGGCTTCTAGCCACATAGATATAAAGTTAGGTATAAATCCTATATTAATATAGGTAATAATAAAGCTCATAATAAAACTCATAAACATTGACATAAAAAATGAAAATATTACTCTTTGGTATTTTTTATCAACCATTTTAACCTCCGTGACTCTTAAGCATACAAGTGTAAATTATGGGAAGCATATCTTTTTAAGCTTATACTTGTGTTATATTTTATATTTATTTTTAATAAAAAGTATCTAAAATAATATTAATTTTTCTCTTAATGCCTTGTTAATATCTTCTTTTGGAAAATATCACCTCTTTGGTTTTACAACCAATTATTGTTATCATCTTTAATTAAACAAAAAAATGATAACATTTTCAATATTTTTCACTTAAGGACCCCAAATGAGTACAAGCTCGGATTTTGCAAAACTATTACTAAGATTAATGATAGGAGGGCTAATGCTCTTTCATGGCATTGCAAAACTCAATTACGGTATCTCTTCTATTGAAGGCCTTCTTGCTTCACACAATTGGCCTTCATTTTTAGCCTATGGCGTTTATGTAGGAGAGATTCTAGCTCCAATTTTGTTAATTATTGGTTTTCAAACTCGAATATCTGGCTTTATAATTGCGTTAACCATGGGTGTTGCTATTTATCTTGTGCATTCTACAGATATTTTTGAAATCACAAAAACAGGTGGTTGGGCAATTGAACTTCAAATGATTTATTTAATTAGTGCTGTAAGTATTATGCTTTTAGGCGCAGGAAAATTTGCTTTTGACAAAGAAAAAAAATGGTAAATTGCAGTTAGTGACTGGTGAAAAGGTGAAATATTTCCTTCCACCTTTTGGCTTCAACCTTATTTTAAGAAGAACAACTCAACTTTAAATTAGCAAACTCCAATGGCGTGGGTTTGGCATATCGTTCAAACTTTTTGTGTTCATCAAAAGGGTTTTGTGCCATAATCAACAACTCATTAACTAAACTAAAATCTCCTTTTGTGGCTTTTTCTATGGCTTCTTGAAGCATATAATTTTTAATAATATATTTAGGATTAACCGTTTTCATTAACTCTTGTGCTTGTGTTAATGTTTGGTTCTCTTCTTTTAAGGCTTCTTTATAGACGTCAAACCACTCTTTTAACTGTCGTGGGTAGATTGCCAAATTTAATATTGCACTTAAATCATCAAAAGATTCCAACTTGGTTAACTCATAAAAGAAAACATTGTAATCCATTTTTGAACCCTCTAAGGCTTCTAAAAGATGTTTAATTAAAGTTGAATACGAATTAGCACTTTTGTTACTCTCTAACCCTAAGCGTTTTGACATTAACGACCAAAATTCTTTTTTAAAGCTGAACATAAAGGTGTTTAAATACTCCATTAAATTCCCGTATCGGCAAATTTTACCTAAACTGTTGGCTAAAACTTCCAAGTTCCACCTTGCAACATAGGGTTGATTTGAAAAAGAGTATCGCCCTTCGTGGTCAGTGTGATTGCAAATGCAATTGGCATCAAAATAATCCATAAAGGCAAAAGGACCATAATCAATCGTTAACCCTGCAATGCTCATGTTATCAGTATTCATGACACCGTGCATAAAGCCATAAGTTTGCCAACGTGCCAATAGTTTTGCTGTATTATCCACCAGTTCAAAAAACATTTTTTCATATTTGGCTTTGTCGTTTTGCAAATGTGAATACGATTGTTTAATCACATAATTGGCCAATTGCGTTAAATGTTCTTTGGCATTAATTTGTTGAGCAAAAAATTCAAAGGTGCCAAAACGAATCCAAGAAGGAGACAACCGCATAACCACCGCACCCGTTTCAGGCTCTTCAAAACTTCGATACACTCCATGATTTGAGCCAATAAGTGCTAAAGCCCTAGTGGTTGGAACTCCTAACGCGTGCATAGCTTCACTCATAATATACTCTCTTATACTTGAGCGTAATACCGCTCTTCCATCGCCTTGCCTTGAATACGCAGTTAGCCCCGAGCCTTTGGTTTGCAAATGCCAACCGTTAGTTTCCCCTAAATTAATGGCTCTTCCATCGCCTAATTGAGGCACAAAATAGCCAAACTGATGCCCCGCATATGCCATTGCATAAGGGAAACTGCCTTTTAAGACTTTTTTTCCATTAACAAAATCAACAAACTCTTGTGTTGAAGCTTGTGCGTAATCCAGATGGATTAAATCAAATCCTTGTTGGTTGTATGAAATCAGATGCGCTTTATTTAAAGGCGTAGCGTTTAATTTTTGGTAAAATTTTTCATTAAATTCAAAATAATCATTTTTTAGTTCTAATTTTTCGAGTGTCATAATAGTTTCTTTGTTTTTCACAATTATACACACCCTTTGTTAAGTTTTTTTGAGACCGTTTGGTTAACTTAATTAATTAATAGTATTGGCTTTTTAGATATAATAAAGCTAAAACACAAGAGGAAAGCGTGTGAAAGAGTATCAAAATATTATTATCATTTATGAAGAAAAAGATAAGAACTTAGAAGAAGCCGAAGCTTTTTTGCAAACTTTACCCCATTTAACTCTTAAATTACAATTATGCGAAAAAGAACAACTGCTTGAACCTTTAAAAAACACGCTTTACTTTTTGTATTTAAAAGATATTTATATTAAAGCATTTTTAAAAAATAACAGCAAAAAAAGAGTCAATGTTGCTCTTTTACCGCATGAAGAAGCTATTTATGCCATGAAGCGTTATGGAATAGATAAAAATATTCCTCAAGCCATACAAGATGGGCTTAATAAAAATTTACGAATAAACGATGAGTTGTTGCTGTGTAACAAAGAGGTTGTTTTTAAAAAAATCTCTATTGGAAATGTGCAAAACCTTAATCAAAATATCCATTCTGGCTTTTTTTCAAACATCAAAAACTTTTTTTCTAATTTAAGAAATTTAAAATACCAAACCATTCATTTAAAAACAAAAAATAATAGCGTCAAAAAAGCCATCAGTGGGGTGTTGATTTTAGAAGATTACACCATTTACTCAAAATTAAATGTTCAAAACAAAAGTTCTTTTCACGATGGAAATCTCAATGCTTTTTTAATTGCACCGTACAGTTTGGTTTCATATGTCTATTACCTCATCGTTATTTTTCTTTATCATAAATACTCATTTGGTTCTTTGCCTAAAAACATTGGTTATATCAGTGCCCCCTCTCTAGAAATTTCAAGCAAAGACTCTTTTGATTTTAGTTTAGATGATGTTTCGTTAAGTTCCCAACATATATCTATAGAAATTTTAATGGGAAATCTTAAAATTCATTATGGCAACAGTTTTGAAGAGATAATTTCACAAGCAATAAAAGAAAAACCAGAAAAAAACGATGAAATTATAGATGTTAAAACTCTTCCTAAAGGAGATATTGAAAATTTACTCGTAGATGGAAATATCCCAATTTTTAGAAAAGTAAGCGATGAAGATATAAAAGAGACACTGCTTTCGTTAAATGAGAGTTCTAAAACCTCTTCTATTTTTATTATTCTAATGATTTTAAGCACCCTTCTTGCAACCGTTGGGCTTTTTCAAGATTCTACTCCTTCAGTTATAGGTGCAATGATTTTAGCGCCACTTATGGCTCCTATTATCTCTTTAGCCATGGGGTTTACAAGAAACAATCAATCCGTAATTACGCAAAGTTTAAAAACTCTTTTGATTGGTATTGTTTGTGCTGTGTTTTTTTCTGCAACATTCACTCTACTTATGCCATTAGAGGTTATGAACGCTCAAATAGCTTCACGAATTCACCCTAATTTACTCGATTTATTTATAGCTATTTTTTCAGGAATTGCAGGGGCGTATGCCAGTTCTAAAGAAGAAATAGCCAAATCACTAGCAGGTGTGGCAATTGCAGTAGCCCTTGTACCTCCACTAGCAGTTACAGGCATTGGGTTAGGATGGGGCGATTTCAACATAATATACGGTTCATTTTTACTTTTTCTAACCAACTTCTTTGGAATGATTTTAGCTGCTAGTGTAACTTTTATAGTGTTGGGTTTTGCCCCCATTCATAGAGCTAAAAAAGGGTTAACCTACTCCACTATTCTTTTAGCCCTTGTAAGTATCCCTTTGGTGATTTCATTTTATTCACTGGTCTTACAAAGCAAAGATTATTCCAAACTTTCACACATTAAGTCTATGGTTATAAACCAAAAAAGCATTCAAATACAGATTGTAAAAATCAATCATTCACAAGCAAATAAAACACATTTAGAGATTGAGACTTCTTCTAAAGAGGCGTTAAATTCGAGTGAGTATAAGCAAATACATCGTTATTTAGAAAAGATATTGCAAAAAGAGGTTGAGCTTACGGTTTTAGCTAAAATCATTATTAAATAGTGCCAAAATGGCACTATTGTTGTTTAAAGTTTACCTCATACAAATCTTCTCTTCTGTCTTTTAAATTCGTAACACTTCCAAAACTGTGTAACTCTTTTAATAGCTCTAAATCTACATCGGCAATTAAAATCATCTCTGTATTTGGAGTGGATTCAGCCTTAACACCATTAGGTGGAAAAGCAAAATCACATGGGGTAAAAACAGCACTTTGAGCATATTGAATATCCATATTTCGCACCTTTGGTAAGTTGCCAACACATCCTGCAATGGCAACATAACATTCGTTTTCAATGGCTCTGGCTTGTGCACAAAGTTTTACTCTTGAATACCCATTTTGAGTATCGGTTAAAAAAGGCACAAATAAAATTTGCATCCCCTCTTTGGCAAGAAATCTGCTTAACTCTGGAAACTCGCTGTCGTAGCAAATTAACACCCCAATTTTTCCACAATCCGTGTCAAAAACTTTAATTTTATTTGACCCTTTTAAACCCCATACTTTTTGTTCATCTGGAGTAACATGAATTTTGGCATACTCTTCAATCGTACCATCTCTTTTACATAAGAACCCTACATTATAAAGCTCACCATCGCTTAGTTTGGGCATACTTCCTGTGATAATATTAATATTATATTTAATCGCCAAAGAGGAGAACGCCTCTTTAAATTGCAAGGTATACTCTGCCAATTTTCTAATGGCATCGGCTTCCCCTAAATGATTATATTTTGCCATTAAAGGGGCATTGAAAAATTCTGGGAATAACGCAAAATCGCTTCTATAATTGGAAACAGCATTAACAAAATATTCTGCTTGTTCCAGTACTTCTTCAATAGTTTTATACGGTCTTACTTGCCATTGAATTAAGCCCAAACGAATAACCACTTTTTGTGCAATAGGTGTTTTGCTGGGTTTGGCATAGTAGATATTATCCCACGCTAAAAGTACCGCAAACTCACAACTTTGAATATCGCCTTCTAAATAGTTTTTAATAACACGCTTAACATAAAAGTCATTGGAGAGTTGAAAGTTTAAAACAGGATCGTGAATCTCTCTGTCTTTTACTTTTTGAATATACTCTTTAGGTGGCATCTCTTTAGCAAAATCACCATAATTAGGAATACGACCACCAAAAATAATCCCTTTTAAGTTTAACTCCTCGCATAACTCTTTTCTAAAATCATACAATCTTCGCCCCAGTCTTAACCCTCTAAATTTTTTACTGATAAATACATCAATTCCATATAACATATCGCCGTCGTCATCGTGTGTATTAAAAGTATAATTATCTGTTATCTCTTTGTAGGAGTGAGTATCTTCAAATTTGGTGTAATTCACAATAATACTTAATGCAAATCCTGCAAATTCTCCATCTATTTTAATGCCAACTTGCCCTTTTGGAAACTTTGTAATTATAGACGTAAACTCCTCTTTTGACCAGGAAGAATCATCTAAATATCGATACTCATCGTTCATCAAATCTGCAATACTTTGATGATCTTCAAATTTTAAATACTCCAACTCTATTTTTTCAATGTTTGCTATATTCATAAAATGCCTTTAAATATTTATTATTTTCATTAGGTATAATACTCAAAAACAATTAAAAAAGGCGAAAAATGGATTTAAAACTCGTTTCGTGGAATGTTAATGGCATTCGAGCGGTGGATAAAAAAGAGGCACTAAAATGGGTAGATGAGCATAATATTGATATATTGTGCCTTCAAGAAATTAAAGCTGAAGAAGCTCAAATTCCTAATACTATTTTTAACAAAGAGTATGCCCATAAACAAGTCAACTCTTCTAGTAGAAAAGGTCAATCAGGAACCGCACTTTTTACTAATTTAACACCCTTGTTTAGTGGGAAAACCCTCGAAGTGGATATTTTAAAAGAAGGTAGAATCAATGAATTTCACTTTGAGAATATCGCTTTTTTTAATGTCTATTTCCCCAATGGTCAAAGCAGCCCTGAAAGATTGCAATACAAGTTGGAATTTTATGAACGCTTTTTAGCGCATATTAACCAATTACGCTTAGCTGGAAAATCTATAATTGTGTGTGGCGATGTTAATACCGCTCACAAAGAGATAGATTTAGCGCGTCCAAAAGCAAATGAGGAGACATCGGGGTTTTTACCTATTGAAAGAGAGTGGTTAGATAAACTTCTTGAACATGATTACATTGACACCTTTAGACATATTAATGGCAATGAACCTAACCACTACAGTTGGTGGAGTTACAGAGCAAATGCCAGAGCCAACAATGTAGGCTGGAGAATTGACTATTTTTTTGTGAGTTCCAATTTAAAAGAAAAAATAAAAAATGCCTATATTATGCCCCATATTCAAGGAAGCGACCACTGCCCTATTGTGTTGGAGCTTTCTCGTTAACCTACACAGAAAACAGAAGCAACACTCCTAAAATAAACATAACTAACGGTGAAACTGTCTCTAAAATACGTGTGTATTGGTGAGACTTTTCACCAAATTTTCGCACCCCTATTCCTAAAAATGAAGTTGCTACAATAACTAAAGCCATTCCTAAACTAATAAAAACTGCTGCTAAAAAAACTGCCAAATAAGTTTTTAAAACAAAGGCATAGATAAATAAAATGACCGTTCCAGGACAAGGAATTAACCCTGCCGTTAAAACAAAATATAAATCTTTTTTGTAAAATTTTGTTTTAATGTTTAAAGGTGTTGGGTTTTCAGAACTCCATTTTAAAGCAGTTGTTTTACTCTTTGTTTGACACGAATTACACGCACACGCTTTGTTTTTTAGTGTATTGTAAAACAAATATGCAGCTAATAACATAATCATTGTTGCTGATATTTGCGTTAAAATAGCAACTGAATCTTTCACAAAATTGTTAAAAAACGACTCTAAAATAAACAAAGATACTAGCACCAAAACTAAAGCCCCAACTATGTGAACAAAGGAACTCGCCATTGAAATTAAAAAAGCTTTAGTAAATGTACTTTTGTGAGAAGAAAAATAAGAAAATGCCAATGCTTTTCCGTGACCTGGTCCAATAGCATGAACCATTCCATACCCAAACGAAATAAACAAAAGCACAACCAATGCCCAAATATCGCCTTGTTGTACTTTTTGAAGTTGCTCTTTTAACTTAGGAGTAAACCACTCTAAAAAACTTTGTGTTTGCAGTGCTGTATTTTCGTTTGTAGTTATGTTCACTTCGCTTATTTCATTGCTTTTAGATATTGGAGTCTCTTCTTCTTTTTCATATAAAACCTCTTCTAATCCACTGTTAAAACTCTCATCAACCGTAAAAACAACTGTTTGCTTATCTATAATATTTTTATGAATATTAACACCATTTTTAAAAACTAACAGCTGTTTATTTAACTCCATTAAAAAATAATCTTCTTCATCGTTAACATAAATATGCAATTTATAATTGGCTTTAAGCGGAGCATTTATCTGGGCTGTGTAATAAAAAAGAAGTTTTCCTTGCTCTATTTTTGTTTTATACTTTGATGTTTTAAGCGTTAGAAATTGATTTTTAGAAACCTCTTTCCCATAAGAAACATAGGTCATAAAGTTTTTAGGTTCACCGTAATCCAACAAAGCATTTTGTACGAGTTCTAACTCATCTTTATCTATTTTTTTATTTAAATTGGTGTCGTATATCTCTAAAAGTTGTTGCGTAAATTCACTGGAAAGTTCCCACTTAAAATCGATTGTTTCAATGGTGGTAGAGGTTGAGTGTACCTTAAAAGATACTATGGTTAAAGGAGAGTAATAGACACACAAAGCACACGAAAAAAGTATACTTTGTGTTAATAGAAAAGCAAAAAAGTATCGAAACATTATTTATATGAGTCCACAATACTATGCGCTGCAAAAATAAGATTCTCTTTCCATTTTAATTGTAAAGGACTAACAGAAAAAACAGTTCCTTTAATACTAGAAGCAATTACTTTTGCGCTTTTTTGTGAAAATTCAGGTGCTACAAAAACTGTTTTAATATTATGTTTTTTAGCTTCTTGGATTAAAGTAACCAACTGATTGGGTTTAGGCTCTTTTCCAGAAACTTCAACTGCAATTTGTTCTAAATCAAATCGGTGTGCAAAATATCCCCATGAAGGGTGAAATACCATAAATGCCTTGTTTTGAACAGGAATTAAAATATTTTTAAGCTCTAAATAAAGGTCATCTAATTCTATTAAAAACGCTTCATAGTTTGTTTTATAAAACGAGGCATTCTTTTCATCTAAGGTTGCAAGCGTTTCATAAATTATTTTAGCTTGTGTTTTTACAAGCAAAGGGTCAAGCCAAACATGTGGGTCTAAACTTTCATGCTCGTGGTCATGTTCACTGTTTTTTTCGTCATGATGTGCGTGTTCATCGTGTTTTTTATCGTCATGAAAATGCTCTTCCATAGGAAGTTTAACAATTCCTTTAGTAGTATCTACAATATTAAGGTTTTTATTAGCGCTTTTAAAACGCTCTAACCACACTTTTTCAAAAGGAACTCCAATAGAAAAATAAGCACTAGAATTGGCTAAATCTTTCATTTGTGAAGTCTTTGGTTCATACGTTGCAGGTGAAAACCCTGGTTGAACCATAACGTTTACATTAACTCTATCTTGTGCAATTTTTTGAACAAAATAATGCTGAGGCACAATACTTACTGTTACTTGAAGTTTATTAGCAAATGCACTTAGCACCAATAAACATATCAAAGAAATAATTTTCATTTTCACTCCTTGCAACTGGGTTGCATATTTTGTGGAATCTTATAAAAATAAAACTTCAATGCAACTTAGTTGCTTTTTATATGCTTTGAGTTATAATCTTACTTATGACGCATATAGATAAGTTAATCAACCAAAGTAATATCAAACTAACAACAGCAAGAATAGCCATATTAAAGCTTTTTTCAGAAGCAAAAAAACCCTTATGTTATGAAGAGATTAAAAACAATCTCTCTATGGACAAAGCAACTTTTTATAGAAATATCGCCAAATTTGAAGAAGAAAACATTTTAAACTCCTTTGAATCCAATGACAAAAAACGCTACTATGAGATACAAAAAAATCCTCACGCACATTTTATTTGTTCAAGTTGCTCAAATATTGAGTGCATTAAAGAACAACCCATTGCACTAAGTGGTTACAAAGTAGAAAATATTATTATTAAAGGCCTCTGCCCTAGCTGTTTGTAAGCCGTAAAAAGTGCTAAATATTACTCTTAAATGTTAAACTTAAAACTATAATTTCTTTGAAATTTAACACTTGCTTAACAAATATGTTTTATAATTATGACAAAAAAGGATCTCTTATGAAAAAAATGGTTTTATTCTCGTTATTGTCTTTGTCTTGTCTTTTTGCTTCTAGCATTAAAGTAGAAAATGCTTACGCCCGTGCTACTCCTCCAAATATGCCAAACAGTGCTGCTTTTATGGAATTAAAAAATGAAACAAACAATGATATTTCTTTAGTTTCTGCCTCATCAACAGCTGCTAATATAACAGAACTTCATACTCATGATATGAAAGATGGCGTAATGAAAATGTATCAAGTTCCACAAATTGACATTAAAGCGAACAGCACAACGGTTCTACAACCAGGTGGTTTCCATATTATGCTTATTAAATTAGTACAAAAACCACTTAAAGAAAATGATGAAGTTACTTTAACACTTAAATTTTCAAATGATGAAGAGCAAACTATTACTATTCCTGTTAAAACAGTTATGGGTGGCATGATGCAACAAAAATCAATGAATCAAATGAATCACGGGAATATGAAACACTAATGAAACTATTTTTTCAAGCTCTCGTTGTCGTAGCTATTGTTGCTGGGTATTTTCTTATTGATTTTAACGCTATTTACAGCAAATTTCAAGGAGAAGGAAGTTTTGTTGTGCAAAATAAAGAGTGCAGTCTTAAAGAATCATCTTGTGCGGTTACCATTGAAGATGGCACTGTTTTAGAGTTTGAAATAGCGCAAAAAGATATTCCTTTAATGAAGCCATTGACCTTTAAACTTAAAAGTTCAAATCATAATTTGGAAAACATTACGTTAAGAATTTATGCTACTAATATGATGATGGGAACGTATGAATTAAAGTTTAAAAATGAGGGAAATGGAAACTATGTAACTGTTGGCACACTTCCTACTTGCCCTGTTGGTGGTATGAAATGGAATGCAGATGTACAAATCAGTAAATTTTCAAAAATAATTGGAGCGCGTTTCCAATTTGAAACGGACATTTAAATGAAAAAAATTTTAAAATATATTCTTCCCATTATTGTAGCCATTGCTATTATTGCTTTTTTAGAGCCTTTAATTAAAAAACAACAAAATATGGAACAATACGATTTTAAAGTAACTTCCGTAGATGGGGTTCTTAAAAAAGAAGATTTCAACGGAAAGGTTCTTGCCATATATTTTGGCTATATGTATTGCCCAGATGTGTGTCCTACTAGTTTAAGTTCATTAGCATTTGCACTTGATAGCTTTACACCAAAGCAGTTAGAAAATTTTAGCGGTTTGTTTATTAGCGTTGACCCTGATCGTGATGGTCTAAAAGAACTCGATGAATACTCTAAATATTTTCATAAAACCTTTTTAGGAGCTACGAGTAACAAAGAGAATATCGACGATATTGCTAAGCGTTACGACTCTTTTTATGAAAAAATATATCTACCCGATTCACAAATAGATTATTCTGTATCGCATACTTCATACATTTATATATTTAACAAAAAAGGTGAAATGGTTAAAAAAGTTGACCACTTTACCAACCCCGACGAACTTAAAGCAGTTTTATCTAAACTGCTTTAAACCGCGTTAGATTCGTACTATTAAATGTAAATAAATATTATTTAATACTTTCATAATAGTTTTTAAGATACCATATTAAGCTTTATTATATTCTTTGTATATTAATAATTCAATTGTATTTTAAAGGGCATAAATGCACAAAAACACAAATATACGTCGTAAGCTCTACTCTCTTGCTAGTATAATTGGTACTACGTATATTATTTTTCATATTATTTTATTTATCTTTGCCAAAGACATACAAACCAAGTGGCACAACTATGAACACGATATTAAAGAAAAAAACGTTCTTGTTTTTAAAATAGTTTCTGATTTTGGTTTTAATGGAATGATTCATCACTATAAAGACTATATTATTACCAAAGAACCTCATTATTTAGAAGCATTTAACCAAAAAATAGAAGAGTTTTTAGAACATAAACAAACTTATTTAAAATTTAAAAATATTACGAAACTTGAAGAAAAACAACTGGAAATTCTTGAACAAACCATTCATCTTTATCAAAATAACTTACAAAACAATGATTTTACAACACGAATAGATAACAGCCCTGCCATTGAAGCTTTGAATACTCTCGATGCTTTTTTTGAAAAAAAACGTTTAGATACCTCTGCAAAAATTGACACTACAATTTTTTATGTCTACTTTTTTTCACTTATTGTTGTACTTTCAATTCTACTTTTTACTCTCTATTTTAAACGATTTCTTGAAGATACTGTTATTGAACCTTTAATTAAAATAGAAAAAGGGTTAATATCCTTTTTCAAATTCTTACACAATAAAAAATATACCATTGACCCCATTATTATTAATACGCACGATGAATTTGGAATAATGGCAAAATCTATCAATAAAAACATTGAACTTACGAGTAAATTACACCATGAACTTACTTCCAAGAATGAAGAGTTTGAATCCTTAATACAATCGTACA
>JBAYYP010000023.1:0-29442 GCA_041672955.1 Arcobacteraceae bacterium
CAAAAGTTATCGTAAAGGGCTGATTTGAGAATAGGTAAATATGAAATTAAACATCCCATCATACAAGGCGGAATGGGTGTAGGTATCAGCTGGGACTGCCTTGCTGGCAATGTTAGCTTAGAAGGTGGATTGGGTGTTATTAGTGCTGTGGGTACGGGATATTATAAAAATAAAGAGTTTGTAAAAAAACTAGCAAGAAATAAGCCTGTAGATACAATTAACTTCTATTCACGAGATGCTTTGTTTGAAATTATTAAAAATGCACGAAAAATTTGTGGTGATGCTCCATTAGCAGCTAATATTTTATATGCGTGCAACGATTATGGAAGAATTGTTCAAGATGCCTGTGAAGCAGGTATTGATATAATTATCACAGGTGCTGGAATTCCTACAAATATGCCTGAATTTACAAAAGATTACCCCAATGTGGCGCTAATTCCAATAGTATCTAGTGCAAGAGCATTAAAACTTATTTGCAAAAAATGGAAACGGTACAATAAACTTCCCGATGCAGTTATCGTTGAGGGTCCTTTAAGTGGTGGGCATCAAGGCTTTTCGTATGACGATTGCTTTAAAGAGGAGTTTCAACTAGAAAACATTGTACCTCCTGTCCTTGAAGAGGTTAAAAAATGGGGAGATATTCCTTTAATAGCAGCCGGTGGAATTTGGGATAAAAATGACATTGATAGATTTTTAGCGATGGGTTGTAGCGGCGTTCAAATGGCAACAAGATTTATAGGTACTTATGAGTGCGATGCACATGCGAATTTGAAAAAAGTCTTACTTGATGCTAAAGAAGAAGATATTCAACTTCTTAACTCTCCTGTTGGTTTACCAGCACGAGGAGTGAGAACTAATCTTCAAAAATTAATAGAAAAAAATGAAGCCCCTAAAGTAGCTTGTGTTTCTAACTGTGTAGCTCCATGTAATCGTGGAGAAGAGGCTAAAATTGTAGGCTATTGTATTGCTGACCGTTTAAGTGCTGCGTATGAAGGCGATATTGAAACAGGATTATTTTTTACAGGTTCAACAGGGTATCGTTTAAATAAAATAATCAGTGTAAAAGAGTTAATGGAAAAACTCACTCAAGGAGAATAGGATTATTTTATCAAGAGTTTTATTCTTTATTTTTTTAATGTTTATCTCTCTTAATGCAGCTACAATTGATGAATTAAAATCACAATACAGTCAATTGAAAATTGAGTATTTAAAAGCCGTCTTAAAAAACGATAAAGTTCAAGAGACTAAAAATTTAGAAGAACTCGTTACTTTGGGGTCAAAAATTGGGGAAAATACCTCAAAGTACAAAGATGAGTTGACAAAAATAAAACAGAACCAAACTCAAAAAACTCTTGTCAAAGCAACAACACCTTCTGTAAAAGAAACTCAAAAAAAAGAAGCCCCCTTGCCTTCTAAAAAAGAGCTGCCTAAAATAGAGACTCCTAAAAAACAACTTCCTATTATAAAAAGTACTTTTTACTCTATAGACTCTGTTGAAACACAAGAAGATTCAATTATAATTAATTTTAATCAAGATGTATCTGCCAAAGATATTAAATTTTTTGAACTTTTTGCTGATAATTTACATAAAGATGTCTTTGATATAAATGGTGCTTTTAAAGATGCCTTGTCAACTAAAATTGCTATTAATAATGTAAAAAGAATTGCTATTGGACAGTTTAAACCAGATGTATTAAGAATAAGTATTGCACACGATTTCAACTTAAAAACCATCTATATTGTCAATAAAAAGCAAATTATTATTAAAATTTTAGATCTTGGTTTAAAAGAAAAAGTTGTAAGCAGTTTAAAAACAGAGACTTTTAACAAAAAGAAAAGAACTGTTGTAATTGACCCCGGTCACGGTGGCAAAGATGCAGGAGGTGTAGGAAAAAATAAACGCTACGAAAAGGTGGTTACCTTTAAAGTAAGTAAATATTTACATGACATCTTAAAAGAGAGAGGCTATGAGGTTTATCTTACAAGAAAAAGTGATATTTATGTTGAATTAAAAACAAGAACCAAACTTAGTAATGATAAAAATGCCGATATTTTTGTCTCTATCCACACCAATGCCATTGGAAAAGAGAAAGCCGATACTCAAAAAGGCATAGAGACCTTTTTCTTAAGCCCTGCACGAAGTGACCGTGCAAAAAGAGTTGCAGCTGCTGAAAATAAGACCGATATGGATGCCATGAATAACAACTCACAAATGAGTTTTTTAACAGTATTAAACCAAAGTAAAATCACCGCTTCAAATAAATTGGCCATAGATATTCAACAAAATTTACTTTATGGTGCAAGACAATTACACAAAGATGTAGTAGATGGCGGAGTGAGAGAAGGACCTTTTTGGGTTTTAGTAGGTGCTCAAATGCCTTCAGTATTAGTTGAATTAGGCTATATCAGTCACCCAGAAGAAGCACAAAGACTCTTTAATCCTCGTTACCAAAAACAGCTAGCGAAGGGTTTAGCGGATGGAATTGATGCTTATTTTTCAAAAAATCTTTACTAAAAGAAGTTTGGAATTTATTCCATACTTTTTAACAAATTTCGGTTCCTAAATATTTTACTAAATTAAAAACTTAACACTAGCATCAAACTAGCCCTAATAGAAAACCTTAGAAAGACTCTTTAATCTCTTTAATTAATTGCAGTTGTTTCTTTTTAATTTTAGGCAAATTATTTATGTCAAAAAATTTCACTTTGCTATTTTCATTGCTAAGAAAATTATTTCCGAGAACATCATCAAGGAAATAATCTTCAATATCTTTAATATTGTTATGATTTACTAACCAAATTCCTATATCTTTCTCATCGTTACTTTGTTCAAAGTAATTTTCAAACATCTCTTCTTCTACAAAAATACTTGATTCTTCAAAAAACTCTCTTTGAGCACAACGTTTTTTATCTTCGTACTTTAATGAAACACCTTTTAAAAAGCCCCATTTTTCATTGCTAGCAACAGATTTGCACAATAAAATCTTTACACTTTTATTTTTTATCTTATAAATACAAAGTCCATATGCTTTTACTTTACTCATATTTAAACTCCTAATAGTGCTTAATTCTATGTTTAAAAATAAAATATCCAATCACGAACCACAAGAATAGTGGTACTAAAATTGCAATTTCAGGGATAACCACTCCCCCTTTAGCAAATTTGTGTAGCATAAAAAAGGTTCCCCAGAAAATAAGTGTGAAAAATATAGTCAAAGAAGAGAACTTTGCAATATTAAAAAACCTACTGTTAATTGAACTAGCAACAAATATAACCAATATAAGTGGAATCACAAAAAAAGGAACCAAGGCTTGATAATATAAAGAAGCTCGAATACTAGTAGTATTAATTTTCTGAGTTTTTAAAAGCATCAATGCATCAACTGCATCTATAATAGAGAAATTAGATTTGGTTTGATACACACTGTCAAGAATCTTAGGTTTAAATCCTTCAAGTGTATATAAAAACTTCTCTTCTTTTACAGTTACTTTTGAGCTGTCCCAATCAATTTTTTTAGGTTTTGTTGTAATTTTTGCATCCATTACATACCATTTATTGTTTTGAAAGTATGCTTTTGCTGCCACTATACTTTCAACTACATCATACCCATCTATTTTAAAAATATGTATCTCTTCTGCTCGTTGTTCTATGGGATAAAAACGCTTAAAGAAAACAAAATTGTTGTTATATTTTAAAAAAATATCGGCTTTTGTATTAGAAAAATACTCTCCGTCCATAATTTTATTTTTTTGTTCATACGCATAGGCTAAAGGAGTTGCTTGTGAAGCAATGAGTATTATTAATAAAAGAAATGAGATAAGTACTACTGGTACATATATATTTTTAGGGCGTACTCCTAAACTTAGAAAAGCAACAAACTCGTTGTTTTTTATAAAAACAATGAGTGTTAATATCCATCCAAAGACTAAGGATAAAGGAAGTGTTAGTGTTAATGTAAAAAATGCATTGTAAAAAAAATATAAGAGTTGTAAGTTTGCAGAGTTAGGAATTTCTTTAAAGTTTTGTAAAAAATCTATGCCCACAAAAAAGAGTTCTAAAGAGACAAGGACAATCATAAAGTGTTTTAAATATTTAATTAATATATATTTGCTAAGTAGGCTCAATCTCTTACTTTAAGGTAAATTTTGATTTAACTTCATTCATTGTAGTGCCTTTTAAAAGGCTTTCAATTGCTTTTAAAGTATGAGTTATTATACCTTCTAATTGTTTTAATTCTTCTTTTGAAAAGTTAGATAATACGTAGTTTACAACATCTTCTTTATTGTCAGGTTTTCCAATACCAATTCGCACTCTTGTATAATCATTTCCAATATGAGCATCTAAAGAACGCAAGCCATTGTGTCCACCATGACCGCCACCTATTTTAAATTTTACACTTCCAAAAGGCAGATCTAAATCATCATGTACAACTATAATATTTTGGTTTTCTATTTTATAATACTCTTTAATAGCATAAACAGCTATTCCAGAATTATTCATATATGTGGTGGGTTTTACAAAAAGTGTCTCTTGAGTTTTTACTACAGTAGCATTAAAGTTTGTTTTATTTATATTTGTAGTGGGATATTGGGCTTTGATTGCACAGTCTGCAACCATAAACCCAACATTGTGTCGTGTCAGTGAATATCTTTCTCCAATATTACCTAATCCGGCAATTAAAAACATTATTTTGCTTTAATTACGCCTGCAACTGGTACTCTTGGGTCTAAATAACAAACAACGCCTTCAGGCATTACTAAATCTCTTACAAGAATATTATCACCTGTATCTAAGTTACCCACTTTTAGGTGAAATGATTTTGGTAAATTTTCAATAGTACATTTTACAGCCACTCTTGAAGTGTGGAAAATAAACAGACCTTTATTTTTTAAACCAATTGGTGTTCCTTCAGTTGTAACTGGAATTTTATACGTAGCTCTTACACCTGGTTGTGCAATCATTAAATCTACATGTAATAAATCAGAACTAACTGGGTGTTTTTGATACTCTTGGATTACTACTTTTAGTACATTTCCATCTACTTTTACATCAAAAGCAATCTCTTCTTTGTTTTTAACTGTTCGAATAAAATCGTTTCTTTTAAATGCAGCGTGAATATTTTTAACGCCTTTTCCATAGATGTTAGCAATTAAGTAACTCTCTTTTCTTAAGCTCTTAGAAGCTTGTTTAGTCATACTATCTCTTACGATACCCTCTAACATATGTTTTCCTTGTATTAATTTAAGTCGCGTATATTACTTCAATTCTCTTTAAAACTTCATTAACTGTTATGCATTTTGATTTTAAAAAAATACTCAAAAGTAGTTCCATTGTTAAGTTGTGAAGTAACTTTAACTTTAATATTTTCATCATGTATAATTTTATTAACAATACTAAGCCCTATTCCAAACCCACCTTTGGTCTCTTCTTCTCTATAATAGCGTGAGAAAATCTTATTGGGTTCTTTAATTCCAATTCCGAAATCTTCAATACTTAGTACAATATAAGGTTCAACTATCTTTAATATTACAATAACTTCACGCTCTTCTTTTCCGTATTTAATGGCATTTGACAAAGTGTTGTCCACTATTTTTTGAAGTTTTGCAGGAATAAAATCAATAAAAATATTTTCTTCAATATGTGAGACTATTTCAATGCCCTTTAATTCAGCAATATCTTTAAAATAGTCCACCGACTTTAGAACAAATGCAGAGAAATCTATCTCTCTTCTGTGAGCTTTTCTATTAATAGTCTGTTCTTTAATTAAATAGTTCATGTCGTTATAGAGTTTTGATAAAATTTTTGAAGCCGATTTAATACGAGAAAAATATTTATTAGGACCAAATTTTTCATTGTACATATCAACATTGATATTTATAATTGACAAAGGGGTATTAATTTCATGCATGGAATCTTTTATAAAATTATCCAAAGCTTCGTTCATCTCTTGAAAGGGTTTTGCAAAGTTTTTTAAAATAAACAACGAAAGAAGAAAGGTAATACTTATAATACAAAACATTACAATAATCATATTTTTAATTATAGTAAAGTTATCAAACTGCGTTAGCACAAGAAGATATTTAGCTCCAAAATAACGGCTATTTTTAAATTTATATGTATAAATACGGTCATTGTTTAAATGTTGATACCCCTCACTTACATTTGCAATTGCATTTTTATTAGCTTCTATTAGAGTAAAAATAGGATTGTAATTGCTGTCATAAATTCCCGAAGTAAACTTCTTAAAGCGTGGAAAGTTAAAGTGTGGTGAAGTAGAACTGCTGTATTTTTCCATCTCATTTATTACAGTTATTGCTGTTTTTTTTAATGCAATTTCAGTTTTTGCCTCTTCTAAGGAGTACAAATAATTAGCGTATATTAAAAAAGGAAAAAATAAAATTACAAACACCACCATAGTGTAAAAAATGGCATACTTAACAGCAAATCTTTCTTTATTTACTTTAAGAGTCAAGTTTATATCCTAAACCACGGATGTTAATAATTAAATTTTTATCCAGTTTTTTACGTAAATTATTGATTTGCACTCGCACATTTGCAGGGTCAACATAATCTTGCCACACATATTGCGTAATCATTTCAGAAGTAATGAGTTGATTTTTATTCTTAATAAATAACTCTAAAATCATCTTTTCTGTTTTGCTTAATTGTACCTCTTCCTCATTTTTTTTAAGTTTAAAATTTTTAGCATCATACTCATAGCCATATTTTAACTCTAACATTGTGCTGTGCGTTACATTTAATGTAGAAGTTCTTAAAGCAGTAGATACTCGCAAACGCAACTCACTTAAGTCAAAGGGTTTTTTAACATAATCACAACACCCCATTTCATAGCCACGCTCCAAACTGTCAATTTCTGTCAACGAGGTCATAAAAATAATAGGCACAAAAATATTGTCTTTTTGTATTTTATTTGCCAGTTCAAAGCCGTTTAAGCCAGGAACATTAACATCTAACAAAAGTAAATCGTAGCTGTTAGCATAAATGGCATCCAATGCTTCTTTTCCATTACTAAAATCATAGACTAAATACTCACAATCTTCAAGCAACTCTTTGACTGATTTTCTCAAACTGTACTCATCTTCAAGTAATAAAATTTTCATTTTATTTCTCCTTTTATTTCCTTGTGTTTGGATTGTTGCAAAATAAAATCCACTAACTCTTCTTTAGAAAGATTAAACAATTTTTCTCGTGCAATCTCTTCAAACTCCCATCTGTCTTTTTCATCAACAACATCTTTTAGATTTTTGATATACCCTTTTTCAACATTTAAAAACATATTCTCTTCTTTGTGTTTTACAAAATTGTAAAAATCTTCAGAAGTGTTGTTAATCGTAACAATACTTTTTAAAAAAAACTCCTCTTTTTGGCTAATAAAATTAAATGTTTCTTCATTTACAATGGCAACAAATTTTCCTACGCTCAAGCCTTTAGCATCTTTTACATCGTAAAAAGCATAAAAAAGCTCATTTTTAAACAAGTACTCCTCTAAAAAAAGCATTTCAAGTTCTTTTGGACTTAAGTTTTTCAAGGTTTCAATTAAAATTTTATTGTAGTTTTCATTGGCAATATAATGATTTTCACCAATTGGTATAAACTCTTTATTATTAGCGGTTTCATTGTTTATATTTTTTAAAATCACTACCATTTCTATTTTTTGTTTTCTCATATTTTGAACAAATACATCATATGCTAAATAAATATCAAAAAAAGCAATAACAGCCCCATTGTCTAAAATAGGTGTAGTTATTTTTATGCCATTGTGGGTATTGTCAATTAAACTTTTATGGTTTTTAAGCTCTTTAAACAGAGTGTTATAATAATTTTTATAAAGTTCAGAAGAGAAATGTTCTTTCTTTTTTGTGCAGTACAACCGTTCTTTTGTTAATATTTGTATTTTTATTTTACTGTTTTTAAAACTGTTATTCATATTGTCGTTAAGTTCATTTAAAATTTTAGTAACTTCTATTTGGTTCTTTTCAAGAATAGCACTTTTGAGTATAGGAAAAGAAGCAGCAGCCAAACTAAAAGAAAGGGCATCTTGTTTTATGCTGTTCATATTAGAATGAAGTACTTTATTTAAATTATCATAGACCAATTTTTGTTCATCCAAAAAAATAGTGCTATTTAGCCTTATTAAAATAATTGTGCTTATGCCTATAAATAAAAAAGTGATAAATAAGAGTCGTTTTTTCATAAAGAATTTTATCATTCTTTTATAAAAATTAGAGTAAATTAGGGCCATTATAATTTAAGGAAATTTTATGTTCAGACTCATTATTGTGCTTTTATATCTAAGCCTATCTCTTTTCTCTCAAGAATTAGTTACTTATACTAATTATGAAAAAGCTTTAAACATAGCCAAAAAAGAGAACAAAAACCTTTTAATGTTTGTCTACACCGACGATTGTCCTTGGTGCAGTAAAATGAAAAAACAAACTTTAAGCCATGAAAAGACTATTGAGTTTATTAATAACAATTTCATTTTTTTAACCATAAACAAAAACAGCTCTGTTTACCCAAAAGAGTTTATTCCTCGTTTTATTCCAACAACTTATTTAATAGATGCGAAAAATGAAGAAGAACTTTACGCCTTATATGGCTTTAAAACATCCGATGCTCTTATTCTTGAGCTAGATGGCTTCGATGAAATAGATGAGCTAGAAAAATAAATTTCTGCCTTTTTATTTTTTTAAATTTGTAATATAAAAATGAATCGAAATCAGCTCTTCATTGGTTAAAAAATACGTAGGCATGGCTAGAGATTTATTCTCTTTAGCACTTAATACTGCTCTAAATCTTTCCCACGAGACATCACTGATTTTAGGGGCAAAAATCTGTTTCTTTTCATCTTTATTCGTTTTATACGAAGCAATAAGTAAACCTTGTGCCACATTTCCATGACACTTACTGCACCCTATTCCTCTTGGGTTTTCATACAGCATTTGCCCGTACTCATACTTAGTAATAAACGAATAATCAATAACGGTATAGGCATATAAAAAAGTTGAAAAGAAACCCATTAAAATTATTTTATTCAATACCTTGCCCTTTTTATTATTTAAAAGCGTATTATAACTTCTAAAAAATTCAATTAACCTTTTCATAACTTTTTTTTAGTTAATATATTTGTCTTAAAAACACTATAAGGTTTAAACAACTATGAACATACTTGATGGAAAAACATTATCACTAAAAATCAAAGAAGAGGTCAAACAAGAGACCAAAAAACTTCAAGATGAAAAGAAAATCACCCCTGGACTTGCTGTTATTTTAGTAGGAAATGACGCGGCTAGTGAAGCTTATGTGGGAATGAAAAGTAAAGCGTGCAAAGATGCCGGTATTTACTCCATCGTTCATGAAATGCCCGATACCATCTCTCAAGACTCTATTCTAGAAATTTTATCCATGATGAATAAAAATCCCAATATAGATGGAATTTTAGTACAACTTCCTCTTCCAAAACATATAGATACAACGGCAATTTTAGAAGCCATTAACCCTTCAAAAGATGTGGATGGCTTTCATGCATACAATGTTGGTCGTTTAGTTTCTGGACTTGATTGCTTTATTCCAGCAACTCCATATGGCGTAATGGAACTTTTAAAAGAGTACAAAATTGACCCAAAAGGAAAAAATGTATGCGTTGTAGGAGCTTCAAATATTGTAGGAAAACCTATGGGAACGCTACTATTAAATGCAAATGCCACAGTAACAACTTGCCATATTCACACCAAAGATTTAAAATCGCACACACTTAATGCAGATATTATTTGTGTAGGAGTGGGTGTTGTTAATTTAATCAAAGAAGATATGGTTAAAGACGGTGCTGTTGTTATTGATATTGGAATTAACCGATTAGAGAGTGGAAAATTAGTAGGCGATGTTGATTTTGAAAAAGTTTCTCCAAAATGTTCATATATAACGCCCGTTCCTGGAGGAGTTGGTCCTATGACCATTGCTATGCTTTTAAAAAACACCATTAAAGCTGCTAAACTAAGAGAAAGTCGAGAAAAGAACTAGATGTTTAATAAAATACTTAATTGGTCTTCGTCATGGACAGGAACTATTGTCATTGTTTTAACTATCATCTTTTTTATAGCACAAGCGTTTGTAATTCCCAGTGGAAGTATGAAAAACACGCTTTTAATAGGCGATATGCTTTTTGTTAAAAAGTTTTCGTACGGTGTTCCAACGCCTAGAATTCCTTGGCTTGAAGTTCAAGTCTTACCAGATTTTAACGACAACGGACATTTAATTGAAGGACCACGCCCACAAAGAGGCGATATTGTGGTTTTCAGATACCCTCACAATGAAGCCATTCACTATGTTAAGCGTTGCGTTGCAACAGGAGGCGACTTAGTAGCAATGAACGACAAAAAACTTCTTATTCACCCCAAAGAAGGCGATGAGTATATTGTTAAAAACTATCCATCACAAGAAATAGTTACATTTATGGGGAAAAAATGGGTAGTGAACCCTTATAAAGAGGAGCACGAAGGAATTCACAATGACCAAAGTGTAGACGACAACGGATACAATCCACAACAACTTTTTAACATGATACCTATACAAGTTCCTGAAGATGAGTTTTTTATGATGGGCGATAACCGAGACCACTCAAATGACTCAAGATTTTGGGGAACTGTTCCTTATAAATATGTGGTAGGAAAACCATGGTTTGTCTATTTTTCTTGGGATGACAACAAAGAGATTCGCTGGGAAAGAGTTTTTAGAACAGTTGAGAGTTTAGAAAAAGAGATTGTTGGAAAAGAGTTCGAAATTAAGCATGAAAAAGGAATTTATTAATGAAATATTTTATTGCAGCAGATCATGCAGGGATTGATATTAAAAAATATGTAAAAGAGTTATTTGAAAAAAAAGGGCATGAAGTTATTGACTTAGGTCCTTTTGACAAAGAGCGAGTAGATTACCCCGATTTTGCGGCTAAAGTGTGTGAAGAAGTACTTAAAAATGAAGGAAGCAAAGGTATTTTAATTTGTGGTTCAGGCATTGGCATGTCTATGTCTGCCAACAAATTTAACGGTATCCGAGCAGCACTATGCCACAACGAATACTCAGCAACCATGGCAAGAGAACACAACGATGCCAATGTAATTTGCTTAGGGGAGAGAGTAAGCGGCTGTGGAATGATAGAAGCCATTGTAGAAGCTTGGGACAAAGCCTCTTTTCAAGGCGGACGTCATGAAGGAAGAGTAGAAAAAATCAATGCTCTTTTTGGAAGCTGTCGTAATTAATAATTAGGAACTAGGCGTTGGTGGTAGTCTGTTTGAAAACCCCAACCTCTAAAAAACTACTTCACCATTAAATATCCATCTTCACTTTCATAATAGTTACTCAATCTTTTTTTAATAGTAAACCCAAATTTTTCATATAACTTAACAGCTCCACGGTTTGAAACTTTAACTTCAAGCGAAAAAGATTTATTTTCTAACTGCTCAAAACTGTAACGCAACAGCTCTTTTGCTAAACCTTGGTTTTGAAATGCTTTTGAAATGGCTAAAGAATAAAGTCTAAAATAGTGCTTTCTCTTTAACCACAAAATATATCCCACAATAGAGTTTTCAACTTCAATGACATAAACCAAATTTCGTTTTAAATGGTACACAATTGAGCCTTTACTTAAAGCAAAAGCATCGTTTTGGAAAACTTCTTTTTCTAACTCGTAAAGAGATTTAGCCTCAGTTAAAGTAGCTTTTCGTATCATTTTTGGTAAATTGTATATTTAGGTACTAACTTATTGGGTCGGTAAGACATTTTAACTTTTTTCAAGTTTTCAAAGCCCATATCATCGCCTACGTTAATATATTCAATATCATATTTATCTTTTAGGATTTTAGTAAACTCTCTAAAAATAAATTGAGCACATCCTAAAACTTCAAAATCAGTTTTTTCAATAATTACACTGGCCGTGTGTTCATTAATTCGTTCCCCTACTGTAAAGCCTTTAAGTTCGTCATTAATATAAATAACCAATCCTAAAATATCTAAATTATTATAATCATTAATAAGTCGTTTAATAGCAAAACGTTCAAAGTAAATACCATCTAAGAAAACTTCCACTTCCTCTTTTGGCATATAAGTAGTTCTGTCTTTTACCCATTTATTAAACAAGTTTAGTACTTCACTTCCATGTTTATCTTTATCCATAATTTCAATTCTATGTTCTGGATAAATCTTTTTAAACTTATTAATTTCATTACGTTTTGATTTGTAAGAATCTCCTTTTAAATCAATTAAATCTTCGACTTTATAAATATAATCGACCAATTTCTTTTCAATAATAAAATCTTTAAGCATCTCATAAACAAGCGTGCCCTCTTCTAAATAATCAACAAACCCTTCAAGTAACTCTTCATGCACATACTCAATTTTTGAATAGTTTCGATTGCTGTTATGTGAATTCATAATATCAAAACATTGAAGCATGGCATCGTAAGTATTATCTTTTTTCCCAATAGGAGGTAAAAGCATAGATAACTCACCAGAATTTAAAATAAAAAGACAAAAGGTTTCATTAACAATAGTATAAAACCCCGTTGCTGTTGAAAGCCATATATAATTACCCGCAAAAGTGTAATCGCTTATCTCAACATTAATCAGTTTTAAGTACTCATTCATGGTCTCTTTTGCTTTTAAGTCAAAATGCTCTAAGTTGTAATTGTTGATTGTCAAAGTTGACATCTCTTTGTATTCCTTGTGATAAATTTTCGAAATTATACATCTTTTTTAATCTTTTGCGACAAAAATAAAATAATAACTCATAAGTGGCTATTTATCAATATTATGGAATAATCAAAACAAAAAAAAGGTATGAAATGAGAGAAGATTGGGTTGCATATGTGGTGGTTTTTAGTGTTGTTGCAGTTATGCTCTTAGGTAAAAAAATGATGTTTTTTGATGGATCAGAAAAGAAAGTAAAAGAAGAGAAAAAAGAAGAGAAGGATACCAATGATCAATCCTAAGATTGTTGATTATATTTTCTCTTCAGCTTCCATCCAAAGATGGAATGACTACCCTAGAATGGTTCAACTGGTTGAACTGGACAAACAAGCACATAAATTTATTATTGCATATTTTATTGCCCGTTTAGAAGATGATGTTAACCTAACACACCTTATAGAAGCAGGTATTTTTGAATTTTTAAGACGCGTGGTAGTTACAGATATTCGCCCCGATGTTTTTAGAAAAGCATTACAAAAAAAAGCTCCAGAAATAAATGCATGGGTACTTTCAAAACTTAAAGATAGTATTGAAGATATAGACAATGGAAACTTTATAAAAAAGTTTGAAGAGTATTTAAATGACCCGTTAATGTACAAAAAAGAGCGTTTTATTTTAAAAGCAGCTTCCTATCTTTCCACTAAATGGGAATTTTTAATTGTTTACCAAACCAGTGCTTTTTTAAGCGATATTGAAAATGTCAAAAAAAGTGTAGAAGATGAAATTGAAGATTATTATGAATTAATTGGTGTTCGTAAAATTGCTTTAAATAAAAAACTTTCAAAGCTAATTGACTTAAGTGGTCGTTTAAGGTTCCAAAAACGTTGGGCACAAACACCAAGGATTCCAGAAACTTCTGTTTTAGGACATATGTTAACCGTTGCTCTTTTTGCCTATTTTTACTCTGTAAAAATAAAAGCTTGTAATAAACGACTTCAAAATAACTTTTTTACAGCTCTTTTTCATGATTTACCTGAAGCACTTACAAGAGATATTATATCTCCTGTAAAATACAGTGTAGATGAATTGTCGGAGATTATCAGTGAATATGAAATGTTAAAAATAGAAGACGACATTATGCCTTGCGTTCCTGAGATTATAAAAGATGAATTTTCTTACTATTTAGGACTTTATGATGGTATAAAAGATGAGTTTTTAGACAAAATAAATGAAGATAAAATAGAAATAGTCAAAAATGGTTTAAGTACCTACAACTACGATAAACACAATGCCATAGATGGCAAAGCCTTAAAACAATGCGACAAACTCTCCGCTTTTATAGAAGCCACACTCTCTATTTCACACGGAATTAAGTCCAAAGAACTTCTTAACGGGAAAAAACAGATTCAAAAAAGTTTAATTTCCGTAGAAGAAGTCGACTTCAAAGAACTCGCCAATGAAATAGATGAATTTTTTGGAACAACCGGACAAACTCAAACAACTATTGAGTTTTAAGAAGTAAAAAAAACAAGTAAAAAGCGATCAGACTAATATCTGTCGCTTTTACTCAACTACTAAAATTAAAACTTATATCGTAGATTTAAAAACGCATATCGACCCATGTCGTTAAATAAAACTCGGTCTCCGCCAAATTCTACATAGGTAATATCTTGATACGTATTAGTAGATGCGTATGTTTTATCTAACACGTTATCTATTCCAATAGTAAAATCAAACCCTTTAGGTAATACTTGATTGTATTTTAAATTAACAACCGCATAGCCACCTAATTCTTGCTCTTTTGCACTGCTGTCATAACTGTCCCAGCTGTCAACAGCAATAACTTGTGCGCTTAGTTTACTGTTTTGAATTTCATAATTAACTCCAAAACTAGCTTTTAAAGGCGGTATTTCTGCTAAATCTTTATCTGCAAAATCTCCATCTTTTTTACCTTTTTGATATGCAATTCCATAATCAAAAGAGAGTGATTCTGTTGCAAAATAAGCACCGCTAATATCTAAACCATAAATTTTAGCATCGATATTTTCAAAAGTTAACCCTGCTCTTCCTGTATTGTAAATATAATCTTTAAGTACAGAGTAAAAGGCTTTAGTTTTAATACTAAAATCCCCTATAGTTTTTTGAAAACCTAAATCTACTTCATAGTTTTTAGTATCTTCTAAATTACTGTTTCCCATATAAAGTTCTCTTGCATCAGGAACTCGTGCTGCTTTACCAATACCTGCAAAGTATTTTGTATTTTCATCTGCATTATAAATACCAAATAAGTTTGCATTAAACGCTGTATACTTATTATCATTTTTTGCACTATTGGCTGTTTCTATTTTAGTGTTGTCATATCTTGCACCCAACTCAATATCCAGTTTTCCAAATGATTTTTCAACTTTTGTAAAAAGAGCTCTGTTAGTTGTATCTGTTGAATGTAGGCTAATTGCACCCATGGTTTCAACTCCAGTTATTGTATTGGTTGAGCTTCTTTGTCCTTTCCAATTTCTTACACTTGTATCTAACCCAACGGTAAGCAATGAATCGGCAACTTCCATTGAGTTTTTAACTTGCGCACCCCAAATCGAAGATTTCATATGGTTGGTACTGTAATTTGTTTTCCCAGCATTTCGCAACTTTGTACTCATAGGGTGATCAACTTTTGAATAATAATACTCTAAATTTAACTCTTTTGAAAAATCACTTAAGTTACGAACTGCATATCCTAGTGTATAAATATCTGAATCATCATAATCAGCATCCATTGGACCTGCTGGATATAATATATTATCACTTCTATTAGCTGTATATGAAAGTTTTAAATCTTGGTCATCGGTAAGATTAAAAATAGTTTTTGTTAAAAGTGTTTTCTTTTTAAATGCTTTTTCATTGCTATTTATATATTGGTTTCCTAATGGAACATTTTTTTCAATTTGTTGCTCTGCAAAGTTTTTGCCATTGCCGTCTTTATACTGTTTTCCCTCTTCTGTTGAAGCTGAAATAAGAAGTTTAAAAAAATCAGTACCTCCGCTTATTGTTCCACTTGCTTTTTTGTAACCAAAACTTCCAGCGTTTAGATTTACTTCACCTTCAATCTCTTTTGTAGGATCTTTAGTTTCAACTTTAACCAACCCACTTAGTGTTCCAAAGTTTTCAACATCGTAGGGACCTTCAATAACTTTTACACTTTTAATATTATTAGTTAAAACATGTGAAGTTGGTGGGTCCATTCTATTAGGACACGCTCCATAGATTTTTGCATTGTCTATTAAAATATTAATATTATCTTTTTTTTGTCCTCTTAAAATAATATCATTAGCAATTCCACTTCGTTTTACTATTGAAATAGATGGAATATTGGTGCTTAAAGCATCTGCTAAGTCGGCACTTTTAAGTTGTTCACTGCTTACATTTTTAACCACTTTAGTATTGGCTTTTTCTTGAACTTCCAGTGTTTGGGTCGTTACTGTTTCATTGGCACATAAAAATGATGCACATAAAATAGATAGATAAACTCTTTTTTTCATTTCATTCCTTTAAAAAATTTTAAAATTATCTCTTAGATCTGTTAATTAAGTGTTAAAAAAGCATTACTTTTTAATGACACCCCTATTTGAAATATGTTATGATATTGCCATTTTAGTTTAAGGTAAAGTATGAAAATAACCGTAATTAACACAGGTGGAACATTTAATAAAGTCTATAACCCTATTTGTGGAGAGCTGATAGTTCCCACTCACCACTTAGCACTTCAAAAGATTTTAAACGTCTCTTACAACACAGAAATTGAAGTTATAAATACTCTTTCTAAAGACAGTTTAGAATTCACACAACAAGACAGAGAAATGTTAGTTAACATTATTAAAGAGTCAGAAGAAGAAAATATTATTGTAATTCATGGCACAGATACTATGTATGAAAGTGCAAGCTTTACAGCTCAAAATATTGTTAATAAAAAAATCATTTTCACAGGGGCAATGATTCCTATGAGTATAGATGAAGTTGAAGCTACTATGAACTTCTCTTTAGCCCTTGGTTTTTTAAATGCCCCTATTTCTTCAGGGGTTTATATAGCCATGCATGGAGCTGTTGATCGTTTTGAATGCTTAGTTAAAAACAAGCAAGAGGGTAAATTCTTACGCAAGAATTAAGAGATTATTATGTTATACTCAAACCAAATAGAAAAGGATTTATATGCAGCTTATGTTAGGTTTTATCGTTTTGTTACTTGTCGTTGCCTTTGTTATTTACAAAGTGAACAAAAAATTTGAGAAAAAAGAAGTTCTAATTCTTATTGTTATTTTAGCATTTAGTATAATAGGTTATATTATATATGAGAAAAACAATGAGAACTATTTTCCTAATCTTTTTCAAGCAAAATATTTACAAGAAAAGAATATTACTATTGAAAAACTATCTTTCGAGTTAGTTAACAACAAAAATATCAGTTCTAAAAAAGAGTTTATTTATAAATTTATCTATATTATTCAAAAAGATGGTAAATCTTTTTTATGTACCGCACCCAAAGTTAAAATCAATAAAATAGGCGATGAATTCGTTTTTACAAATTTTGCTGATTTACAAGAAATTTGCGTAGAAAAATAGTCTTTAGGAAATGGTGAGTTTTATTCTCGCCATTTTTTCTATTATGCTGGTTTAAATGATTGTTTCGTCTTACACACTTCTGGAAACAAACACTTTTCACACTCTGGTTTAACTGCTTTACAAGTATATCTTCCAAATAGCACCATGGCTTGATGAAAAATGTGCAAATCATCTTTGAGCTTTTTAACTAACTCTACTTCTGTTTTTTCAACTGTTTTTTCATAGCTTAATCCCAAACGGTGAGAAACTCTAAAAACATGAGTATCTACAGCCATTAAATTTGCTCCCGTTCTTTCAATCATAAAAACATTGGCTGTTTTATTTCCCACACCTGCTAGCTTTATAAGCTCTTTTGCATCGTGAGGAATTTCTGCTTCATACTCATTGACCACACTTTGTGCCATTTTAATAATATTTTTCGACTTATTATTAAAAAATGAACACGAGTTTAACAACTCTTTTACCTCATCTAAATTGGCAACACTTAACTCATTAACGCTTGGGTACTTTTCAAACAAAGCAGGAGTAATAATATTAACTCGTTTATCTGTACATTGTGCCGATAATATAATAGAAATTAACAGTTCATAATCGTTACGATATTTTAATTCTGTTACCGCTTGGCTAAAATGTTTTTGAAACTGCTCTTTAATAATTTGAATCTCTTTTTTATTTGCTTTTTTCATACTTGAGATTTTAGTATTTTTTTTTATATATAGGATTAAAGCCTTTATGTTTGTTAAGTTAATTCAAAATAAACAAAAAAAGTATTTAAAAAGATATTTTTTATAAGGATTGCACTACAATTAGGCATTATAAAAAGGCTAATAAAAAAATGTTTTGTATCATACCTCTAATCAAACAAGACAATATAAAAAGCAGGAAAATCCAGGAAAATCTATGAATGAATTGATATATGAAAGAATAGACACTTTACCTCCTTTGCCTAAAACTATCTTAGAATTAGAAGAGTTTAAAAAAACACCTGAACGAACTTCTGAAGATTTATTAGAAATTATTCAACAAGATCCTTTGGTTGTAGCAACTATTTTAAAAGTTGCCAACTCTGCTATGTTTGGATTTAGAAGCACCATTGAAACAACCAGCCGTGCACTTACCCTCTTAGGGGTTAACTTTACACTTTCCATTGCATTTAGTACCAGTATTAAAAATGTTATTCAAAGCAATCTAAAAGCTTATGGAATAGGCAGCAACGACTTTTTAGAAACTATCCAAATGAGCTCTTCCTTGCTTTCTCTTTGGATTGGTCAATTTAATTTTGACTTAAAAGAGGAGTTGATGCTTCCTACTTTTTTACAAGAAACAGGTAAATTTATTATTTCAGATATTATTGTCAATCAAAACAGACACGAAGATTTTTTAAAAGATTTACAAACCTCTAAAGAGATAGCTTGCGTAGAAAAAAAATACCTTTCAACCACTACTTCAGAAGTAACCGCTTCTGTCTTTAAAAAATGGAGTCTTAGTGAAAAGCTTATTAATACTATAGAGTTTGTTGATGACATTGCTTCTTGCCCTCCTTGTTGTATACTAGAAGCTAAGATTTTAAATATTATAAAAACTATATGCCCTATAATTAACCCTTTAAGCAGTGAACATATTGTTCAAGGGTTACAAAAAGCAAAAGAGTTTGAACTCGATGTTGGTGCTTTAGAAGTGGCTATTAAGCAACTTCAATCCAAGCTTAATTCAAAAAATATTCATTAAAATAGGTTACATTTATGCACGAAAAAATTAATACATTAAAAGAAGATTTAAAAAATATACATACCATTTATTTCTCTTCTTCACCCACACCTAAAGAGAACTTTAAAATGTTTGAAACGTTTTTAAAGCACATTAACATTGTTTCTTCAAAAGAAGCTTTATACCTAGAGTTAGAAACGGAACAATGCCAACTTCTTTTTATTGAGCTGCTAGAAAACCAAGAGCAAACACTTATGCTAATAGAAAATATTAAAAAAATGAAACCTACTCTTTTTATTATTATATTGGCAAATAAAAATGACCCAGAAACGCTTTTAAAATGTATAGAGTTATCGATTCACGGCTTTTTACTTCTTCCTTTAAAAGAAGAATTATTAATCAAAACACTAAAAAGTATGGTTGAAAAGCGTAAATACGAAGTAAAAAAACATCACAATTTTGCTCAACAATATTTAAGTTTATTTGAAAAAGCAACCACTATTTCTAAAACCAATTTAGAAGGTACTATTACTTATGTTAACGACAATTTTTGTGAAATAAGTGGATATTCAAAAGAGGAACTCTTAGGTAAAAACCATAATATGCTAAGACATGAAGAGAATATAAAAGAACTTTATACCGATTTGTGGAACACCATTAAAGTGCAAAAGCAACAATGGAAAGGGATGGTTAAAAACAAATCAAAAAACAACAAAACCTACTATGCTAAAACCGTAATAACTCCTATTAAAGATCTAGATGAAGAGATTGTTGAATATATTGCCATGAGAGAGAGTTTAGATACAATAATTGACGACAAAAAGCATCTACTTACACAAATA
Organism: Arcobacteraceae bacterium; assembly: GCA_041672955.1. GTDB lineage: Bacteria > Campylobacterota > Campylobacteria > Campylobacterales > Arcobacteraceae > Marinarcus. Next base: position 19,864 of record JBAYYP010000023.1, read on the forward strand.
GAATACAACTCTTTTTCTATTTTAGTCATGGTACAACTCGATGAGTTTGAAATGCTAGATAAATTTTATAGCAATATTATGGTTGACCAAGTTGAAAGAAATTTTGCGTTTAATCTTATTGGTTATCTTCCAACGGTGTATAAGTTTGAGCATGTTTATTCACTAGGTGAGGGAAAATTTGCTCTACTTACAGACTTTCAAAGCTTTGAATCTTCACAACTAAATATCCAAGAGTACTTAAATGAGTTTGTTAACAATGTTAAGAACTCAGCTGTTACATTTGATGAATTTGATTTTGATTTTAATATCACCGTAAGTTATGCCATTGGGCAATATATGCTTTATGAAGATGCCAAAGCAGGACTTGAAAATGCCATGGCAAGCAGTTCAAAACTTAACTTTTCCAACGATTTATCTATTGCCGTTTCACAAAAAGCCAAAACCAATCTTCAAATGATAAAAACAGTTAAAATTGCTTTAGACAATTACAATATTGTCTCTTATTTTCAACCCATTATTAACAATAAAACTCAAAAAATAGAAAAATATGAATCGCTTGTACGACTCATTGATGAAAATGAAAATGTTATCTCTCCTTTTGAGTTTTTAACCATCTCAAAAAAAGCAAACTATTACGACAAAATAACTGAAAGAGTTCTTGAAAACTCTTTTAAAATATTGCATAAAATCAACACAGAACTCTCCATTAATATCTCCATGTCCGACATTGAAAAACAGACCACTAGAAACAATATCTACAAACTTTTAAAAGAGTACAAAAAAGATACCCACCGAATTGTTTTTGAACTGCTAGAAGATGAAAATGTAAAAGATCTTAGTCTAATCAAAGAGTTTATTAAAGCCGTTAAAACACAAGGCGTAAAAATAGCAATAGACGACTTCGGAACAGGCTACTCAAATTTCGAACGCCTCCTAGAGTTTGAACCAGACATCGTAAAAATAGATGGCTCTTTAGTTAAAAACATTGCCACAGATGCCTACAGCAGAAACATTGTAGAAACCATTGTAGCCTTTGCCAAAAAACAAAACATAAAAACCATTGCAGAGTATGTAGAAAATGAAGATATCTTCAACATACTAACCACCATAGGAGTAGACTACTCCCAAGGCTACCACTTTGGAAAACCAGAAGTGATTTAAGAGGGGAATTCTCTTTAGAAACTTAGGGTATCCCAGCATCGAAGTTAAGTGCTATTATTGATTTAGTTGAAGAGTAGTTTTTTATTTTTAAAATAAGAGATTAGTTTGAAAAACCCCAAATAAAATTTGGGGTTAAATTAAATTAAAACACATACGCAATAGTTGCGTTAAATTGATTTAAATTTGTTGTAGATGGGTCTTTATTATCTTCGTTTGTTAAAGCATATCCTAGATTTAAATTTAAATCTTTTACAAGTTCATATGCTGCCCATAAGTTAAACTCTGATTTTTTAAACTCTTGGTATTTTGTGATTCCATAAAGTGCTGTAAGATTAACATCAAATACATCTTTGCTTAACATCAAATATGTAGTTTTTGCATCTTTTACAAATAGTTGATCTCCCTCTTCCATAGGATTTATAGTTTCACCTGCATGATAATTAAAAGCTGCATCTTTATCTATTTTTACAAATCCTAAAGTTGCTGTATAACCAGCAATTGTTGCAAATGTTTTAAGCTCTAAAACATTACTGTTTTTAACATCATTCACATCTTCATTTGTTTGCGCATAGTGTGCCAATGCTCCGTAATCAATACTATTTACACTATTTTTAAACTCTAATTTCCCACCATAAATATCTTGTAAAGAAGGAGCTGTTACACCATATGCTTTAGCACTTATGTTTTCATTAAAGTTTTGTGTGATTCCAAGTTTGTATAAACCACCATTTCCAGGGTTTACTTGCTCCATTGGTCTATAATCTCTGTTTGTAATTCTTCCATGTTTACTAGTCCAGATAAATTCAATATCAGTATCATTTAAAGATGAGTATAAACTAACAGCATCATGAGTTTTATCTACCCATTCAGTTGATAAATATTGTCGACCTGCTTTAATATGAAGATTTTCTAAATCATAAGAGATATGAGCTGTTTCTATATCAATATTTCTATTATGTCTTGTTTCATAGAATCTCTCACTTGCATCTCCTGTTCCTTTCCAAGTAAGTTTGTTTGAATCATCTTGATATAAAGCTTTATATGCTCTAAATCCTACATTTACTCCAAAGTTATAAAAAGTATCTGTTTTATATCCAAGTGCAACAGAACCCATGCTATAAGCTGTATCTTGATAATAAGTACTTATATCTTTTTTTACATCTCTTACTTCATAAGTAACACTTAAATCACCTGTTACTTTTCCATTTATTAAAGCTTCACTTAGTGTATTTGCACTTAAGCTACTCATCATTGTCATAGTTGCAATGGCTGCTATGCTTAAACTAATTTTTTTCATAAATTAACTCCTCTTAATATATTGAATTTTTCTTATTTTGGAAGCATAACTCAAAAATAAGGCAAAAAAATCGAAAGATAATATTCGTTTAATCGATTATTTTGCCATTTTTTCCTGATACTATTCTTTCATAACAAATCCAATGAAGGAAATGAAGATGAAAAATTCAAGAAGAGACTTTTTAAAAAAAGGGGCATTTGGAACAGCAGCCTTAGCAATTAGTGGAAGCACAAGTGCTGCAGTTGCTGGTATTTTTGAGGAAAGAACTGTAAAAATTCCACACGCCTCTCACTTTGGAGCATTTTATGCCCATGTAAGAGAAGGAAGAATTGTAGATATTACTTCACAATTAGATTCAGATGCAAACCCAACAGTATTAACAAGAGCTTTAGCTGATAGAGTTACGACTGATTCAAGAGTGAAATATCCAGTTGTAAGAAAATCTTATCTAGAGGGAAAAAGAGACGGATCTTTAAGAGGAAAAGAAGAGTTTGTAAGAGTATCTTGGGATACAGCTCTTGATCTTGCAGCTGAGGCTATTAAAAAAGCACAAAAAAATGGTGGAAATGAAGCTTTATATAATGCTTCTTATAGTGTTTGGTCACATCCAGGTGCTTTTAAACCAAATGTTCTTGCAGGAAGATTCTTCAACCAAATTGGTGGTGCGGTTGCCACTGCTGGTGAGTATTCAAATGGTGCTGCTGGTCCTGTTAATCCAACGGTTGTTGGAGACATGGAAGTTTATTCTATTCAAACAGCACACGAACAAATTATTGCAAATACAAAAGTAATGGTTTTATGGGGAGCTGATTTATATAAAACAAATAGAGCTGGGTTTTCTGTACCAAATCATAGATGTTATGATGCATATGAAGAGTATAAAAAAGCTGGAATTAAAATGATTTTAATCGATCCAATTTATACAACAACAGGACAAGAGTTCAAAGCTGATTGGATTAAAATAAGACCAGGAAGTGATGTTGCTATGATGATGGCAATGATGAACTACTTATATAAATCAAAAAAATATGATAAAGAGTTTATAGAAAAATATACTCATGGTTTTGATCAATTTTTACCATATCTTTTAGGTAAAACAGATGGAATTGATAAAACTACTAAATGGGCTGAAAAAATAACAGAAGTTCCTGCAAAGAAAATGGAAGAACTAGCTGACTTAATGGTAAGCAATAGAACTTTCATAGCTGGAAACTGGGCAATGCAAAGAGCTGAACATGGTGAACAAGTAGATTGGTCTATAATTACTCTTGCATCAATGATTGGTCAAGTTGGACTTGCTGGTGGTGGATTTGGATTTTCTATGCACTATGAAGGTGGTGGAGATGCAGCTTCAGGAAAAAGAACTGTTGGAGGAATTTCTCAAGGAAAAGGTGGAGCTGTAAATCTTACAATTCCAGCTTCAAGAATGAGTGATTTGATTAATAATCCAGGTGGAACAGTTACATATAAAGGAAAAGTAATTACTTATCCAAAAGTTGAGTTTATGTTAAGTGCTGGAGGTTCTCCAATAGGACACCAACCAAATGTAAATGAGCTAATAGATGCCATGAGAAAACTTGATACTATTGTTGTTTTAGAGCCTTGGTGGACACCAACAGCTAAAATGGCTGATATAGTTTTTCCTGCAACTACAACACTTGAAAGAGATGATATAGCTTCTGGAATGTCATATTCAAATGATAGAATATATGCTATGAAACAAGTAGTAAAACCAGCTTATGAGTCAAAAGATGATTATGAAATATTTACACTTTTAGCAAAAAGATTAGGAACAGAGAAAAAATATACAAGAGATAGAACAGTAAAAGATTGGTTAGAAGGTCTTTATTCAAAATCTTATGCAAAAAGAGAAATGGATATTACTTTTGAAGCTTTCTGGGATAAAGGAAGTGTTCATTATGAAATTCCTGACGAAGCTAGAAAATATGTAAGACACGAAGAGTTTAGAAAAGATCCAATAAATAATCCTTTAAAAACTGAAACTGGAAAGATTCAAATTTTCTCAGATAAGTTTGCAAGTTATAAATATGATGACTTTAAAGGACATCCAATGTGGTTTGAGCCAAAAGAGTGGTTAGGAAATAAAGAGTTAGTGAAAAAATATCCACTACACTTAGTTTCACCTCACCCAACTTATAGAATTCATACACAATTAGATAATACTTGGGTTCAAAATGTTCATAAAGTTCAAGGAAGAGAGCCTATTAGAATTTCACCAAATGATGCTAAAAAATTTGGAGTTCGTGATGGTGAAGTTGTAGAAGTTTACAACAATAGAGGAAGTATTCTAGCAGGTGTTGTTGTAACAAATACAATTAGAGATGGAGTTGCTGCAATTGAAGAAGGAGCTTGGTATAGCCCTGAAGATATTTCGCAAAAACAACCAAGATGTAATTCAGGTCAAGTAAATGTTTTAACATCATCAAGACCAACATCACAAATGACAAATGCAACATCTGCTAACTCAACATTAGTAGCAATTAGAAAAATAGATGTAATGAGTCCGAATTTAGCATATAACCCACCAAAAATCAAAGGAGCTTAAGATGAAAACGATTTTTAAAAAACTATTAATAACTTTAATTGTGCTTGGTACTTTTTCGCAAGCTAGTCAAAACAGTATGTTTGTTTTTCAAACAACAGATGTTACAATAGACAACAATAAAGCTACTATTTATATAGGAACAGCTGTAACAGTTGTAAAAGCTATAGATGATAAAAATGTTTTAGTCGAGTTTTCTGGAATTTCATTTGATGATAAATTTTATACAAATAAAGATAAATCTCTTTTAATGACGTCAAATGATAAAAAATCTTTTGGAAAAGATGGCGAAGAAAAAAAACTTCAAGCTATAATTGAAAAAGGTTATTTAACAAAAGATGCTGAGGAAGTTTGGGAAGAGCACGAAGAGTTTTATTATGAAATGTGTACACAATGCCACGCTTCTCATCTACCAAAAGAGCATACCATGCTTGAATGGGACGCAATTTTAGGAACGATGAAAGGTTTCGCACAACTTTATGATGATGAGGCTGATTATTTAGCAAGATATTTAAAAGCAAATGCAAATAATGGATTTAATACAGACAAAAAATAAAAGATGAAATAAAGGCAAAAGGAAGAGAAGATGGCTAAAGAGATAATTGAAAAACTAAAAAGTTTGACTCTTCTTTATGCTGAAGATGAAGAAGGCATTAGAAAAAATATTGCTGATAGCTTAAGTTATTATGTAAAAGAAGTTCTTGAAGCATCAAATGGTCAAGAAGCTTATGAGTTATATTTAGAAAAAAAGCCTGATATTATAATGACAGATATTCATATGCCTATTTTAAATGGAATTGATTTTGTAAAAAAGGTGCGTGAACTTGACAAAACAGTTCCAATTATTATGATAACAGCACACACAGACAAAGAGTATTTATTACAAGCAATTGAGCTTAAAATGGAAAAATATATTGTAAAACCAATTGAGCTTGATGTTCTTTTTGATGTATTTAGAAAATGCCTTGATACAATAGTTTTTAATAATAATATTGTTTTAGAAATTGATAATAATTACACTTATGATTATGATAAAAAAGAGTTAAAATATAAAAAAGAAATAATTCTTTTAAACAAAAAAGAGCTTAGTTTTTTTGAGCTTTTAATTCAAAATCAAAATAGAATTGTAAGTTATGAAGAGCTACAAAACAGAGTTTGGATTGATGATGTTATGACTGATAGTGCGTTGAGGTCATTGGTTCGGAATTTACGAAAAAAACTTCCCACAGATATAATATTTAATCTATCAGGTGTTGGTTACCGTTTTGTATAAAATAGTTTTTATGCTTTTATGCTTTGTAAATTTATCATTTTGTGAAAATCACATAGTTCCAAAATTTGAATTTAGAGAAGATGAAAGTCAAAAAAATATAGCCCCACAACTGCATCCAAAATCTCACATAAATATTTTTTTACCATCAATTCCCTACTCATATATTGCAAAAGCTACAAACTCAGGATTAATTCGCTCTTATGATAATGAACAAACTTGGGTTTATGAACTTGCAAAAAGTCATGAAAGAGTTGATGATTTAACATATATTTTTGAATTAAGGCAAAATCTAAAGTTCCAAAATGGGCAAGATTTTACAATGGAAGATGTGATTTATAATCTAAATTATTTTAAAAAACATCCTTTTTTATATACGAATATTGACAAAATAGATTTTGATGTAATTGCTCTTGATAAATACAAATTTAAAATAGTTTTAAAACAAAAATATGAGATGTTTTTAACAGATTTAGCAAGAATATATTTTTATACAAAAGAGTATTTAGACACTTATAAACCAATAGGAAAAGAGACAGGAACTGCAAATAAAGCAGCAGGTGCTTTTGGAATGGGACCTTATATTTTAAAAGAAGGTTTTGCAGTAGGGGAATCTCAAACTCAGAAATTAGAGCTTGAAGCAAATCCATATTATTGGAATAAAGAGTTTCCTAAAATCAAATCAATCACCGCTTATATGGAATATGATATAGATATTGCAATAGAAGATATCACAAAGTCTGAAGGAAAACTAGATTTTGTACCAATTCCATTTAATAAAAAACTCGACATTATACTCTCACCAAATGCCAAACTAATTGTTTCAAAATCAACAGATAATTTTGTAATATTTTTCAATCTTATAAACGGAAATAAAAATCTTCAAGATAAAAATATAAGACAAGCATTAAATCAAGCTTTAAATCAAGAAAATTTATTGAATTTTGTATATAAAAAAGAGGGAAAAATCTCGCCATTTACAGCATCTTTAAATTATTCTATTGTAAATAAAATTGCAAAAAACTATAAATTTGAAGAGATAAAAATGGGCGAAGATGAGATATTTGAGCATTTAAAAGGATTAAAACTAAATATATTTACTCAAGATAAGTTTATGTTTTTACTAAAAGGAATTGAGTTTCAACTAAAAAAATATGGAGTTGTTTTTAACTATAAAATCACAAATAGTGAAAAAGATATTTACAATCAGCTTTTAAATACAAACTCAAATAAAAATACAAAAGATTGGGATTTACTAGTTTGGGGAGATGATGACTGGTATTATCAAAATCCATGGACTGTGTTTTTTATTTATGAAGAAAATAGTGCTTGGTCGACTATTGGAAAAGATGATTTAATGCAAGAGTATATTCAAAAATATTTTGTTTCAAAAGTTGGAACTAAAGAGTATGAAGAACTTACAAAAAATATACTTCATAGAGCAAAAAGCATGGCATATACTTTAAGTGTTCCATCTCCAAACAAAGTAATTGCTGTTAATAAAGAGCTTATTTATACTCCATATCAAGGTGGAATTATTCCTCTTTGGGAGATGCAAATTAGCAATAATCATTGGTCTTTAAGAGATGAAAAAGAGTATGATGAAAACTCTAAGAAATCAATGAAAGCTCAAAGAATAATTGAATAGTATAATAAGTGAGAAATATAAAATGCAACTAATAAATAATATAAATATAAAGTTCAAACTAGGAATACTGTTTTTAATTTTGTGTTTATCTATTGGAATTTTGGCATATAAATCTATATATATAAGTGAACAAAATAAAGAGACTTTAAAAGAAGTTCACAGTAGTTCTCAAGAAGTTCTAGAGCTTCAAAACAATAAAATATCTCCTCTTTATAAACTAAGGGAACTAACACAATCTCTTGTAATGGCACCAAATAAAGCATTAAGAGTAGATATTGACAATGATTTAAATAGTTTAATTAAAAATTTAGATTTAGAATTTGAACAATTTAGTCGTGAAAAAAATGATATTTTTGAAATGTGGAATTCATATAAGGAACTAATTCAAGAGATAAAAAATGATTTAAACGATGGTTTTGAAGAGGCTGCTTATATAAATGAAACAACTTCAAGCAGACAACAATTTAACTTCATTTTAGAAGCACTTTTGAAAATACAAACAAACTCTTTAAATAACTCAACAATAGCTTATAATAAGGCAGTTATTGAAGAAAAAAATATAAAAATACAAACACTTATATCAATAGTTTTTATTCTTTTAATCTCGACAATTATAGGATGGCTGATTTCAAATAATATTATTACTTCAATTTACGCTGTTCAAAATGGATTAAAAGATTTCTTCGATTATTTAAATCATAAAAAAAAGAGCGTAAAAAAAATAGAAATAGAGTCAAAAGATGAATTCTATCAAATGGCAACAATCATAAATCAAAATGTATCAATTACTCAAAATAATATTGAACAAAATATAGAGTTTATTAAAAATGCAACAAAAGTTCTTGAAAATATTGAGCAAGGAAATCTTGGAACTAGGCTTACAAAAGATACAAATAACGAAGCACTAAATGAACTAAAAATAGTGATAAACAATATGATAGATAACTTAGAGTTTAAAATACAAGAAGAGATAAATAAGCGACTTGAGCAAGAACAAATACTAATTCAACAATCAAAACTAGCTTCTATGGGAGAAATGATAGGAAATATTGCACACCAATGGAGACAGCCACTTGCACAAATATCTGCAATTCATATGAATATGAAAGTTACATATGATTTTGATAAATTTACAAAAGAGTATATGGAAAATAAAATAAAAGAGGCAAATAAACTTACCTCTTATATGTCTCAAACTATTTCAGACTTTCAAAACTTCTTTAAACCACAAGGTGAAAAAGAGATTTTTAGTATTGAAAAAGCTTGTAGAGATGCATATTTTATTTTAGAATCATCTCTAAAAGCACATAGAATAGAAGTAGTTTTTCACATAACTCAAGATGTAGAGATAAATGGCTACAAAAATGAATATTCTCAAGTAATTCTAAATCTTTTAAGTAACGCAAAAGATATTTTAATAGAACGGCAAATTAAAAACCCAAAAATAGATATAGAGATAAAAGATGGAAATCACTATGCACTGGTTAAAATAAAAGACAATGCAGGTGGAGTTGATTCTGCGATTATTGATAAAATATTTGAGCCATATTTCACAACAAGACACCAAACGCAAGGAACAGGAATTGGACTTTATATGAGTAAAAATATAATTGAGCGAAATATGCACGGATATATAAATG
>JBAYYP010000024.1:0-29431 GCA_041672955.1 Arcobacteraceae bacterium
AAATCTATTGGCTCATTAGCAGCTGGTATTACGCATGAGATTAATACGCCACTTACGTATATTAAAGGAAACTTTGAAATGATGGGGTATGATATTGATGACCTACCTGAAAGTCAAATAAAAAAGAGTATGCAAGAAGACAGTGTGCGTATAAAAGAGGGTATTAACAGAATTGCAAATATTGTGGAGTCTATGAGAGAAATCTCGCAGAGTTCGAGCGAGGTTAAAGAGAAGGTAAATATTTATTCAACTATAATAACCGCATTAACCATGACCTTTAATCGTTCCAAACAAATTTCAAGAATATATCTCAATGAAAAACTTTTTGATATTGATAATATCAATAAAAATGAGTTGCAATTTATGACATTAATACAAAAACAACGAATTGAACAAGTTTGGATTGTTATTATAAATAATGCGTTAGATGAATTAAGCAATATTCTTGATTACGAAAAAAGAGTTCTGAAAATTACTTTAAAAGAACAAGACGATGAGATAATTGTCTCACTTGAAGACAACGCAGGTGGAATTAAAAAAGAGATATTTAGAACTTTATTTGAGCCGTTTAAATCTTCTAAAGTGCATAGTGGAATGGGTGTTGGACTAAGTATTTCTAAACGAATTATAGAACAACAAAATGGAAAAATAACAGCTTTTAATAGTAAAGATGGAGCTGTTTTTGAAGTGAGATTAAAAAAATGCGAATAGCTTTTATAGGCGACATAGTAGGCCGTCCGGGAAGAAAAATAGTACGTGATAAATTAAAAGAGTTTAAAAAAGAGTTTAAGCTTGATTTTGTTATTGCCAATGGTGAAAATGCCAGTCATGGATTTGGACTTACTTTTAAAAATGCGGAAGAGCTTTTCAAAGTAGGGATTGATTTGTTTACAGGAGGTAACCACTCTTTTGATAAAAAAGCAGACATACATGCTTTATTTGCAACAAAAAGGGTATTACGACCTGATAATTATCCTTTAGGTGTTCCAGGAAGTGGCGTTAAAATTGTAGAAATTCAAGGTGAAAAATTAGCTGTGGTTAATTTAATGGGAATGTACGCCATGCCCCATGTAGAAAACAGTTTTAATTGGGCAACCGCACTTATACAAAAACTTCACGAGGAAGGCATAAAGAATATTTTTATTGACTTTCATGGGGAAGCTACAAGTGAAAAACGGATTATGATGATGATGTTTAAAAACAAAGTCAGCGCCATTTGTGGGACGCACACGCATATAGGAACGGATGATTTAGAAGTAGTTGATGGCACTTGTTATGTAAGTGATGTTGGTTTAACAGGGTGCCGTGATAATGTTATTGGTATGGACGAATGTATGCCAATTTACAGAGCAACCACGGGTTTAAACGGGCATTTTAAAGTTCCTAATGCGTGTAAATCTATTTTTCAATTTATTGTAATGGAGTTTCAAGAGGGCAAAACTATTGAGGCATTTAAAGTAAAATCTTATTGTAATATTCAAGACCCCATAATTACAAAGGCTTTATTTGACTGACAGCTATGAGCTTTTGTTTTTTCTAAGAAATAAAAATCTACTTAAGAACTCAAGCGAATATTGGTGGCCAAATTACGGAACCTTCGAAACCGTTTTAGGCGCTATTTTAACTCAAAATACCAAATGGACAAATGTTGAAACGTCGTTAGCAAACCTTAAAAAGAGTAATTTAGTAACACTTGAAAATATTGCCAATGCCGATTTAGCGGCACTTACTTTAGCTATAACTCCTAGTGGATTTAAAAATCAAAAAGCTATTCGACTAATTATTTTATGCAAAAATATTCTAAGTACCTTTGAAAATTTTGAAAAATTTCAATTGGAGGTCAACAGAAGTTGGTTGCTGGAACAAAAAGGGATAGGTCCTGAGAGTGCTGATTCTATTTTGACATACGCTTGTAAAAAAGAGGAGATGGTTGTGGATAAATATACCCACAGACTCTTAAAATCTTTTGGTTTAGAGTTTAATAGTTATGAAGAACTTAAACTTTGGTGTGAATATGGAATTAATCAAAATTTCGATAAAATAGTCCAACTTTATGGCTATGAGATTACTTTAAATAAAATATATTGCAGATTTCACGGTAAAATTGTAGAGTTTATGAAACAAAATCCAAGGGTTTAAATTATGATAATTATTCCACAAACAAAAGGTGGTGTAGGTAAATCTACAGTTGCTATGCAAATAATAGCACCTTTTTTATATAAAAAACATGGTAAAAAAATAACCTATATTGAAATAGATGATGAGAATAATGATTCTAAATCATTTACAAGAACCGACATTGTAAATAAAAGAATGTTAGGAACTAACAGACTCACCGAACTTGATGAACTTATTTTAACCGATGACAATCACGAAGTTATTGTTGATGTTGGCGGAAATAAAACTTCTTCTTTAGTGCTTGATGAGATTAAAAAAATAGGTACATATAATAATGTTAAATGGATTATTCCTTTAGGCGATGGCGAACTTGACGGTAAAAATGCCATTAGCACTATGAATAAAATTAGAAAAATTGAACCCAATGCAGAAAAAAATATATTTTTTGCTTTAAATCGTGCTATTAACATGGAGTCTGATTATATTGAAGAACAGTTTATTAACTTTTTTGGACACAAATATTTAAACAGTGATTCCGTTATTTGCGATTTTGTTAAAGATCCTAAGTTTTTCCCTGTTAAAAATGATAAAGTTATTACTATTAGCAGATATTTAGGAAGTACAGTTTGGGAAATGGCATTTAACAATACTGATTTTGCACAAAAAGCTGTACAAGCAAAAGAGTTAGGCGATTTAGCCAGTGCCAGAAAATATCTTTTTTTCAGACGAATGCAAACAGAATCAAAAGATTATACAATTGATGTGCTGTATAAAATTTTTGCAAAACTCGACCAATGGATTGAAATTAAAAAATGAGCGATATGAGCTTCAAGCAAGCCAAAGAGCTTGTTGACAAAATTGAATTAACTGAATTGTCTTTACAAAAAACAGTTAAAGACATAGAAGAGTCTTCAAAAAGTTTTACAGAAGCGTTACGGCAACAAAAACTTATTTTAGAAATCGTGCCTTCCATGAGTTCAAAACTAACCGTGTTAAAACTCTTAGTAGCTATTAATTTTGGCTTTCTTTTAGGGTTAATTGCAGGAAAATATATTTTATAAGATTTAGGAAATTAGAATGGGAAAACAAGAAAAAATTGTCTCAATGTTTGACGAAATTGCAGGGACTTATGATGTAGCAAATAGAGTGCTAAGCATGGGTATTGACAAAACATGGAGAAATAAAGCGTGTAATTTAACATATTCGTTTTACGACAAGAAAGTACTTGATAAAATCATAGATGTTGCTTGTGGAACGGGAGATATGATTGATTATTGGAAAAAAACAGCTAAAAAAGCCAATATTGAAATTAAAAATATTGTAGGCGTTGATCCAAGTGTTGGTATGATGGAAGTGGCTAAAAAGAAGCTTCCCGATGTTGAGTTTATTGTCTCAGGAGCTGCAAGTATGCCTTTTGAAGAGGGCATTGCTGATATTATTTCTATTTCATATGGTATAAGAAATGTGGTGGAAAGACAAAAAGCGTTTGATGAGTTTGCACGAGTCCTTAAAAAAGATGGTTTATTGGTAATTTTAGAATTTACAAAAAATCCAAAAGAGAGTGTGCTTGACCATATCACCGATTTTTATATGAATAAAATTTTGCCTAAAATTGGGGGAATGATTTCCCGAAATAAAGAGGCATATACCTATTTACCTAACTCAATTGATGAATTTTTAACCACGGAAAACTTATGCAGTGAGCTTAAACTAGCAGGTTTAGAACCCATATATGTTAAAGGGTTTTCAATGAATATCTCAACACTGTTTATTGCTAAAAAACTCTAAAATATGAATAAAGCGATTAGTGTATCGGAGCTTAATAATCAGATTAAAGCTCTTTTAGAAACTACTTTTTCTTCTATTTATGTTCAAGGAGAAATTTCAAATTTAACCTATCATACTTCGGGACATATCTATTTTTCTGTTAAAGATGAAACTTCAACTATTTCATGTGTAATGTTTAAAGGCAACGCCCAATATATGAAATTTCGTTTAGAAGTGGGTCAAAAAATAAACATAATTGGGGCATTAACTGTTTATGTACCAAGAGGAAATTATCAACTTTTATGCCAAAAAATAGAACCTTTTGGTGTGGGAGAATTAGCTCTTGCCTATGAACAACTTAAAAAGAAGTTACAAGCGTTAGGCTACTTTAATCCTGAACAAAAAAAGAAGATTCCCAAATTTCCTAAAATCATTGCAATAGTAACTTCAAGTACCGGTGCTGCTATTGAAGATATGAAAAAAATAGCTCAAAACAGATGGCCGTTGGTAAAACTTATTTTAGTGTCAACACTGGTCCAAGGAAATGGAGCCAAAGAAGATATTGCAGCTTCAATTGCAAAAGCAGACGCTCTTTGTGCAGATATTATTATAGTTGGGCGAGGTGGGGGAAGTATTGAAGATTTGTGGGCGTTTAACGAAGAGATAGTTGCAACTGCTATTTTTAATGCCACTACTCCTATTATTTCAGCCGTAGGACATGAAAGTGATTTTGTTATTTCAGATTTTGTAGCAGATTTAAGAGCGGCAACTCCTTCAAATGCAATGGAAATGGCACTGCCTGATATGAATGAAATGCAGATATATTTAGACACATTAAGAGATGATTACAGTAAAACTTTTGGAGTTATTTTCAATAATAAAATGCAAGAGTTAAACCACTTAATAAGTTCATTTAAGCAAAATTCCTTTGTAAATAAGTTTAAGTTTATGGAAGATAATATTAAAGATTTATCTCAAAAATTAAATCAAATGATGATGCAAATATTTTATAAGAAAAGTGAAGAAATTAGCTTTTTAAACAATGCTTTTTTTCTAAATCATCCTGAAAAAAGAGTTTCAAAAGGGTTTGTTCAAGCTACAAAAGACAACAAAATAATTGCCCTTGAAGAGTTAAAGTGCAACGATATTATTTTTTTAGAAAACGCCAATGTAAGTGTTGAGAGTAAAGTGCTTAAAATAACACCCTTAAAGTAAGCATTTTATGTATATAGTGGCTAAGGTTTAAGAGAATATTTCGTATAATAAATACCATTTTGGAATAATTAAAAAAGAAAAATATTATAAACGTTATTTGTTGAAATAAAGGAGATATTCATGGAAAATACTAAAGAAGAGAAAAAAGTAGATTATGCCAATACATCTGAGTATATGACATTTGAATTAGGTAGTATGAAATATGCAATTGAGTTGCCGAAAATCAGAGAAATTTTAACTTATCCTACTATTATTACAACGCTTCCTAACTCTACGGATTGGGTTAAAGGTTTAATTAACTTGCGTGGAGAAGTAGTACCTGTTTTAGATATTCGAATCAAATTTAGAACTGGTGAGATTGTATACAATGACAACACAGCGGTAATTGCTGTAATTACTCAAGATAAACGAATGATAGGAATTGTTGTCGATAAAGTAGACGATGTTCAACGACTAAACATTAATCATTTAGCACCTGTATCAGACTTAGGTTCGGCTATTCCTTCAAAATACTTAAAAGGTTTTGTACGACTAGAAGACAGCAAAATGTTAGTTATTATGGATATTGAATGCGTTGTTCATAAAGATGAATTGATGGATATATAAGAATCCTAATGCAAGAAAAAATTCAAAAACTTAGAAATCTTAAATTACTTTTTGTTGAAGATGAAGAGGATTTAATTACCATTATTGAAGAGACACTTAAAAAATTGCAAAGTAATTTTTTAACAGCAAGAAATGGAGAAGAAGCTTTAAAAGTTTTAGAAAATAATGACGATATTGATGCAGTAATTACGGATATCAACATGCCTTTAATGAATGGTATTGAATTAGTTGAGCAGATGAACAAAAGAGGATGGTCTATTCCTGTTATTGTTATGTCAGCGCATACAGAAACACAATATTTAGAAAAAGCAAAAGAGCTAGGAGTTAAAAACTACTTGTTAAAACCCTTTGATTTTATAAAATTTATTGATTTAATTGTAGATGTGGAAAAAATGTAATGTCTATTGATAAAAAACTCTTAAAACGATTAAAAGTTCTCTATGTAGAAGACGATGATAACATTAGAAATGAGCTAGGTTCTTTACTTGAAAACTTTTTTGATACTGTTTACAGTGCAGCCGATGGGCAAATTGGTTTAGAACTTTATAAGGCTCATAAAGAAGATATTGATGTTGTCTTAAGTGATATTAATATGCCAAAAATGACGGGCATTGAAATGGTTAAAGAGATACGAAAATTTGATACGAAAGTGCCAATTATGTTTGCAACTGCGTATTCAGACAACGAATATTTAGCGGATGCTATTAAACTAAGAGTCTATGATTATATTATTAAACCTATTGACATTAGGCATTTATTAACGGTTATGAATGATTTGGCCAATGTTTTGTATCAAGAGTTTTTAATCGAGCAACAAAACAGAGAGTTAGAGCGATATAAAGATGTAATTGATCAAAATAACATTGTTATTAAAACTGATATAAATAAAAATATCACCTACGTTAATCAACAATTTTGCGATATTACAGGCTATGAAACAGATGAACTAATAGGTGAATCTTTTGAGCGTTTAAAACATAAAGACACTGATATTTCTTTGATTCAAGAGATGTTTGATACGGTGTTTAGAAATGAAGCGTGGATTGGAAAAGTTAAAAACCAAACTAAATTTAATGATTTCTATGTGGTAGATTGTTATGCTATTGCAACACATAATGATGCAGGAGAAATAACAGGTACTATTTCTATTCAAAAAGATATTACTTCTGAAGTTAATCAAAAAAGACAGATGCAAAAAGCATTGATTAAAGATAAAAGTGAAATATTTTTAAAAGGGAAAGAGACCAGTTCTGAGCTCAACGCTATTATAAATGAACTCAATCACAGAGTAGCAGATTTACAAAAACTTTTAACAACCTCTGATTTGGAAAAAGACCGATTATCTTATAATATAGAAAAAATTACTACAGAAAATAAAAAAATAAACTCTAAACTCATTCTGATGTTAAAAAATAACAGTTTAAACGAAGAAAGAAGCACCGCTACTTTTAAAATGAGCAAATCTAATCAAGATTTAAAACTCGAAATAAAAAAGTTAACAGAAGAGAAAGAGGATTTAAAAGATGAATTAAAACGCTCTGTTTTGCAAGTAAAAGTCAATCTTGAAACAAAAATAAAAGAGCTTGAAAAACAAAATAAAGAGTACTTACTTCAAATTGAATCTGCAGAAGATGTAACAACACTTAACCAAAAACTTGAATATTGGAAAGAGAAAGCCAAGGAAGCTAGCAGACGAATAGAACTGTTAGAACGAGAAGTACTAAGTATTGGTGATAAAGGTATGATGAGTAGATTGTTTCGTTAAAAACAGAAGAGAGTTACTCTTCTATTTTTATAGAAATTATTTTTTGCTCAACAGCTGGTTTGTCGCCAGCTAGAGTTTTTGTGTTCTCTATTTTTTTAACTATATCCATACCTTTTGTAACATATCCAAAAATAGTATGTTTTCCATTGAGCCAATAAGCTGGTACTGTTGTAATGAAAAATTGACTTCCATTAGTATTTGGACCTGCGTTTGCCATGGCTAAGATACCCTCTTTATCAAAAACGGCATTGGGTGCGAATTCATCTTCAAAAGTTTTATTCCAAATAGACTCACCACCTCTTCCCGTTCCAGTAGGATCTCCTCCTTGGAGCATAAAGTTTTTAATAACACGGTGAAAAATAAGCCCATTGTAGTAGCCATTTTTTGAATGAGTGATAAAGTTTTCTACGGCTTTTGGTGCTAAATCTGAACGCAATTCAATTTCTATTACGCCTTGATTCGTTGTCATGATAGCAACGGGGTTTTTAGCAAATAAAGATGCACATAAGCAAAGTAAAGTTAAGATTTTTTTCATTTTTGTCCTTTTTTCTTGAATTTTTAGGGTAAGTGTGTAAAAACGTAGTAGTATAGTATGAAATTTTTTAATCTGTTATTAAATTTAGTTTTTTATAATTGATTAACTTTTTTTGTATTATAATCGGACAAAAATTATCTTAAATTAAAGGAACCAATCATGGAAATGCCAGCAATGCCACAACCAACTTTTTATATCTTTAAATGTGAGCAATCTTCACCTCCAGGAATGCCAAAACCCAGTTGTGTAAATCAGGATACTCAAGGATTATTTAATCATTTAGCAGGACAATTGATGGAAAAAGGAGTTATGGGACCTGTTCAAGCTATTAGAACATCGTGTTTAGGACGATGTCAAATGGGACCTGTTATGCTAGTTGAACCAGGACATCATATGTATGTACAATTGTCTAAGGAAAAAATAGATAAAATTGTAGATGAACATATTATAGGCGGAAACCCAGTGCAAGAATTTTTAATTCCTGAACAATTTTGGGGTGAACCTGTAAACTTAAAACAATAAGAGGAAAATGTAGATGACATTTGATATGCTTTACAGTAAAATTCATAGAGCAACTGTAACTGATGCAAACTTAAATTATGTCGGTTCAATTACGATAGATGAGGAGCTAATGACTGCTTCTTGTCTTCGTGTTGGACAAAAAGTAGAGATAGTTAATGTCAACAACGGTGAGCGTTTTGCTACCTATGTGATTAAAGGCAAAGCAGGAAGCAAAGATATGTGCTTAAATGGTGCAGCTGCACGAAAAGTAGAAATTGGCGATAAAATTATTGTTATTGCTTATGCAACATATAATGAAACGGAGTTGGAAAACTATAAGCCAACGGTAGTTTTAGTTGATGATGAAAATAATATTACGTGCGTAACTCACGAATTAATAGGGAGTGACCATGTTTGAAGGCGTTGATTTAAGTAAACTGAATTTGAACGATATGATGAAGCAATTTCAAAATATGGCAGAAAAATCAAAAGAAGATAATGAAAGCAAAATATTCACTGCAAAAGTTGGTGGTGGAATGATAGAAATTTCAATTAATGGAAACTCTGAAGTAATTAACTTGCATATTGATGACTCTCTTTTAGAAGATAAAGATTCTTTACAGATTTTACTAATGAGTGCTATGAATGATGTTATCAAACAAGCTGATGAAAATAAAAAAATGTTAGCAATGAATATGATGGGTGGTCTTAATCCCTTTAATCAAAAACAGTAAGCTTTTATGAAACTAGATATTTTATTTGAAGAGTATTTATTAACTCATTTGCCAAAAAGTAAAAGTTTTCATCCTATTTTTGAAAATGCCTTGCAAGAGATGATTCAAGCAGGTGGAAAACGGTTTAGACCTTTGCTTTTACTTTCTGTTGTAAAGTCATACCAAAGTTTACTTCTAAAAAATGCGTTAAGCGTTGCACTAGGAGTTGAACTTTTACACACGTATTCACTCATTCACGATGACTTGCCAGCAATGGATAACGCCTCGTTACGGCGTGGTTATCCAACCCTTCACACCACATATGACGAAGTTACTGCCATTCTTGTAGGTGACGCTTTAAATACCCATAGTTTTAACTTAATTGCCAATGCCCCTTTAAGCAACGATGTAAAAATTGAATTAATACAACTCCTTTCAAATGATGGTGGAATAAATGGGATGATTATAGGTCAAGCCATTGATTGTTATTTTGAAAACCAAACCATTGCACTTGAAGAGTTGGAATTTTTACATACACATAAAACAGCAAAACTTATAGCTGCTTCACTTAAAATGGGAGCCATTATCTGTAACTTACCTCACGAATTACAAGAGGAACTTTATTTATTTGGAACAGATATTGGTTTGTTATTTCAAATTCAAGATGATATTATAGATGAAACTCACACCTCATTAGAAGCGGGGAAAACTACAAATAATGATGCGAGTAAAAATTCATTTGTAAATCTTTTAGGACTTGATGGTGCAATTAACAGTGCCAATAAGTTAGCAAAAAAATGTGAAGTTCAGCTAAGTAGTTTTGATGAAATTTTGCAAAATAATTTAAAACCCTTATTGGAACACTATTTATACAGACATCAATAAAAAATTTAATCCTTTAGTCATATTCGCTCAAACCCTTGACAAAAATCCAAAAATTTAATACAATTTTAGCACTCAAAAAATAAGAGTGCTAAAGTAAATGATAAAATCTTACAGGAGAAACAATAATGAATTTTAAGCCCTTAGGACTAAGAGTTCTTGTAAAAAGAACAGAAGTAGAAAATAAGACTGCAAGTGGAATTTATATTCCAGATAATGCAAAAGAAAAACCATCAACTGCAAGCGTTGTAGCTATTGGAACGGAAGTAAAAGAAATAGCATTAAATGACACCGTAGTATTTGGAAAATATTCAGGCACAGAATTGGCACTTGAGGGTGTTGATTATTTAATATTAGAAACAAAAGACGTATTAGGAGTAATTAAATAATGGCAAAAGAAGTAATATTTAGCGATAACGCAAGAAACAGATTGTTTGCAGGTGTAGAAAAGTTAGCGGATGCTGTAAAAGTTACAATGGGACCTAGAGGAAGAAACGTATTATTACAAAAATCATACGGTGCTCCGGTTATTACTAAAGATGGGGTTTCAGTTGCACGAGAGATTGAACTAGCTGATACTATTGAAAATATGGGTGCACAACTTGTAAAAGAAGTAGCATCTAAAACAGCTGATCAAGCAGGAGATGGAACAACTACTGCAACAGTTTTAGCTCACTCAATTTTCAAAGAGGGCTTAAGAAACGTAACTGCAGGGGCTAACCCAATTTCTTTAAAAAGAGGAATGGACAAAGCGTGTGAAGCTATTTTAGTAGAACTTAAAAAAGCATCAAAAGTGGTTGCTAATAAAACCGAAATTGAGCAAGTAGCAACAATTTCTGCAAACAGTGACAGTACTGTTGGCAAAATGATTGCTGAAGCTATGGAAAAAGTAGGAAAAGACGGAGTTATTACCGTTGAAGAAGCAAAAGGTATTTCAGATGAACTAGCAGTAGTAGAAGGAATGCAATTTGACAGAGGATATTTATCACCTTATTTTGTTACCAATGCTGAAAAAATGATAACAGAGTTAGAAAACCCTTATGTACTATTATGCGATAAAAAAATATCTAACTTAAAAGAGATGTTACCAATTTTAGAGCAAGTAAATAAAAGCGGACGACCATTATTAATTATTGCAGAAGATGTAGATGGTGAAGCACTAGCCACATTAGTTGTTAATAGATTAAGAGGAAGTTTAAATATAGCTGCAGTTAAAGCTCCTGGTTTTGGAGATAGAAGAAAAGCTATGCTTCAAGATATTGCTGTACTAACAGGTGGAACAGTAGTTGCAGAAGAGATGGGAATGACATTAGAAGGTTGTGGTATTGAAGTTCTAGGAACTGCTTCTAGAATTGTAATTGACAAAGATAATACAACAATTGTTGATGGAAGCGGCGATAAAAAAGCGGTAGAAGCCAGAGTTGGACAAATTAAAAATGAAATTAGCAATACTACAAGTGATTATGACAGAGAAAAATTACAAGAAAGATTGGCAAAATTAAGTGGAGGAGTTGCTGTTATTAAAGTAGGAGCTGCAACTGAAACTGAAATGAAAGAGAAAAAAGACCGAGTTGACGATGCACTAAGTGCAACACGAGCAGCGGTTGAAGAAGGAATTGTAATTGGTGGTGGAGCTGCATTAATTAGAGCGGCTGCTAAAGTAAAATTATCACTTACAGGCGATGAAGAAATTGGAGCAGCAATTGTTTTAAGAGCAATTAAAGCACCACTTAAACAAATTGCACAAAACGCAGGATACGATGCTGGTGTTGTTGCCAATGAAGTTGAAAATTCTACGAATGAAAATTTAGGATTTAACGCAGCAACTGGTGAGTATGTTGATATGTTTGAAGCAGGAATTGTAGACCCTGCAAAAGTAGGGCGAATTGCAATGCAAAACGCTGTTTCAGTAGCATCGTTATTACTAACAACAGAAGCTACAGTAACAGATATTAAAGAAGACAAACCTGCTATGCCAGATATGGGTGGTATGGGAGGAATGGGCGGTATGGGTGGAATGATGTAATCATCTCCCTTGCATTGAAACTCACCAAAAGAGGTGGGTTTCAAGCTCTTTTTTATTAATCAACGCTTATCAATATTTTTTTTTAATATTTTTCTCTTTTTACCAACCACAAAGACATGCTTCTTAAAATTATTATAATGCCAATATTTTTTTAAAAAATAAATTAAAATTTAGCGTATTAAATTAAATAGAATCCATTTTTAGCACTTTCTAACCTTTAATTAAATAATATGAAACTTATTTCACAAATGAATTTATTGAATTTATGTAAGGTTAACTGCTATGAGAAACATTAAAAATTCTGTTCTTCCTATATCATCCTTGTTTTTAGCTATTGCTTTTTTGGCTATTGGATATGGGATGATAATAACTTATATTGGTGTTTATTTGAAGCAAACAGGGTCTTCTAACTTTTCTATTGGGTTAATTAATTCGGGCTTTTTTTTAGGTGCAATGGCATCTTCTATTTTTTCTCAAAAAATCATTTCTACTGTTGGACATATTCGAAGTTTTTCTACTTTGGCTTCTATCATGGTAATTACATTTTTAATGCACTCTTTGTTTTTAGATGAAGTTTTTTGGGCAATTCTACGATTTATTTCGGGGTTTGCTTTTTATGGCTTGCTGATTATAATAGAAAGTTGGCTCAATGAAAAGAGTGAAAATAGTCAAAGAGGTCAAATGTTGGCTATTTATATGATTATTTTTTATCTTGCAACTGCGTTAGGGCAGCTTCTTTTGACTATTCCTGAACAATCTAAATATTTTATTTTTGTCATTGGTTCTGTTTTAGTGTTGTTCTCTTTAATTTCTATTGCTATGACACGAATAAAAGAACCCACTTTAAAACCCTTTGAACACTACAGTTTTCCAAAGTTGTATTCCATTGTGCCTCTTGCAATAGTAGGAAGTTTTATTGGCGGGTTTTTTGTGGGTGGTTTTTTTACAATGGTGCCTTTGTATATTTTAAATGTATTTGAATCAACTCATACTTTAGCTATTTTTATGTCATTAACTATTTTGGGTGGATTGGTTTCTCAATGGCCAATTGGTAAACTTTCCGACAAATATGGAAGAAGAAAACTAATTGCGTTTTGTGGATTTTTTACAGCATTTGTTTCATTGCTGTTTATTGTTTTTCCTAATATTGAACTGCTTAAATATGGGTTGGGTATTTTGCTGGGAGTGAGTATTTTTGCTATTTATCCATTGAGTTTATCACGGGCAAATGATGTCCTTGATGAAAACAAAGATATTGTAGAAATCAGCCGAGCCTTATTGTTTACCTATGGGTTAGGCTCTTTTGTGGCACCTATTACTATTGGATTGGGATTTAAGTATATTAATAATGACATTATATTTTTACTATTTTTACTTTTAGGATTATTTCTAGCTCTGTATTCATTAGCACAAGAACGTGTACCAGATGCCAATATGAGTCTGTTCGTACATATTCCTGTGGCTTCTGGAACTATGATGCCTGAGTTTGATCCACGACAAGATGAAGAGTGGGTAGAAGAGCATACGAATAACTAAATTCAAGATTAAGTTTAAACTTTTTTTTGGTTATAATGTTTTTTAAAAACAGAAGGAAAATGCTTGCCTAAAATGTCAATAGTGGGATTTCTTTTTTTACTCTTATTTAATATGCAACTATTAGGAAACGAGCTTAAAAAAGCTACTCTTCAACTATCATGGTTTGACCAGTTTCAGTTTGCCGGATACTATATTGCTAAAGAGAGAGGCTTTTATGAAGAAGTAGGTTTAGATGTTGAAATTAAACCTTTTAAGTTTGGGATAGATATTCCGCAAGAGGTTTCTCAAGGTGTTTTCGATTTTGCAGTAGGCCGAGAAACACTAATACTAGAACGCACAAAACAGCGTGATATTATGGCTTTATATGCACTTTTTCAAGCTACTCCTTTGGTTTTATTAAGTACAAAAGAGTCTGGTATTAAAACTATTAATGATTTTAAATTTAAAAAAATCATGACAACAATTGATGATGCAAGTGAAATCTCTTTAAAAGCAATGATTCGTTCTCATAATATTTTACTGGAAGAAGTAGAATTTTTAAAACACTCACACAATATTTTAGACTTAGTTAATAAACAAACCGATCTTATTTCAGCATATGTTTCTAAAGCCCCTTTTGAACTTAATCAATTAGGCGTAAGTTACAATATGTTTGACCCTAAAATGTATGGTTTTGATTTGTACAGCGACTTTTTATATACCAGTAATAAAATGATTGAAAATGACCTTGAAACGGTAAAGCTCTTTAAAGAAGCTTCTTTAAAAGGGTGGGAATACGCCTACTCAAATATTGAACAAACAGTAGATTTAATTTTTGAAAAATATAACTCTCAAAACTTAAGCAAAGAAGAACTGATTTTTGAAGCACAAGAGCTTAAAAAACTTTCCTATTTTAACACGGAAATCTTAGGTGAGATAAAAGAAGAGAAGTTACAACGAATTTATGATTTATATAATATTATGGGCTTAGTTGAAAAACAAATTAAAATTAAAGATTTTGTATTAAATGGTGCTGTTAATACGCTTCATTTAACATCGGATGAAATTAACTATTTACATAAAAATAAAACTATTAAAATGTGTATTATTCCTGAGGCTATGCCTTATTCAGAGATTAAAAACGGAAAACTTGAAGGGTTTGTTTCAGATTATGTAAAACTTCTTGAAAAAGAGTTACACGTTAAATTTGAAGTGGTACCAACAGTTAGTATGTCCCAAACTTTAGAGTTTCTAAAAACGCAAAAATGCCAAGTGCTGCCCACAGCTCAAATGACAGATGAAAGAAAAGAGTTTTTGAATTTTACAAAAGAGTATATTCATATTCCTTTTGTTTTTATTACTCAAAATGACCAACCCTTTTACAGCGATATTTTAGCTATAAAAAATAAAAAAATAGCACTTGTTAAAGGGTATGCTATTTCAGAGTTGTTAAAAGTAAAATACAGTAACTTTAATTTTATAGATGTAGATACCTTAGATGAAGCGTTTGATATGATTTCAAATTCAACTGTTTTTGCAACCATTGCTCCTCTTCCTACTTCTTTATATAAAATACAAAAAGAACAACACACTCATCTTAAGATTTCTGGAAAACTTGATGAAGTTAACAATCTTCGCTTAAGTGTTATAAAAAAAGAACCTGTATTGTTTGATATTTTAAATAAAACGGTAAATACCTTTGATCAAGACAATATTGAGAATTTATTGAATAAATGGATGTATATTCAGTATGAAAAAGAGTTCGACACGCAACTGTTGTGGCAAATTCTATTGATATTTCTTTTAATAATATTAGCAATTTTATACAGACAGCGATTATTAAAAAAATGAATATTGATTTAAAAAGTAAAGTTGAAGAAAAGACCAAAGAACTTATTACAATAAATATGCAACTTGAAGATAAAATTAAACACGAAGTAGAAAAAAATCTTAAAAAAGACAGACTGCTTTCAAGACAATCTAAAATGGCTTCAATGGGTGAAATGATTGAAAACATTGCACACCAATGGAGACAGCCTTTAAGTATTATTTCTACGGGTGCTAGTGGTTTAAAACTTCAAAAACAGATGAATCTTTTAAAAGATGAAGAGTTTGAAGAGACACTTGATATTATTGTAAAAACATCAAGCTACCTCTCTTCTACTATTGATGATTTTAGAGGATTTTTTAAGCCTCAAAACCAAAAAGAAGAGTTTGAAATTAAAAATGCAATTGATAAAAGTTTGGATTTACTCTCTTCAAATTATAAAGAGATAGAGATTATTAAGAATATTCAAAATCATGTTGTTATGGGTTTTGAAAATGAGCTTATTCAAGTTTTTATTAATATTTTTAACAATGCAAAAGATGCCTTTGGTAATTCACCTATAAAGCGTAAAATGATTTTTATAAGTACGTATAAAAAAGAAGATGATTTAATTATTAAAATAAAAGACAACGCAGGTGGAATTCCTACAGAAATTTTAGATAAAGTGAGTGAACCCTATTTTACAACTAAACACAAAAGTCAAGGTACGGGAATAGGGCTTTATATGTGTGAAGAGATTTTGAAAAAACATATGGATGGCTCATTAAAGATTAGAAATATTCGATATGAGTATGATAATGTTCAGCACACAGGAGCAATAATTATTATTGTTATGAAAAGAGCTTGTGTATGAAAAAAAAAGATTTAAAAAGGCTGCTTTTAAACTTGCCTAAAACTCCAAATATTATGGGGAGAGAGAAACTTTTTAACAGTGCTGTGCTTATTCCTTTTGTTAAAATTAAAGGGGAGTATTTTATACTTTTCCAAAAAAGAGCCAAGCACATAAGACAAGGGGGCGATATTTGTTTTCCCGGTGGTGGCTTTGAAGAGGGAATTGATAAAAATTTCAAACAAACAGCGCTTCGTGAAACCAAAGAAGAGCTAGGAATTAAGAAAAAAGATATAAAAATAATTGGGCGTTTAGACACTATGGTAGCAACATTTGGGGCGGTAGTAGAACCTTTTATTGCGTTAATTAAAGAATCAACACTAAAAAAGATGAAAATTGACCCCAATGAAGTGGAAAAAACTTTGTTAATTCCTTTAGATTATTTTAAAAATCATAAAGTAATGGAATACAATTTAAGAAGTGAAGTAAAGCCTTTTCATATTGATGAATTTGGCAATAAAGAGGTCTATTTCCCTGTAGATGAATTGGGCTTACCCGAAACCTATCAAAAACCGTGGGGGCATAAAAAACATAAAGTTTATGTCTATAAATATAAAGGTGAAGTGATTTGGGGAATGACAGCAGTTATTTTAAATGACTTACTAAAACGGTATTAAAACTAAACGGTGGCGTAAGAAAAAAACCATTAAATTGGGTTGTTAAAGGATGAAAATGAAATATAATGAACTAACAAATGATGAAAAGTATGTAATAGAACAAAAAGGAACAGAACGCCCTTTTACAGGAAAGTTTAATGACTTTGATGAAAAGGGAGTTTTCTCTTGCAAAAAATGTGGCACAGCTTTATACAATTCTGAATCAAAATTTAACTCAGGTTGTGGTTGGCCTAGTTTTGATGATGACTTAGGATTTGTAAAAAGAGTGCCAGACAAAGATGGTAAACGCGTAGAAATTTTGTGTGCAACTTGCGGTGGACATTTAGGACATGTGTTTGAAGGTGAGGGTTTTACTTCTAAAAATGCAAGACATTGTGTGAACTCCGTTTCACTAACATTTGAAGGAAAAGAATGAAAACACCACAAAGTAATATAGCTATGTTAATTGACTGTGACAATGTTAGTGCAAAATATATTGATAGCATTGTTAACGATTTGTCAAAATATGGCACAATTAATATACGAAACGCTTATGGAAACTGGAAAGACAAACGCCTTCAAGGGTGGGAAGATGTGTTGCATAAATACAATATTAAACCCATTCAACAGTTTGCTTATACCAAAGGAAAAAATGCCAGCGATATTGCTATGGTAATAGATATTATGGATTTACTCTACACCAAAGAGCTAGAAGCAGTTGCCTTAATTACAAGTGACAGTGATTTTACCCCCGTAGTTACAAGAGTTTTAGCAAATGGCTTAACCGTATATGGTTATGGAGAAGAAAAAACTCCTGAGTCGTTTGTAAATGCGTGTTCTCAATTTATTTATGTAGAAAAACTTTTTGACTACACCAAAGAAGATGTAGCAAGTGTGAGTACCAGCAGCAATAAGCTAACTAAAATACAACTAAGAAAAGACACCAAACTAGTAGCCCTCTTGCGAAAAGCAGCCGAACAAACAACAGATGACAGCGGTTGGTCAAATATTGCAGCAGTTGGTCTGTATATCAACCAAAACTCCTCTTTTTCGCCTATTAACTACGGTTATAAAAAACTGGGCGAACTAATCAAAGCCACAGATTTATTTGATGTTAAAATTTTAGGTGAAAATAAAACAATAATGCTTATTAAAGATAATAGGGTTTAGAAAATTATAGAAGTATGAAATGAAAGAAAGCTTAACTTTAATATGATAAAATAGTTACAATTATAAATATATTTTAAAGGTATAGCTTTGTCAATGTTTCAAAAAGCAGTATTAAATAGTATTAAACAAGATGAGAGTCAAGTAGCACTAAGATGGGCTTCCTATCAAAACTTTTTAGCAAAAGTTGATTATATTAAAACTCAAAAAGAGGAAAAATATCAAGATGGCTTTTTAAGAGATATTTTTGAGTCTTGTTTGGGTTATACGCTTGATATGACAGACCCCACAAAGTACAATTTAGAGCGAGAAAAGAAAAATGAAACCGATGGCAAAAAAGCCGATGGCGTTATTTATGTCAATGAAAAGGTTGTCGGTGTCATTGAACTAAAAGCCCAAGACACCAAAAACCTAGATAAAATTGAAGCACAAGCGTTTAACTATCATGCTTCTCACTCAAACTCTAAATATATTATTATCTCAAACTTCGATGAACTGCGGTTTTATATTGATAAAAAAACTGCGTATGAAAAATTTAACCTTTTTACTCTAAGTTATGAGGAGTTTAAAAAGCTTCATCTTCTTATTTCATATGAGAGCATAAAAGAGGATATTCCTTTAAAGCTAAAAGAAAAAACAGCCAACTTTGAACAAAATATTTCAAAAGAGTTGTATAGAGATTTTTCAATTTTTAGAAACCATTTGTTTGAAAATATTGTAAAAAATAATGAGCAAAATAAATCAATACTTTTAAGACTTACACAAAAACTATGCGACAGAATTATTTTCTTACTCTTTGCAGAAGACAGAGGGCTTGTAGCTCCTAATATTATAAAAGAGATACGACAAAGACACGCTCAAGACGGTTTTGGTGACAAAACTATGTATGACTACTATAAACTCTATTTTGATGCTGTAAATAATGGAAATGAAAGATTAGGTATTCCTAAATACAATGGCGGACTTTTTGCAACAGATGAACTGCTAAATAGCCTAAAAATAGATGACACTTTTTTAGATATGGAAGCCCAAAAACTAAGTGACTATAACTTTGAAAGTGAAGTTTCTGTAAATATCTTAGGACATATTTTTGAACAAAGTTTAACAGACCTAGAAGAGTTACAAGCAAATATAGACAACACCAATTTTGATAAAACAAAATCAAAAAGAAAAAAAGATGGCGTGTTTTACACTCCTGAATATATCACCAAATATATAGTTGAAAACACTTTAGGCAAATTGTGTAGTGAAAAAAGAGATGAGCTAAACATAGGAAGTGAGGTTTTAACCTCACCTTTAAACCCAAAGAAACTAAACAAAACAGAGCAGCAAACAAAAGATAATCTTCTGATATACAAAGATTGGCTTTTTAACCTAAAAATCCTAGACCCAGCTTGTGGTTCGGGTGCTTTTTTAAATCAAGCTCTAGAATTTTTAATAAAAGAACATAAACAACTACAAAATGACCTAGCCCTTATGGGGGATTTATTTGCTTCTTATACAGTAGAAGAAAGCGTACTAGAACACAATCTTTATGGTGTAGATATAAATGAAGATGCGGTTGAAATTGCGAAGTTATCGTTGTGGTTAAGGACAGCTCAAAAAGGGCGACCGCTTACGAAGTTGGCGGATAAAATACTTTGTGCTAATTCGCTTTTAGATATGCCTTTTGAAGAGGGAAGTTTTGATGTTGTTATTGGGAATCCGCCGTATGTTAGGCAAGAAGCAATAAAAGAGCAAAAAGAAGCTTTGAGTAAAATATATAAAGTAGCAAATGGAACAGCTGATTTATATGTATATTTTTATGAGTTAGCTATAAATATGCTAAAACCAAATGGACTAAAAGGATTTATTTGTTCTAATAAATTCTTTAGAGCAAAATATGGAGAAAACTTAAGAGAGTATATTTTAGAAAATACAACAATTTTGCAAATAGCAGATTTTAATGGTGTAAAAATCTTTCAAGATGCAACAGTAGATAGTGCAATTACAATATTTCAAAAATTAAAAGCAGATAATAACCCTATTTTCAAAGTTGTAGATATTGATTTAATAAATGCTTATGAAATGAAACAAAATGATTTAACAAAATCAAGTTTTAGTTTTGTATCTTTAGAAGAATTAAATATAAAACATAAAATGGAAAGAATAGGAATTACTCTTAAAGAATGGGATATTGATTTCTATATAGGAATTAAAACGGGTTTTAATGAAGCTTTTATTATAGATGGAGCAATAAAAAATGAACTTATTAAAAAAGATAAGAAAAATGCTGAAATTATAAAACCTCTTGTAAGAGGCAGAGATATAGAAAAATATAGTTATCAATTTGCTGATAAGTGGTTGATAAATTCACATAATAATCCTCCCCTTAATATTGAAAATTATCCATATATAAAAGAACATTTAGACCAATATTATGAAAAATTAGAAAAAAGAGGAGATAAGGGATTAACTCCATATAATCTTAGAAATTGTGCTTATTTGGATAAGTTTGAGAAAGTTAAAATTGTTTATCCTGATATTGCTAATAAATTAACATTTACATTTGACAATGAGGGATATTATTTTAATAATACAGTTTATTTCATAGATACTGATTCAAAATATTTATTTGCTTTATTAAATTCAAAAGTTGTAAATTATTACTATGGTTTTATATCTTCTCAATTAGGAGCTAAAGGATTAAGAGCTTTTACAGTTTATTTAAAAGAAATACCAATTCCAAAAATAGAAAAAGAAAAACAACAACCATTTATAAAACTTGTAGATGAGATTTTAGAACTTAAAGATAAAATCAAAGACTATAAAATACTATTAGAAGAAGCAACAAAAACAGATAATTTTGACAGAGAAATTAAACTAAAAAAAGAGCTTGAAAATTTAGAAAATCTTTGTATTTCCAATGAAAAAAAAATTGATAATATGGTTTATAAACTTTATGATTTAACGGAAGATGAGATTAAGATTGTGGAGGGCGTGTGATGAGTGAATTTATTGAAATCTTTATAGAACAAGAAGCCAATAGTATCCATGATAATAGTAAGAATGATATAAATAAATTTTTGCCATATTATAAAAATATTAATAATAATAATCTTGCATATTTATTTGCATATTTTCATTTTAAACTTAATAATCTATTTGAGTTTTTAAATTATAAAATTGATGTTAATGGGCATTATAATGCAGATGAAAGCAGAGAGTTAATTAGTATTATCAATAATGAAAAAAATTTATATAATGAGCTTAAAAATTCTTTATATTCATTTTATATTGAAGAAAATTATTTGAAAGTGATTGATTTATGTGAACCTTTTTTATTACAAAGTGGTGGAAGTGCTATTCCAGAAGATTTGAGCAAGATTAATTTAATCAAAGCTAGACCTATTTTCTATTTGAGTTCAACAGTTAATATAAAAAATTTACAGATTAATTTAAAATTAATTGGTGAAGGCTCTTATGCAAAAGTTTCAAAATATAAAGATGAATTTTACAATAAATATTTTGCTATTAAAAAAGCAAATAAAAATTTAAATGAAAAAGAACTTGAAAGGTTTAAAATTGAATTTGAAACAATGAAAAAAGCAAATTCACCATATATCTTAGAAGTTTATAACTATAATCAAGATGATAATTCATATATTATGGAGCATGCAGATATTACACTTTTTAAGTACATAGAGCAGAATAATACAAAATTAAGTATCTCTCAAAGAGTAGGAATTATAAATCAAATATTTAGAGCTTTTGAATATATTCATGAAAGTATAGGATTGCACAGAGATATAAGTACTACAAATGTTTTATTAAAAAAATATGACAATGATTTATTGGTTGTAAAAATTTCTGATTTTGGGCTAGTGAAATTAAAAGAAAGTACACTTACAAGTGATAATAGTGAGTTAAAAGGTTCATTAAATGACCCAAAACTAAATATTGTTGGTGGATTTAAAAATTATAAATTAGAACATGAAACTTATGCTGTAACAAGACTTATTTATTTTATTATAACTGGTCGAACAACTATTGATACAAAGTTTGATAATAAAGAATTTGAATTGTTTATAAAAAATGGAATAGCCGATGATTTAAATATAAGATATAAAAATATTCAAATAATGAAAATTGCATTTAATAAGATTAAATTTATGAAGGAAAAATAAAATGATAATAAGCACAAGAAATCCTTTAACAAAATACGAAAATAGTACCATTGAATATAAAAGCCTAAAAAAAGCAATCGGACAAAAAGCTGATTTAAAAGATTTAGCAAAAACTTGTGTTTGTTTGGCAAATGAATATAGAAATTAGAAGATAAAAAAGGCAATAAATGACAAGCTATCAACTCTCAAATATACACAACAATTTAGACGGATACAACAAGTTATTTAATCTATACGATACGCATAAAGAAGATATATTTGAAACCTTAGAATTACAGATGACAGAATGGTTTGATGCAAATTTAAGTGCAGTATTGGGTGCTATCCTTGACAGAATTACTAATGATGGGCTAAACACTATTGAGTTTAAAACTGTATCAAGTAATATTCAAAAAATATTGCAAAAAAATAGCTTTTTAGAACATTATGGATTTAATACTATTTATGATACATACAATACTACTATCAAATATTTAAAATTGAAAACTACAGATAGCAGGTATTTTAATGACTATGTAGAGAATGATTTATTGAGCAGAAATGAGCTTCCAAAAATGAGTGAAGCCGTGCATGAAAAAATAGGTGAATCTATACATGAGATGTTTATAAATGCAAAAATTCATAGTGAAACGGAGTTTATATATACTTGTGGGCAATTTTTTCCAAGAGATAATAATCTCAATTTTACTATTGTTGATTCAGGCATAGGATTTGCTAAACGAATAGAAAAAAATTTAGGATACAGTTTAAGTTCAAAAGATGCTATTAAATGGGCTATGGAAGATGGACATACTACAAAACAAAATGTATCTGGTGGGATAGGGCTTGCTTTACTTAAAGAGTTTATTTTACAAAATAAAGGTAAAATACAAATTATAAGTGGCGATGCTTTTTATGAACTATCAAATACGATTGTAACAATACAGCAGCTTAAATATTATTTTGATGGCTCAATTATCAGTATGACTTTTAAAACAAATGATACTGTATCTTACTTATTAGCAGATGAAATAAATAGTAGTGATATATTTTAAGGATAAAACAAATGGATGAAATAAAAATAAATGTATTTAATATAGTGGGTTATGCCGATTGTACACTTCCTGAAGACGGTGACAAAGTTTATAAGATTTTAGAAAGAGCAATTCTTGAAAACAAAAAAGCACTTATATCTTTTAAAAATGTAGATAGAATTACCTCTGCTTTTTTAAATAATGCTATAGGAAAACTTTATGGTAACTTTGAAGATACTAAACTCAAAGAGAGTTTAGCCATAGAAGAGATGTCAAATAGTGGTAAAATACTTTTAAAAAGGGTTATATCTACAGCAAAAGCATATTTTAAAAACCCTGATAAAATGAGAGAATCTATCAAGAAAATATTGGGTGAAGATGATGAACAAAAGATATAATACATCTAATATTGAAGATATATCCAACAAAAAAATATTTTTTGATGCCAATATTTTAATATATCTTTTTTGGACAACAGGAACTTCATGGGAAACCAGCTATGCAAAGATGTATTCAAAGCTCAATACTCAAAATAACACTTATGCTGTTGATTTCATAGTTATATCAGAGTTTGTTAATAGAGCAATACGAATAGAGTATGAAAAGTACTTAAAAGAGTTCAATTTAACAAAAAAAGATTTTAATTTTAAAGAGTACAGAGATAGTAAAGATGGAAATGAGGCACTTGAAGATATTTATGAGATAGTATCGGCTGAGATTTTAGAAAAATTTGAAGTGGTTGAAAAAGTATATTCAAAAAGTACTATTTATTCTTTACTTAGTGTAGATGAACTGGATTTTTCTGATAAAGTGATAGTTCAAATATGCAGCGAAAATAATTGTATTCTAATTACAAATGACAAAGATTTTAAAAACAGTAACATACCAATAATAAGCTGCAATAAGAATTTGTTTTAAAGTAGGTTGATTTTTTAGTGTTCAATGCTTAATTTTGGTAATAAATATAGATGTTCTTAGATAAAAAGCATTAAATGGAAAAGTGTGAAATAATTTAATAGCTAAATACGCTCTTGAAAAGCAAAGCTTTCCGCCTTTTTCTTTTTTTATTGTAAAAAAGAAACAAAAAAGCAACTGCCGAAAATGATGAAGGAGCAGACCCTAAGATTTTTTGGTTTTATTTTGTCTGTACCAGAATTTAGTCACTTCGTTCCAGCATCTGCGTTCAAAAACTCACAAAAATGTGCATTAAAGCACATTTCTTGCTCAAACAGTTTGAACTGTTCCCCGAAAAAAAACCAAAAAATCTTAGCTTCATCAGAGGCAGATCTAAATACCTATAGTTTAAACAAACCTCTCTTAGGAACCTGAAATTTATTTCAGGCAAAAGCTACAACAAAAGCAAAAATAACAACAACCCCAAAAAAGCTTGAAACAAGTTTCAAGTTCCGAATCAAAGGCAGATCTAAATACCTATAGTTTAAACTATCTTTTGTAATTTGAGAAAAGAAAAGTTTAAATACCAAATACAAACCCCAAAAACCTCTCTTAGGAACCTGAAATTTATTTCAGGCAAAAGCTACAACAAAAGTAAAACAACAACAACCCCTAAAAAATTCAAATTCAAAATTAACAGAAACAACAACAAGCCTCCAAAAAGCTTGAAACAAGTTTCAAGTTCCGAAGAGGTTTTGTTTTTGCTTAAACTATCTTTTGCAAATTGAGAAATAAGAAATTCATAACCTCCTCAAATAAATATGCAAATAACCTTATCCCATATTCCAACATCTACAGAAGCTGAGCGTTTGTTTTTTATTTCGGAAAAGAGTTACAACTGTTTGAATAGAACAAATATGCTCATAAGCATATTTTTATATGAGTTTTGTAACTCAGAAATAAAAAACAATAAGAGAAGGAACCCGATAGGGCTTCGAAGCCGTTGGTGGTTTTTGTTACTTTTTACCACTAAAAAGTAAAAGGCGGAAACTGCAAGTTTTCAAGAGAGATATTAAAACTTCAATAACAAGTTAAAACTTCAAATTTTTTCCTTACACCGACCGAAATAAATTTCGATTTCCGAAGAGGAGTTACTAATCTTAATAATGGCTACTACAATAAACAGTGACAGAAATAAAAGAGGAGTTTGAAATATTTGGAAGCCGAAACTTGTTTCGGTGAAATATTAAATAAACAGCTATACAGTTATTTTCTTTGTTTCTAATGCAATAGATACTACAATACAAAGCGTTGTAAAAGTAAAAAAATTACAACTATATTGAAAGGGAAAATTATGATTAATAAAGTTATTTTATCTGTTAGCATAGCAGCAGCTCTGTTTTTTGTAGGGTGTTCTACTACCAATGTTAAGCAAACGGCAAAAGCAGATGTTACTTTAACCAACACATACTTTAAAGCAGTTAGCTTAAATGGAAAAAAAGCTGAGGTTTTTGAAAAAGAACCATTTATAAAGTTTGAAGCGAAAGGTTCAGTTATAGGGAACTTAGGGTGTAATAGCTTTTTTGGAAGCTTTAAGAAGCAGAATAAAAATATTAGTTTTGAAAATATAGGAAGCACTAAAATGATGTGTCCTAATATTAAAACAGAAGATGCTTTTGCTAAAGTATTACAAAATGTAAAAACTTATGAAATAAGAGGTGAAAGCTTGACTTTCTTTAATGAAAAAGACGAAGAAATAGCAACTTTTAAAGCGATATACTTTTAATAAAGGTTTAAAAATGAATATAAAACAAGCTTATTTTGCAGGTGGTTGTTTTTGGGGCGTGGAGTACTATTTTCAACAAGAAAATGGAGTAGTTCGTGCTATTAGTGGCTATATGGGAGGTGTTACTCCTAGTCCCAGTTACAAAGAGGTTAGTACAGGATTAACAGGTCATTTAGAAGTGGTAAAAGTGGAGTATGATGATGCTATTATCTCTTTTGAAGAGTTATCTAAACTATTTTTTGAAATTCATGATTTTACGCAAACAAACGGGCAAGGTCCTGATATTGGAAGCCAATATTTAAGTGCTATTTTTTACAATACAGAAGAAGAAAAAGTTATTTTAAAAGATTTAATAAAGCAGTTAGAAGCAAAAGGATACCGTGTTGCTACATCACTAATTTCAACTTTAAATACGCCTTTTTTTGAAGCGGAAGAGTATCATCAAGATTACTATTTTAAAACGGGTAAAAATCCTTATTGCCACAGTAAAAGAGAGATTTTTTAAAGTAAAAAGAAGATATTAAAATGGGTTTAAAAGAGAGTTTATGAAATAATAATAAAAACAAAAGAGCTTTTATGGCTCTTTTGTACCTATAATGTAGTAAATAGGTTTTTTGTCTAATTGTTTAACTTCAACATTATATTTATTGCTCCAGTGTGCTACTTCTTGGTGAAACTCTTTCAAAATTTCAGCAGCATCATTTTGGTCGCATTTTATTTTAAAATAGTCTGTTTTATTAGAAAGCCCTACATAAGCATTCATTTTCTGGA
The DNA here is from genome assembly GCA_041672955.1 of Arcobacteraceae bacterium. Classification (GTDB taxonomy): domain Bacteria; phylum Campylobacterota; class Campylobacteria; order Campylobacterales; family Arcobacteraceae; genus Marinarcus. Next base: position 26,754 of record JBAYYP010000024.1, read on the forward strand.
TATGGTCGTGTAAATTAATAATATGTTTTGCAAACTTTTCAAAACCTTTGGTGTTGTCAATCATTTTTTGAGCTTGTAAAATTGAGTTATCTGATTTTGTGTATCCTAATTGTAAAAGTAAAACTTCGGCAGTTATATCTAATTGCATATTTTCTCCTGTAATATTATAAATTTTATGGTATCGAAATTCATTTGAATTTTCGTTTAATAATTTATCTAAATATAACAGCAAAACAAGAATCTGAACTCTTATTAAAGTTAAATGCTTTAATTTTAATAATATGTTGTAAAATAACCGAATAATCTGTAAATATAAAATAAAGGGGTTTAAATGTCAGTATTATTGGAAATGTCTATGTTCCCAACCGATCATGGGGAGAGCAAAAGCGCTTATGTGGCTGAAGTAATTAAAGTTATAAGAGAGAGTGGATTTGAGTATCAGTTAACGCCTATGGCTACTATTATTGAAACGAAAGAAATATCTGAAGCTTTGGGTGTGGCTCAAAAATGTTATGAAAAACTTGAAGAGTTGGGGTGCAAAAGAGTCTATGCAACACTTAAATTTGATATTCGACAAAATCATGAAAACAGAATGAAGAGCAAAATTGCTTCAGTTGAGAAAAAAATTGGGGATGTGTGCAAATAAAGGTTATTTGCACTCACCTTTTTCTACTTCTTTACCGTCTCGAAAATTAAATACTTTTTTAACAGTAAACTTTTTCCCCTCTTCACGGCATTCTTTTCGTTGAGTATTAATATCTTTTTCCTGACAAGCAGTGAAAAAAATCAAAGATGCAAAAATAAATAAGATTATTTTCATGTCTATCCTTTTAAAAATTGTTCTAAAGTAGCTAAGTATAACACATTTTATAAAAATTGTATAAATTATTTTTTAAATATATAATTTTTGTCACACTAATTTAAGAGTGACGGTATTGTTTCTAAACATTCTTCAAGCGCTTTAAGTTTAAAACTTTTACGATGAATTGAGCAGTATCCAAACTCTTTTATTTGTTCAATATGTGCTTTTGTACCATACCCTTTGTGTTTACTAAATGCATATTGGGGAAAAGTAGAGTTAATGGAACACATAAAACGGTCCCTGCTAACTTTGGCTAAAATAGAAGCGGCACTGACTTCTTTTACTGTGGCATCGGCTTTTATTTTAAAGTTTAAATTTAAGATTCCAAATGCTGTATTTCCGTCCATTAAGTACTCTTTTGCCCGAATGGTTTGCATGATTTCATTAATAGAGTGTTTTAAACAGTAACTTAAACCCTTTTCATCTATGAGTTCATTGGAAGTAAAAACAATATGATGGATGGAGTGTTCAACAATCTCATCAAACAAGGCTTCTCTCTTTTTTTCACTTAATACTTTGGAGTCGTTAAGTCCTAAAATCTCTTTTTTTAATACAACGCCAGCTACAACTAAAGGACCTGCAATAGGACCTCTTCCTGCTTCATCTATTCCACATAACATGATACAATTCCTTTATAAAAAGAGTATTATAAAGCAAAGCATATTCAAAAAATGTTAACAAGTTACTTGACATTATATCGCTCAACTTGATATAATAATTTAGCAATTAAATACTAGGAGTGCTAAATGAATAAAATATTCGAAAAACTAACCAATCAACTCAGTGAAACAATCGATTCTTCGGTTTCATTGGCGTTACATAATAAAAATCAAGAAGTAGAGTTTGTCCATATTATATGGGCATTGCTAACAAACACCAACTCTTTACTCAATCAAGTCTTTAATAAAATGAATAAAGATAAAGCTGCAATTGAACTGGATATTAAAAGTTATGCAGGAAAGTTGCCGCAAGTTTCTACTGTGACCAAAGATAATATTAAAATATCAAGAGGTGTGGTTGAAGCGTTGCAAAAAGCAGAAGGCTTAATGTCAAGCAGTGGAGACCAATATATTGCTATTGATACGCTGATATTAGCAAATTTAGACCAAAAAGTGTTTAAAGAAGTTGTTGCTAAGTATGTGGATATTAGTGAATTGAAAAAAACGATTCAAGCCATTCGAGGGGGAGCTAAGATAGAGAGCCAAAGTGGTGATGATGTTTTAGACTCTTTAGAGAAATACGGGATTAATTTAAATAAAAAAGCCATAGATGGACAACTTGACCCTGTAATTGGACGAGATGAAGAGATTCAAAGAATGATGCAAATTTTAATTCGTAAAACCAAAAACAACCCTATATTATTAGGAGAACCAGGTACGGGTAAAACGGCTATTGTTGAAGGACTTGCACAAAGAATTGTAGCTCACGAAGTGCCTTTGAGTTTACAAAATAAAAAAGTTATAACACTTGATATGAGTGCTTTAATAGCAGGGGCTAAATACAGAGGAGAGTTTGAAGAACGACTTAAAGCTGTTATTGATGAAGTGAAGAAAGCGGGAAATATAATTTTGTTTATTGATGAAATTCACACGATTATAGGAGCGGGTGCTAGTGAGGGAAGTATGGATGCTGCGAATATTTTAAAACCAGCACTTGCTCGTGGTGAGTTGCATACTATTGGAGCCACTACGCTTAAAGAGTATCGAAAATATTTTGAAAAAGATACCGCACTTCAAAGACGATTTCAACCTGTGAGTGTAGGGGAACCCACTGTTAATGAAGCCATACATATTTTAAGAGGGTTAAAAGAACGCCT